>NZ_JBEXNM010000028.1:0-95506 GCF_040611095.1 Streptomyces sp. NPDC003077 | reverse complement strand
CGCCCCGCGGCTCCCCCGGGGGTGGCCTCCTGCCCCTGCTGGGGGGCCCCCAACGTGGTGCCGGCCCACCCACTGTGTCGTTAGCGGCGGCCGTACGAAGACGGCCGCGCCCTCCCGAAACCGGCTACGCGAAGACCACGCAGGACGCCCCCGGGGCCTCGATGCCGCCGGTGTGCGCCGGTACCCCCGTCTCCGGGTCGACGGCGAACCAGGTGACGTCGCCGGACCGCTGGTTCGCGACGTACAGGTGCCTGCCGTCGGGGTGCAGGGCCAGGTCACGGGGCCAGTGCCCGCCGCACGGCACCGTCGTCACCAAGGCGGGCTTCTCGCCGCTGCCGCCGAGCGTCAGTACGGAGACGCTGTCGTGGCCCCGGTTGGCGGTCCAGAGGAACCGGCCGTCCGGAGAGACCACCACCTCCGAGGGATAGGTCCCGACGACCACGCCCTCGCTGTCCTCGGGCAGCAGCCCCGTCTCGCGCAGCGGCGTCAGGGTGCCCGTCGACGCGTCCCAGCGGCAGGCGGTGACCGTGGGCTCCAGCTCGTTGACGACGTACGCGTGCTCGCCGTCCGGGTGGAAGGCCAGGTGGCGCGGCCCGCTTCCGGGCCGCAGGCGTGCCTCGTTACGGACCGCCAACGTCCCCTCGGCCTCGTCCCACACGCAACTGCGCACGGAGTCCGTGCCCAGGTCCACGCTCAGCAGCCAGCGGCCGGAGGGGTCGGGCAGCACCGCGTGCGCGTGGGGCTCTCCCTGGCGGTCGGGGTTCGGGCCGCTGCCCTCGTGCCGGAGGACGGCGACCGGCTCGGCGAGCGCGCCGTCCGGGCGGACGGGGAGGGCGGTGACGCTGCCGGAACCGTAGTTGGCGGTCAGCAGGTGCCCGGACCACAGCGTGAGGTGGGTGGGCGCGGCGCCGCCCACGGCGACGGCGGGGGCGAGGAGTTCCGGCCCGCCAGGGGTGAGCGCGAAGGCGGCGGCCCGGCCCTCGTCCCGCTCGCTGACGGCGTAGAGGAACCGGCCGTCGGCGGACGGGGCCAGGTAGGACGGGTCGGCTACCGCGTCGGTGGAGTGCACGGGGGTGAGGGCGCCCGAGTCCGGGTCGACGTCCGCCGTGGTGATGCCGCGCCCGCCCTCCGACGTGAACGATCCGATGTACGCGCGCCGCCCGCTGCCGCTCGTGCCCACTGGCCTGCCCTTCGTCCGCCCTGTGTTCGTACGGGGGCGACGCTAACAGCACCCGCGGGCGGAGGACCTGCCGTCGGTGGCGAACGGCCGGGGCGTCTCCGTTTCCAAGGCTCGTCGGGTGCGGGTGGTGGGGTGGGGTGGGGCGGGCCTCGTCCCCGGCCGTCGTCCCATCACACGTCCGGATCAGCCGTCGTCCCGTCAAACGGCCGGGAGCACGTCCCCTCGTTCCGCCCGCAGCGCCGCGAGCAGTTCCTCCTGGGAACGTTCCCCCTCGATCAGGTCGCCGTCCCCGAAGCGGAAGGCCGGGGGCGTGGTGATGCCGAGTTCGCGGACGTGCCGCAGGTCCGCCCGCAGCCGGTCGGCCCCGCGTTCGTCCGTCAGGCCGTCCGTGTCGACGTCCGCCTCGGTGGCGAGGCGGGTCAGCGTGGCCGGGTCGGCGAGGTGCAGCCCGTCGGCGTAATAGGCGCGGAAGAGCCGCTCGGCCATCCGTTCCCCGCGTCCCTGTGCCGCCGCGTGCGCGAGGAGGCGGTGGGCGTCGAAGGTGTTGACGAAGACGGCGGAACGGAGGTCGAGCGTCAGGCCGTCCTCCGCGCCGTGGGTGGTGTCGGCGGCGATGGCACGGGCGGTGGCCTCGCCGCGTTCCCTCTTGTGGAGCTCGAAGAGCGGTTCCCCTTCCCGGCCGGCCTCGGGCCTGAGCTGGAAGGGCAGGAAGGTGATGTCCACCGCGCCCCCTTCGGCGCGGTGGCGGTCGGCGGCCCGGACGAGCCGGGTGAACGCCTGGTAGCTCTGGACGCAGACGAAGTCCAGGACGAGGGCGACGTGGCGGGACGGGGGCACGGGTTCCTCCGAGGGGCGTGTGCGGGAGGCGTGAGCAAGGGCGTGAGCCGGAAAAGGGATGGGGTTGGTGGGATCACCAGGGAACGGCGCCGGCGGACGACACGAAGGTGCCGGTGGGGCCGTCGGGGCCGATCCGGGCCATCCGGACGATGATCTCGGCGCCCTCGGCCACGGTCCGCGTGCCGGTGTGGCCGTTGAGGTCGGTGGCCGTGAAGCCCGGGTCGACGGCGTTGATCCTGAGGTCCGGATACGCGTGCGCGTACTGCACCGTGACCATGTTCAGCGCGGCCTTCGAGGAGGCGTACGGCAGGACCGGGATCCAGTCGGGCACCCAAGAGCCAAGGCGTTCCGGCTCGGCGGCCACCGCCAGCGATCCGAGACCGCTGCTGACGTTGACCACGACGGGCGTGCCGTCACCGGCCCGCAGCAGCGGCAGGAAGGCGTGCAGGACCCGGACCGGGCCGAAGACGTTGGTGGCGTACACCTCTTCGAGGTCGGCGGCCGTGACGGTGTCCGGCGGGCCGCCGGGGCCGGCGATCCCCGCGTTGTTGACCAGGACGTCGAGGTGGCCCGCCTCTTCGCGGAGGCGATCGGCGGCGGCCCGTACGGACGCGTCGCTGGTGACATCGAGGGGCAGCACCCGGCCGCCGGTGGCGCGGGCCGCCGCCGCGCCGCGGGCCGGATCCCGCGCCCCGAGGTAGACGCGGTGGCCCGCCCGGACCAGCTCCCGCGCGCTCTCCAGGCCGAGCCCCCGGCCGGCGCCGGTGATCAGTGTGGTCGTCATGGGCACCAGCCTGCGGCCGGGCGCGGTGCCCATGGAGTGCCCGGTTCTTCCTGGGAACGGCGGTACCAGGACCGGGACGCGGCCCCGGCCGATACTGGGGTGATGAGCGGGCGTGCGCACGGTGGGGCGGAAGACGGGCGGCTGGGCGCGGCGCTGCGCCGCTGGCGGGAGCGGCTCTCACCGGACGAGGTGGGGCTGCCCGCCGGGCGCGGACGCCGCGCGGTGGGGCTGCGGCGCGAGGAACTGGCGCTGCTGTCGGGCGTCTCCGTGGACTACGTCGTGCGGCTGGAACAGGGGCGGGCCACCTCGCCGTCCGCACAGGTCCTGACGGCGCTGGCGCGGGCGCTGCGGCTCGCGGAGGCCGAGCGCCGGCACCTGTTCGCGCTGGCCGGGCGCGCCGCCCCGGGGGACGCGTGGATGCCGTCCCACCTCACGCCCGGCGTGCAGCGGCTGCTCGACCAGTTGGACGGCACGCCGCTGGCCGTGTACGACGCCGCCTGGACGCTGATCGTCTGGAACCGGCTGTACGCGGCCGTGTTCGGCGACCCGTCGGCGCTGACCGACCGGGAACGGAACGTCGTCTGGCGCCACTTCACGGGGAGGCCCGAGCGGGTGGTCCACACCCCCGAGCAGGAGGCGCTGTTCGAGAGCGCCGTGGTGGCCGACCTGCGGACCGCGGCCGGCCGCTACCCCGCGGACCCGAGGCTGCACGCGCTGGTGGCCGTGTTGCGCGACACGAGTGCGCGGTTCGCCACGCTGTGGGACGCGTACGTGGTGCGGGACCACGTGGCGAGCACCAAGACGGTCCACCACCCGGAGGTCGGACCGCTGGTCCTGGACTGCGACGTGCTGACCGTGCCGGGCAGCGACGTCCGCATCGTCGCCCACACCGCCGCGCCCGGCGGCGAGAGCGCGGGCAAACTGCGGCTGCTGTCCGTCCTCGGCACCCAGGTCCGGCAGGAGGGACGGCGGCCGGATCCCGCCGTGCCTGCGCCGCGGGTGTGAGGCGGGCGGTCGTCCGAAGGGGCGTGTGACGGGGGCCGGCGACGCGGTGACGCGGCGGCGCGGTCGCCCCGTGGCCCGGCGGCGCGCGGAGGCCCGGTGGGCGGGCGGTGTGGGCCCGGTCGTGCGGCTGCCGACGGCTCCGGGGTGTACGTCGCGGGCGCGATGGCCTTGGTGGTCGGACGGTGCGGACCCGGCCCTGCCGCTGTCCCCGGCTCCGGGACGGGCATCGCGGGCGCGACGGCCCGGTGGACGGACGGTGTGAACGCGGCCCTGCCGCTGCCCCCGGCTCCGGGGCGGGCGTCGCGGGCGCGATGGCCCGATGCGCGGCCGACGGCCGGGGATGCCCCCGGAGTGTGGTCCGTTGGCCCGCTCCGCGCCGATGCCGCGCCCGGGGGATTGGGCCAATGGCACAGCGCATCCGGCAACTGTTGAGCCAGGGGGTGCTCGGATGCTCTCATGATCCTGTCAATGGCGCTGCGGATTCCGCGGCGCCTTTTTCGTGCACAGGGACGGAGGGCACAGGGAGACGTGCTGAAGAGGATGTTCGTGGCTCCCGATCCGGGGCGGGTGCGGCTGCGCGGTGCGGCGCGCGCGGTTCTCGGCATCGGGTCGGCCGTGGCCGTTTCGGGGGCGGCCGGTCAGTCGCTGGTGGCGGCCGTCGCCGGTGGGCTGGCCGCGTTGCTCGCCCTGTTCACGGTGGGGGACGCCACCGTTCGCGGCCAGGCGCTCACCACCGCGCTGCTGCCCGTCGTGGGGTTCCCCGTGCTCGCGCTCGCCACGGTGCTGCACGGCCTTCCGTTGGCACGCGACGCGGCTTTCCTCCTCATCGTCTTCGCCGGGGTGTACGCGCGCCGCTGGGGTCCGCGCGGCCAGTCGCTGGGGATCTTCGCGTTCATGACCTTCTTCATGGCGCAGTTCCTCCACGCCGTGCCGGGTCAGCTGCCCGAGTTGTACGGGGCTACGGCCCTCGCGCTGGCCGCCTCCTCGTTCGTCCGCTTCGGCCTGTGGTGTTACGAGCGCCGTATGCCGCCGACGGCGGTCCCCGCGCCGCTCGCGGCCCGCGGCCTGGCCCGCCCCACCACCCGGCTCGCCGTCCAGAACACCGTCGCCGGCGCGCTGGCGCTCGTCGTGGGGCAGGCGGTGTCCGACGAGCGCTGGTACTGGGCGGTCGGCACGGCGTGGTGGATCTTCGTCAACACCGCTTCCCGCGGCGAGACCCTGGTCCGCGGCTTCCGCCGGGTGGTCGGCACGCTGGCGGGCATCAGTGTGGGCCTGCTGGTCGCCGTGCCCCTGCACGGGGCGCCCGTGCCGACCGCCGTCCTCGTCGCGGTCTGCGTGTTCGGGATCTTCTACACGGCCGGGCCGTCGTACAGCTGGATGATGTTCTTCGTCACGGTCATGGCGGGGCTGCTGTACGGGCTGCTCGGCGTCCTCCACCCCGGGCTGCTGGGCCTGCGCCTGGAGCAGACGCTCGTGGGCGCGCTGGGGGCGGCGGTGGCCGTCGCCGTGGTACTGCCCGTCACGACGCACGCCACCACCGACGCCTGGATCCGGCGCGCCCTGCTGGCCGTCCGGCACTGCACGGCCGCGTCGGCGCGGCGGCTGGCCGGGGAGGAGTCCGCCGACCCCGCGCCGCACATCGCCGAACTGGAACTCCTCCTCGGCCGGGTCCGGCTCTCCCTGGCTCCGCTGCTGCACCCGCTCAACCCGCTGCGGGAGCGCCGCGAGCGGGCCCGGCGGGTCCTGGTCCACCTCGACGAGTGCGTGCGTCAGGCACGCGGCCTGGCGGCGGTGGCCACCGACCCCGCCGCCTCGCACGACGCCCGGCTGACCGCCGCCTGCCGGCGGGTCGAGGCCGCGGTGTCCGCCCTCGTCCCGGCGGCCGGGACCGCCGTCCCCGCGGACGGGCCCGCCTCGGCCGCGCCGCAGCACCACCCGGGCGCCGAGCGGGCCCTGGCGCACCTGCACGATCTGGAACGGGCGCTCGCCGAGCTGGCGGCGCCTCTGCTGCACCCCTCGCGCACGGGGCTGGCCGGGGCCTGATCGGCGATTCCTGGAACGTGCGGCGGCGCCCTGAGGTACCTCGGGGCGCCGCCGGGCGTTCGGGGCACCTCGGGCCGCCACCGGGCGTTCCGGGCACTTCCCGATGGTTGCCAATACCGTTCGGTCGGGCCCGCTCACCATCCGCGCTCTTGTGGACCGCTGTCACCGGTGCCCCAGGGGACCGTCCCGAGGCCGCGCCGTCCTCGGCGGAAGCCCAGTGGCCCCCGCCATGCCGTCCTCGGCGGAGGCCCGATGGCCCCCGCCGCGCCGGACCGCCGCATACGCGCGGACGAAGACCAGGGCGACCGGGGGCCCGGCCGCGCACGGCGCCGTCCTGGCCACCACCCTCCGGGCCGCTTCCCTGGCGGAACCGCCGGCCCCCGGCTCACTCGCGCACGGGGCCGACCCCTCTCGGCTCTGGCCTCCCCCCTGACCGCGCGCCCCCTCCTGCGATGATGGAGCCCTTGACGCAGCCGGGGCCGGGCCCGGCGCCGCCCGATCCGCCCCGAGTGCGAGGAGACCGTTCGATCATGGCCGTGGACGCCCTCGACGCGCGGATCCTGCGGCTCCTGCTGGAGCAGCCGCGGACGAGCGTGCGCGAGTACGCGCGCATCCTGGGGGTGGCCCGCGGCACGGTGCAGGCGCGGCTGGACCGGCTGGAACGGGACGGGGTGATCACGGCCTACGGCCCCCGGCTCTCTCCCACCGCCCTCGGTCACCCGGTGCTCGCCTTCGTCCACATCGAGGTCACCCAGGGGCATCTGGAGGAGGTGGCCGGCGCCCTGTCCGAGGTGCCGCAGATCATCGAGGCGTTCTCCACGACCGGGGGCGGGGACCTGCTCACCCGCGTGGTGGCGCGGGACGCGGCGCATCTGGAGGACGTCATCCAGCGGCTGATCAAGGTGCCGGGCGTGGTGCGGACCCGTACCGAGGTGGCGCTGCGCGAACGGGTGCCGCACCGGATGCTGCCGCTGGTGGAGGCGGTGGGTACGGCGTCGGGGGCGCGCCCGGAGTGAGCGGCGGCCCGTCCGGAGCGAGGCGCAGGCCCGTCCGAAGTAAGCGGCGGCCCGTCCGGAGCGGGGCGCGCCCGGAGTAGCGAGGCGCGCCCGGAGTGGGCGGGCGTACGCCGGCCCGTGCCACAGGCCCCTTCCGCCCCCATGTGCTGCCGCACTCCTCCGGCCCTTGGCATGCTGGGGATCATGAGCCCTTCCCCCGACTCCCCCGCTGCCCCGGCCCCCGCCTCCGGCACCTCCCGCCCGCCCGTCCTCTTCGACCTCGACGGCACGCTCGTGGACAGCGAGCCGAACTACTACGAGGCGGGGCGCGCGCTGCTGGCCGAATACGGCGTCCCCGACTTCACCTGGGAGGAGCACGCCGCCTTCATCGGCATCGGCACCCGCGAGACGCTGGAGACGCTGCGCGACCGCCACGGCATCGACGCCCCCGTGGACGAGCTGCTGGCCGGCAAGAACCGCCGCTACCTTGAGCTGGCGCGCCGCCGTACGGACGTCTTCCCCGAGATGCGCAAGTTCGTGGAACGGCTGCACGCCGCCGGGCACCCCATGGCGGTGGCCTCCGGCTCCTCCCGGAACGCGATAGCCGTGGTCCTCGCCGCCACCGGATTGGACGCGCTGATCAGTACGTACGTCTCGGCGGAGGAGGTGGCGCACGGCAAGCCGGAGCCGGACGTCTTCCTGGAGGCGGCGCGGCGCCTGGACGTGCCGCCGGCCGACTGCGTGGTTCTGGAGGACGCGCCACCGGGCGCCGAGGCGGCACGGCGCGCGGGGATGCGGTGCGTCGCCATCCCGTACGTGCCCGGGACGGTGGACGACCCGGCGTTCGCACGGGCGGGGCTGCTGTTCGCGGGCGGGCAGGCGGAGTTCACGGCGCAGGCGGCTTACGAGTGGGTGGTGGGGGCGGCGGGCTGAGTCCGCCAGGGCCGGGGAGGCGCGGAGGTCCGCTGGAAGGCTCGGGACGTCCGCCGGACACACGGGGGCCCGCTGGAAGATTCGGGACATCCGCCGGACGCGCGGAGCTCCGCTGGAAGATTCAGGACATCCGGACGCACGGAGGTCCATGGAGCGCACTGCCCCACGGCCCTGGCCCCCGCCCCTCGTTCACCCATCACCCATCACCCCCACCCTGCCGAAACGACCCTCCTCCCACGGCGACGGGGCCCCGGCCGAACGCCCCCTCCCCCGTACGGCGAACGCCCCGCCGCCGCGGCCCGTCGGCCCCGGTCAGCCGGGAAGCCGGGTTGCTCCGAACGGGGCGCGGGGGTGTGGCCGCTTCTGCTGCAATGGGAGTTCCGCCACGTTGTCGCCCTCTTCCACGGGCGAACCCTTCGCAGGTCCGCGCCGCGCAGGTCCGCGCCGCATCGGGCCCGCCCGGGACGGTGGCCGGAGGACTGGGGGGCCGAGTGGTATCGCGCGGGGGAGCCCGGAAACGTACGGCAGCGCCCGGCGCGGCGCGCGTCCGGGAAGAGGCGCCGGTCCTGGCGGAGATACCGCTGTTTCCCGGCGTCGGGGGGTACGGAGCCTGGGCGAACGCCCTGCGTGCCCTCGGCGCCCGGCACACGGCCGACGCCCTGCGCCCGTCCGGCGCGGACGGAACGAACGGCGTGAGCGGAACGAACGGCCCGCCCGGTGCGAACAGTGCGAACAGTGCGAACAGTGCGAACAGCCCGAACGGAACGGCCAAGGGCACCGGTGGCACCGGCAGCGCGTTCAAGGTCCTCGACGGCCTGTGGTTCCCCGCCGCGCGCGGCATGCGGTGGCGGCGGGTGGACCGCGCGTACGTGCGCGAGCAGTGGGAGCGCCGGGAGCGGACGGCGCTCCTCCCGGAGGCGCGGGCGGCGCTGGGGCTCTACGCGCGGATGGACGCGGTGCTGGCGGCCGACCCCATGGGCCTGCGGCGGGTGGTGCTGTACGAACTCGCCGTCCTGTTGCTCGGCCACCCACCGCACGGGCGCGCGTCGGCCGCCGTGACGCTCGGCGTGGACGCCGGGGAGGCCGCCGGGTTGGCCGCCGCCGTCACCGCCGCGCTGCCCCCGGAGGGCCTGGACCGGGCGGCGGCCGAGGGCATCCAGGACGCCTGGGAGCGGCGGGAGGTGGTGCGGGCCGCGGCCTGCGCCGACCGGCTGCCCGCGCGCCCGGCGGACGCGCTGCTGCGCGCCCTGCTGGCCGAGGTGGCCGAGGAGCGGCGCCGGACCGGGCTGCTGGTGGCGGAGGCCGCGCGCCGGGAGCGGTCGGGAGAGGCGGAGCGGGCCGCCCGCCTGTACCTGCGGGTGGCGCGCCGGACGGTGGACGAACCGGCGGCGCTCGCCGGCCTGCTGCGCAC
Source organism: Streptomyces sp. NPDC003077 (assembly GCF_040611095.1). Classification (NCBI taxonomy): domain Bacteria; kingdom Bacillati; phylum Actinomycetota; class Actinomycetes; order Kitasatosporales; family Streptomycetaceae; genus Streptomyces; species Streptomyces sp. NPDC003077. The sequence continues at coordinate 86,318 of NZ_JBEXNM010000028.1, read as the reverse complement.
GGCCGAGACCCCGCGCGAACGGGGACCGCGCGCCCGGCTGGACACCGCGGGGGTGCGCGTGGAGTGGCCGGTGCCCGCGTCCGACGGCGATGCGCGCTGGCGCGTCGTACGGCACCCCGAGGGCGCCCCGGAGGAGCCGACGTGGATCGGTGCCCCGACCGAGAAGGGCGCGGTGCTCGACCGTACGGCGGTGCCGGGCAGCCGGGTGCGGTACGCCGTGCTGCCGGTGCGCGGCGATCTGGTGGCGGGGCGTCCACAGGCCACCGCGGCGCTGCTGGTGGCGCCGGAGGTGACGGATCTGGAGCTGACGGCCGGGCGGGAGCAGGTCACGGCGTCCTGGTGCGCCCCGCACCCGGCGGCCGAGGTGCGGGCCGTGCGGCTGGCCGCGGGCGGCGGGGAGACGGAGGTGCGGGGCCGCCGGGACGGTTTCGCGGACCGTCCGCTGCCGCCCGGCCGCCACGCCTACCGGGTCCGCTGCGCGTACCGCGCGCCGGATGGAGCGGTGGTGTGGTCCGCAGGCGTCCGGGCGCGCGCCGTCGTCGAGGAGTGGCCCGAGCCGGTGGCCGCGCTGACCGGGACGCTGGATCCGCGCGCGGGCGTCGTCCACCTGAGCTGGTCCCCTCCGGGGCGCGGCGAGGTCCGGCTGATCCCGTGGAGCGGGACGCCCCCGGAGCCGGGGGCGGACCTGACGGCGGACCGGGCCGCGCTGCCGCCGCCGCTGCCGTCCCGCGAGGTGGCGCCGCCCAAAGGGACGTCCGTCCGCGTCACCGCCGTCACCGTGCTCGGCCGCCGGGCGGTCGCCGGCCCGAGTGTGCTGGTCGAGGCGCACGGCACGGTCACGGACGCGGTGATCGAGCGGCTGACCGGTGACGAGGCGCGGCTGACGTTCGGCTGGCCGGAACCGGCGGGGCAGGTCACCGTCCGCTGGGAGCAGGCCGGCGCCGTCCGCGAGCGGCGGGTCAGCCGCAGCGCCTACCTGCGGGACGGTCTGCGGGTGCCGGTGACCGACGAGCCGTGCGCGGTGCGCGTCGCCCCGGTGACCGGCGCCGGCGTCGACATCGTCGTCCCTCAGGAGGCGCGGCTCACGCTGCCCGCGCGCATACGGGTGGGCTACCGGCTGACGGGACGCCGGTGGTGGCGCCGCGCGCGGCGCACCGTCGTGGTGCGCGCCGTGGTGCCGGGGCGGGTTCCCGGCGGCCCCGAGCCGGTCGGCTGCCCCGACTTCCTGCTGGTCGGGCGGCCGGGCCTGGCCCCGTTGCGTCCCGAGCAGGGCACCGAGGAACTGCGGCTGGCGGGTGCGGCGCTGGTGTCGGGCGAGCCGGTCCCCGTCGAGATCGACCTGCGCGAGCGGTCCCGGCCGTATGCGCTGCGCGGTTTCCTGCTCGGGGCCCGGGCCCCGGGCGCCTTCCTGGACCACCCGCCTCCCGAGTCCCTGGTGGTGCGCTGACGTGACCGTGATCGTCTGTCCCTACTGCTTCACCTCCGCCCGGGTCGCCGCCCTCCCCTACCGCTGCATGATGTCGCACACCGGTGTCCGGGGCGGCGCGCCGTGCGTCCCGGTGGCCGACGCCCGGTGGGCGGCGTTCTCCGGGAACCCCGCCACCGGGGGCGCCGCCCTGCGCGGCCCCTGCTTCGAGGCGCCCAGGCGCGCGGGGCGCGGCCGGGCGCCCTGTCCGCACTGCGGGGTGCCGACTCCGACGCGGGTGTGCCGCGCGTGCCACGCGGACCTGCCCAGCGACTACTGCGACCAGGGCAGCCGCATCATCGCGCTGATCGGTCCCAAGACGGCGGGCAAGAGCACGTACGTCACGGTGCTGGCGCACGAGTTGCGGCACCGCGTCGGGCGGGCGTTCGGGGCGTCCCTGTCGGCGATGGGCGGCGCGACGCAGAGCCGCTACCGCCTCATGGAGGACGCCCTTTACGACCGACTGCTGCTGCCGGGGCCCACCCAGCCCGCGGCCATGCGGTTCAACGACCCGCTGCTGTTCCGGCTGAGCCTGCCCCGCCGGGGCCCGGCCTGGTTCCGGCGCGGCAGCCGGCACACCGCCCTGGTCTTCTTCGACGCGGCGGGCGAGGACCTGGCCAACCAGGAGGCCATGGACCGCTTCACCGCCTACCTCGCCGCCGCCGACGGGGTGATCCTCCTCGTCGACCCGCTCCAACTGCGGGCGGTACGAGACCAGTTGGCGGACGATGACGGGCTCCTGCCGCCGATCGAGACCGCGCCCGAGCAGATCGCCGCCGACCTCGCGGCGCAGTTGCGCGGGCACCGGCGGCAGGGGTCCAAGGGGAAGGTGAGCACGCCGGTCGCGGTCGCCCTGTCCAAGTCGGACGTGCTGCGCCGACTGCTCCCGGACGGTTCCCCGCTCACCCGCCCGGCCGCGCACACGGGCGGAGCGGTGGACGGGGCGGACCGGGCCGCCGTCCACGAGGAGGTCCGGGCGCTGCTGGACGAGTGGGACGGCGGCGTGCTGTACCGCCAACTGGACCGGGACTTCGGCCGGTTCTCCCTCTTCGGCCTCTCCGCGCTCGGCGCCGCGCCGCCCGAGGGCGCCCCTGGTGACGCCCCGCGCGCGGGCCCGCATCCGCTGCGGGTGGAGGACCCGTTGCTGTGGCTGCTGGGCCTGCGCGGGCTCGTCCCCGTCCGGAAGAGGGGCTGACGGTGGGCCCGCACCGCGGCCCGCGCCGCCCGGTCCGCAACCGCCCCGGCCCACGTACCGCGCCGACCCGCCGCACGGCCCGGGCCCGCTCCAACTCCTGTGCGGCGCCCACCCGCCACACGGCGCCGGGCCACACCGACCCCGTATCGCATTCCCGCGCCGCGCGGCCCGAGCCCACATCACGCCCACCCGCCACACGACGAAAGGCTCCTCCGGCCCACGTGCAGCGCCGATCCGCCGCACGGCCCGTACCCACTCCAACCCACGTACCGCGCCGATCCGCCGCACGCCCCGGAACCGACCCGGCCCTCGTACCGCGCCCAACCACCACGCGCCCCCGGCCCGCTCCAACCCCCGCACCACACCCACCCGCCACACAGCGTCGGACCACACCCCCCTCCGCATCACCCCCGCCCATCACCCGACCCAATCCCACCCCACCCCGCTCCGTCTCCCCCCACCCCCGCCCCCTCTCGTCCCCGCACCACCGCCCCGCGTCCCGTGCGCGGACACCCGGCGTACGGACGGGGCTCCGCCCGGCCGGCCCGGAAAGGACACCGCACCATGGCTCCCTTCCCCCAGTTGCACTACACCTCGGCCGCGCCCGGCGCCGACGGGTCGGGGTTCCGGTTCACCGCCGTCAGCCCGGGGGTGGATCCGGCGCTGCTGCGCCAGGTCGAGCCCCTTTTGGGGTACGAGCCGCCGCGGGACGCCCCGGCCCGCCCGAGTGAGCGCGAACTGGCGGCGTTCCCGGTGGCGTTCGGCTTCACCCGGCTGACCGACGGGACGGGGCTGCTCAGCCGGACCGTCTACACCGGCGCCGACTACAGCGGCCGGTACGGCAACTTCCACGCGCACGCGCTGCTGCTGCCCCCGGACGGCGGGCTGCCGGGGCGGATGCTGCCGGTGGAGGCGTGGGGGTCGGCGGACTGGCGGTCGGCGACGGCCGGGGACGCGGCGCCGCCGCCGTCGGCCGGGCCGCGGCCGGGCGGCCGGTTCGGCAGGCGGGCGCTGACCGGTTTCGCGTGGCGGCACGGGGAGCGGCTGGCGCCGTTCCTGGCCGACGTGCGGCGGCTGTTCGCCGCCGAGCCGGGGCCGCCGCTGGTGATCGTGGAGAGCGGGTCGGAGGAAGTGGCCCGGTGGGTGGCCCTGGCCTGCGGCGCGCTGCCGCACGCGCTCGCGGCGCGGCTGACGTTCCTGACGTACACCCACCGGCCGTATTTGGCGGAGCAGCAGATCGTCGGGGTGTTCCCGGACGCGGACTTCGGGTTCACGCCCTCGGACCTGCTCCACCAGTACCGGGTGCACCACTGTGTGGGCGGGCCGTCCAGTCCGGCGCGGCAGGATCCGTGGGCGGCGGTGGCCGCGCGGGTCTGGCTGGCGGGGCGGCCGGACCTGTTCGTGCGGGCCGGGGCCCGGTCGGCGGACGCGGGCGATCCGTTCGAGGACGGGACGCTCGCGGCGCTCGCCTTGGGCGCGGGGATCACGTTGGACGGCGCGGGGCGGTCGGCCGCGGTCCGGTGGGCGTCGGGCCGGGCGCACCAGGAGGAGGCGCCGTTCTGGCAGGCGTTCTTGGGCACGCTGCTGGCCGAGGACCCCGCGAACCCCGAGCCGCCCGCCGCCCCCGAGGCGCTGCTCGGCCTGCTTGACGCGCTCGCCGTCCACCGGCCGCGGGAGGTCACGGAGCCGCTGGCCCGCTTCCTGGTCCGGCGGTCCGTGACCGGCTCGCCTCCCGGGCCCGTCCCGGCTGCCGGACGCACCCGCCTCGGCCCGGAGGCGCGCCGGGAGCTGGGCCGGGAGCTGGGTGCCGCGCTGTGCGCGGAGCTCGGCGCCGCCGCCCTTCCGATGGCGCGCGGTCTGGCCCTGTTACGGCTCGCGGAGGAGTTGGGCGTGGACGCCGCCCCGGCCGTGCCCGCCCTGTCGGCGCGCGTCGTCGGCCACCTGCTCGCCGACGCCGGCGACCCCCCGGCCGCCGAGGTCGCGGCGGCGCTCGCCGGGCCGGGCCGGGCGGCGCTGCGGCAGGCGGTGTTCGACCGGCTCAACGACGCGGCCACGGGGGACGATCCGCGTCCCGTCGTCCGGGTGCTGGCCGCGCTGCTTCCGTACGGCGAGGGGGACGAACTGAGCGGCCGTCCGCACCTGCGGCTGGCCGCCGCCGCGGGCCGGGCGGGCGGCGGGGACGAGGGCCCGGCCCTGCTGCGCCGCCTGCTGCGGGAGGCCGGCCCGGGCGCCGCCGCCGAACCGTCCCTGCTGGCCACCGCCTACCGGCTGGCCTGGACCGCGCGGCGGCCGTCCGCCGCCGACGCCCGGGCGCTGCTGGCCGGGACCCCGGACCCGCTGCTGACGGCGAGCGGCCTGGACCGCGATCTGGTGGCCGGCGCGCTGGAAGCGGCCCCGGACGACCCGGACGCCCCCGGCCTGGCCGCCGAACTGCTGCGCCGGTTGCCGGAGGGCACCGGTTCCCCGGCGGCTCGGGAGCGGGCCGCGCTGCGGCTGCTGTGCCACGCCGAGGAGGTGCGCTCCGGCCGCGCCGGGCCGGGGTTCACCGCGTACGCCGTCGCGCTGCTGCCGCTGGCCGAGCCGCTGGAGGAGGGCGTCGGGCGGCGGCTGGGGCGGGCGCTGGCGGCCCGTCTCCTCGGCGGCCCGGTGGCGGAGGGCGATCGCCTGGCCGGGGTGCCGCTGGAGGAGCTGGGGCAGCTCGCCCGCGCGGGGGACGGGCCGCTCCTGACCGCGTACGAGGAGGAGGCCACCGGCCCGGTCCTGCGCGCCCGGCTGCGGGACGACCCGCACGGCCCGGCCGCCTGCTTCGTCGCCTGGAACAGCCACGCGGGGGCGAGCCCCGGCTGGGACGCGCTGCGGCACCGGCTGCTGGAGGACGTGCTGCGCCCGGCGGTCCGGCGGCTGCCGGACGACGCGCTGGCCGCCGTCGAGGACCGGGTGTCCGCCGCCGACGCCGGGTGGGCGGACGCCTGGCGGCGGTGGCGCCGCCCCGGGTTCGTCCGGCGGTGGGGGCGCCTGCGGGGCGGCGGCCGGGGCCCGTCCGGGTCCGCCGGCGACGGCCACCGCTCCCCGCCCGGCAACTGGACGAACCTCGCACCGGATTCCACCGAACTCCCCGACGAGAGGGACCACCCCTGATGGACGCGTTCTCCGGCCGCCCCGCGGGCCTCGCGGTCTTCCTGGTCGTCGTCCTGGAGGCCCCGGTCGTGCTGTGGTCGCTGCTGGCGGTGGCCCCGGTGGTGTACTGGCACTTCACCCGCACCACCGCCGTCCTGCTGGGCCCGGAGCGGCCCGGCCGGGGCACCCGTGTGCTGCCGCCCGGAGGTACGGAACCCGCGTACGCCTCCTACTGGGCGCGCCAGGTGTGGAGCGACTGCGCGCGGGCCACCGCCGGCGGGGCCGGGGACGCCTGGCACCACCTGCGCGACCACTGGCTGCGGGGCCGGGTCCGGCAGCTCATGGTGGACCGGTACGCCCCCACGGGCCCGCGGCGCGGCCCGGTCCGGCTGTGCGCCGCCCGGTTCTGGGGCGCCGGGGTGGCGGCCGGGGCGGTGACGGGCACCCTCGCCGCCACGGCCGGCCTGACGGTGGTGCTGCTGCTGTTCGGCGTCCTGCTGGCGGCGACGTGCGGGGCGCTGGCCACGACCGCCGTCACCGTGCGCGGGCTGGACGCGGGGCGGCTGCGGCTGGGCCGGATCCGCATGCGCTGCCCGTACCCGGGCTGCTACCGGCCGGTCGTCCTCCCCGTCTACCACTGCCCCGGCTGCCAGGTCCCGCACCGGAACCTGCGGCCGGGCCGGTACGGCGTGCTGCGCCGGGTGTGCGGCTGCGGCACGGCGCTGCCCACCAGCTTCCTGACCGGCAGACACCGGCTGGCCGCCGAGTGCCGCGCGTGCCACCGGCCGCTGCCCGCCGGGCTGGGGTCGGCGCGGCTCGTCCACGTACCGCTGATCGGCGGCACGTCCTCCGGGAAGACGATGCTGCTGCTGGCCATGGTGGCGGGCCTGCGCGCGCTGGCCGAAGGGGGGCGGCTGCGCCTGGCGTTCGCCCTGGACGCGGACCGCGTCGAGTACGACCGGGTCCGCGGCGAACTGGCCCGGGGCGGCTGGGCGTTGAAGACGCAGATGCAGCTCCCCCGGGCGTTCATGCTCCGCGTGGGGACGCGACGGCGGCGCCGCCTGCTGTACCTGTACGACCCCAAGGGCGAGACGATGGAATCCGCGGAGACGATGCGCGAGCAGCAGTACCTCGCCCACGCGGACGGGGTGCTGCTCGTCATGGACCTCCTGGCGGACCGCCACGTCCGCCGCTCGCTGACCGCCGAGGACCGGGCGCGAGCGGACGCCGCCGCCCCCTCCACCGAGGGCCCGGCGGACACCTACGAGCGGCTGACCGCCGAGTTCAGCGCCCTGTCGCGGCGCCGCCGCCGCACGGCCGTCGCGGCCGTGGTGACCAAGCGGGACGTCCTGTACCGGACGGCCTGGCCCGCGGCGCCCACCGGCCCGGTGCGGACGTGGCTGGCGGACATGGGGCTGGACAACCTCGTACGGGCCGTGGAGCACGACTTCGGGCCGCGCGGGTACTGGGCGGTGAGCGCGCACGCCGCTACCGGGCCCCAGGCGTGCGAGGCCGAACTCCGTCACGTGGTGGAGCCGCTGCTGTGGCTGCTGAGCCGTTCCGGTCTGCGGGTCAAGGGCGCGGGAGGGATGTCCTCCGCTCCGCCGAACGCGCCCGCGCGCCCACCCGGAACAAAGGGCGAAGCGCCTGACGAGGGATCACTCCGCCACTAAAGTCGAGGAATCCACCGCGTCACCGGTTCCGCTCGCGGAGCTTCCGGGCGGGCGCGGCGGGAAAAGAGGGATGTGGTCGTGACGCGGGTACCAGGTCATGTGGCCCGGCAACGCCGTGTGGTCGCCGGTTTCTTCGTCGGTTCGGCGCTGCTGTTCGCGCTTCTCCTCCTCACCGCCGTCGCCCTCGTCCTCACCTCGCTCTGACGTCACGAAGCCCGAAGTCACGAAGCTCGAAGTCACGAAGCCCAGGTCGCGAGGCCTGAAGTCACGAAGCCCAAGTAACGAAGCCCAAGCCACGAAGCCTGAACTCGCGAAGCCCAAGCCACGAAGCCCGAAGTCGCGAAGAAAGAACAGACGTTCCCGGTCAAGGGAGCGAAAGCCGTTCCCGGCAAAGGCAAGAACAGCCCTTTCCGAACAGGGGGAAACCGTATGAGCGATATTCCCGGCGGACCGATGGAAAGCCGTCCGGTCCATTTCTTCTGGCTCCTGGACTGCTCCTCCTCCATGGGGCTGAACGGCAAGATCGGGGCACTGAACTTCGCCATCCGCGAGGCCGTTCCGGAAATGCGGGCGGTGGCCCGGGACAATCCGGCGGCGTCCCTCGTCCTGCGCGCGATGACGTTCTCGGGCACCGCCCGCTGGCTCCAGCCGGCCTCCGTCCCCGTCCACGACTTCGTCTGGCAGGACGTCCGGACGGACGGGATCACCAACCTGGGCGAGGCGCTGAAACTGGTCGCCCGCGAACTGGAGATGCCGCCGATGCCCTCGCGCGCCCTCAAACCCGTCATCGCCCTGGTCTCCGACGGGCAGCCCACCGACGACTGGCGGGCCGGGCTCGGCGCCGTGGACGCCACCCCCTGGGGCAAGCGGGCCGTGCGGGTGGCCATCGCCATCGGGGACGACGCCGACCGGGACGTGCTGCGCGAGTTCCTGGCCGACCCGGAGCTGGAACCGCTGGACGCCAACAGCCCCAAGGCGCTGGCGGCGGCGATCCGCTGGGCGTCCACGGTCGCCGTGAAGGCCGCCTCCGTCCCCGTCGCCGGCGGTGACACCAAGACGCTGGGCTACGGCCCCTGGGCGCCGCCGGTGGTGGCGGACGACGACGATGACGTGTGGTGACCGTGACGGACGCCCAGGTGCCCGACGGCCGGCCGCCCGGCCACCGGTGGCGGACGCTGTACGAGCACGCGGTGGGGGCGAACAAGAGGCGCTACCAGGATTACGCGGACGGCGCCCACGGCGGGGACACGGTGGTGCTGGCGGTCGCCGACGGCCACGGGTCCCCGGCGCACGTGCTCAGCCACGTGGGCGCCCGGTGCGCCGTGGAAACGTTCGTCCAACTGGGCCTGCGGTTCGCCGAACGCGCCCACGCCCGGCTGCCGCTGCCCCGCCTGAAAGCCGACGCCGAGGAACGGCTGCCGCGTGAACTGGTCCGCCAGTGGCAGCACCAGGTGCTCGCCCACGCCCGTCAGACGGCCGGTGCCTTCGACGGCCCGCCCCAGGACACGGCGGCCCGGCGGCGGCACCTGGTCCCGTACGGGACGACCCTCATAGGGGCGGTGATCACCGCGGACCTGCTGGTGGGCTGGCAGCTCGGGGACGGCGAACTGGCGGTCGTGGAGTGCGACGGCAGCGTCCGCATCCCCCTCGACCCGGCCGGGCCGCAGCTGGGGGACGAGACCGACTCGCTGTGCAGCCTCCAGGCGTGGGAACTGGTGCGGGTCCACTGGGCCCCGCTCGCCACCCCCGAATGCGCGCCCTCACTGGTGATGCTCTCCACCGACGGCCTGTCCAAGAGCTTCGTGGACCACCAGGGGTTCGTGCAGTTCGTCCGCGGCACCTACGACCGGCTGCGCGACCAGGGGTTCGCGGCCGTCGCGGACGACCTGCCCGCGTGGCTGGCCCAGGCCGCCCGGTACTCCGGCGACGACACCACCGTGGCCGCCGCCTGGCGGCCCGCCCAGCACACCCCAGACGCACAGGAGGACCGATGACGACCGGCATGCTCCCTCCCGGCACCCGCCTGACCGCCGAGCCCGGGTGGCCGGTGACGATCACGGGCCTGCTCGGCTCCGGCGGCCAGGGGGAGGTGTACCGGGCGGACACCCCCGACGGCGAACGGGCGCTGAAGTGGTACTACCCGTCGTGCGCCACCGAGCGGCAGCTGCACATCGTGGAGGACCTGGTGGCCCGCGGGTTCGACGACGACCGGTTCCTGTGGCCGCAGGAGACCGTGTTCGACGGGCAGGGCGGCTTCGGCTATCTGATGCCGCTGCGCCCGCAGCGCTTCCAGGGGCTCCCCGACCTCTTCCGCCGCCAGCTGCGCACCACGCCCCGGGCTCTGATCACCGCCGGCGTACACACGGTGGAGGCGTACGCGTCCCTGCACTCCCGGGGCATCGCCTACCGGGACATCTCCTGGGGGAACATCTTCTTCGACCCGGCCGACGGCGACGTCCTGGTGTGCGACAACGACAACGCGGTCGCCGAGGGCGGGGTCTCCGGGATCTCCGGAACCATGGAGTTCATGGCGCCCGAGCTGGTGCGCGGCGACGAGGGCGCCATGCCCAGCACCCAGACCGACCTGCACTCCCTGGCCGTCCTGCTGTTCATGCTGCTGATGAACCACCACCCCCTCAAAGGCGCGCAGGAACTGCGCATCCGCTGCATGGACGAGGCCGCCGAGAAGCGGCTGTACGGCACCCGCCCGGTGTTCGTCTTCGACACCCACGACACCTCCAACCGCCCCGACCCCGCCGAGCAGCCGACCGTGCTCGCCACCTGGGCCGCCGCCCCTGAGACGCTGCGGGCGCTGTTCGTCCAGAACTTCACCGAGGGCCTGCGCGAGCCCGCCCACCGGGTCCGCGAGTCACAGTGGCGGGAGACCCTGAGCAAGATCCGCGACACCATCGTGGCCTGCGCGGACTGCGGACGGCAGAACATGACCGAGCCGGACGGCCGCACCCCGGGCACCTGCTGGAGCTGCGGCAAGACGCTGCTCCTGCCGCCCCGGCTGGTACTCACCACCAGCAGGCCGCGGACGGTCCGCACGGTGCGCCTGGGCCGCGACGCCCGGCTGTTCGCCCACCACCTGGAGGCCGAACCCCGGCGGCACGACTACTCCGACGGTGCGGTGATCGCCGCCCTGTCCGAGCACCCCCAACGCCCCGGCCACTTCGGCCTCACCAACCGCTCCCCGGCCACCTGGCACGCCCGACGGCCGGACGGGAGCACCCAGGAGGTCCCGCCCGGGCGCACGGTGCCCTTGCGCACCGGGTTGGCGGTGGATCTGGGGACGGCGTCCGCGGAGGTGTGCGGGGCCTGAGCGTGTCCGGCGGGGTGGGATCGCCGGCGCGAAAGGCAGGGCGGTGGTCAGGCGGGGCCAGGGGCCGGCGTCGGCGGCACGCGCCCGCGGCGGCTGGGGCCGGCCGCGCCGGCCTGCCGATCCAGCGGGCCCCCGGTCCGCCCGCCCTCACCCGCCGAGTGCCCGGCGGATGCCCTCGATCAGGGCCAGCGTGCCGCCGGCGGCGCCGACGCTCTGCGTCAGGGTGTCCAGCCACTCCCGGATCCGCCCCCGGTCCGGCTCGGCGCCCGCGGCCTCGGCGCGCGCCAGCTCGGTGCGGACGGCCGCGGCCTGCGGCGGCGCGTCGGGGCCGAGCCGCCCGGCCAGTTCGCCGGCGAGCCGCAGCGCCTCGGCCGGCGACGCCGACGCGCCCGCGTTGACCTGGGCGTTGCCGTCGCCCCACTGACTGGGCCCGTTGACGGGGCCGTTGACGTGGAAGGTGCTCATGGTGGGCCTCCTGCCGGCTGTCCGAACTGTGGGTCGTCAGAACTGTGGATCGTCAGAACTGTCGGTCGTCAGAACGAGACCGTACGGACGAGGCCGTGCGGACGGATCGCGGATGACGAAGCACGGATGCATGCGGGTGAGCGCGGCTGACGAGGTGGGGGCACGGATCAGGTCCCGGGCGCCGGGGCGGGCGAGGGGCCGCCGCCCGGTGGCGCCGCGCCGGGCGGGGCGACGGGCTGGTTGCCCTGCGAGTTGTTGTTGCCCCACTGGCTGGGCCCGTTGACCGGGCCGTTGATGTGGTAGGTCTGCGTGGTGATGATCTGCCGCTGGGCGCTCTCGAAGTCGGAGGTGTCCACGTTGTGCTGCTCCAGGAACCGCTCGGTCGCGATCAGCACGCCTTGCTGCAACCGCTGGAAGAAGTGCGTCGCGTCCCGTTCCTCCGCGTAGCCCATGCGGTCCCAGTCGGCCACCCGTTCCCTGAGGCTGTCCTTCGCTCCGTAGTCGTAGTACATCCGCCCCTTGCGGATCTCATGGCGGATCCCGGAGAGCTCCCGCTCCAGCCGGTGGCGCTGGTGGGACCGTTTCAGCAGCCGGTCCGGGGCGCCGAACACGGCTTCCCGGTACTCCTCGTTGACGGTGCGCACGGTGTCCCACCACAGCGCCGCCGGCCCGGACGGCAGGTACTCCACGGCGTCGAACCGGCTCGCCAGCGGCGGCAGCACGTAGGAGGCGACCTCCCACGACAGGCGCGGCATCAACAGCAGCGCCCTCAGGTGCATGGTGACCACCACCCGCCCGCCCTCGCCGAGCATCCGCAGGCACAGGTACGTCTCCGCGCCGGCGCCCGGCCGCGCGGCGCCCGAGCGCACCAGTTGCCGGGGGATGACCGGCAGCGGGCGGCGCGTCGGATCGGGCAGCACCCCCGCGCCGAGGTGGGAGACGTGCAGCCCGCGGACGTAGAGCCGGTTGCGGGCCTTGAGCGTCTCCAGGCCCACCAGGCGCGGCATTTCCACGGCCAGGTACTGGTGCAGGTCGGTGGCGTCGAAGGGGCGGATCTGCTGGGGCCTGCCCTGGTCGTCCTTGGCGGGACGGCCCACGTCGATGGGCGTCCAGACCGCTTCCTTGATCCGCCACCCGCTGCCCACGAACGGGTTCACCGACTCGACCGAGGCGTGGTAGGCGACGAAGTTGGCTCCCTTCAGGGCCTCCAGGGCCTTCTCGACCTCCGGGGCGACCGCCGGGGCCAGGCTCCGCGCCGGTTCCTGCCGCCGCCCGAGGGCCAGCGCCGCCGCCCGCGCCGCCCGCTCGGCCCGGAAGACGACCACCCAGGAGAATGCCAGCACCCCGCCACTGATGCCGGCCGCGACGACCGCCCACGTCGTGTGCCCGCCGACCAGCGCCCAGACGGCCAGCGCGGCGCATCCGACCAGCACCGTCACCGAAACCGCCAGCACGGCATCCCGGCGCTCCCTGCGCAGCACCGCCTGCCGCGCGTGCCGCACCAGCGCGACCAGGTTGATGCCCAGCGGCAGCCCCACCGCGGTGAGGGCGTCGCCGGCCAGTTCCTTCCACGCCGTGCGGGCGAAGTCGTCGTCGAGGTGCGCCGTGGCGCACAGCCGACGCGTCACCAGGTCCGTGCGGTATTTCGGGAGCGGGGAGAGCTGGGTGAGCGGCATGGCGTCCTCGGCCTGGGCGGCGTGCGTCTTTCCGGGCCCGCACGAGGTGTCCGTCTTTCCGTCCCCCGGTGGACAGCGCACTTCCCACGGTAGGGGGGCGGTCGGCGGCCGGGCGGGGTTTCGGCAGATCTCCCGCCGACCGCCGACGGCACCCGGAACGGCACAACCCCGCCGGCGCGGAGCGGCTCGCGTATCCCTCTCAGCCCCGACACGCACACGGGACACATTCGCCCGCGCGAAATGAGCCCCCTCGATATTAGCGCGGAGGGCATTCCGTACGGGGTGGTTTCCCGGTCCCCGTCCGATTCCTCGACACGCACACCTAGCGTCGCGGAGTCAGGTCTTTTCTCGCACCGCCTTTCACCACCTTTCAAGGTTTCAACCCATCAACAGCGAGAACGCGAAACTCCGATCAGAAGAATCTCGGGGTGAACGCGGAGAAGCCGGAGAAGCCGCAGCACGGGGAAGAACATCGATTCCCGCCCCGGGACGGGTGATCAAAGCGGCGATCCCTACAGGAGGTCCTTGCCGTGAGCGACGAAGCCCCCGCCAGGCCCGCCTACAACACCCTCGACCGCCCTTGTCTCGCCGTCGTCTTCCGCGGCGACGCCCCGCCCGAGGAGCTGAACGCGCTGGTCCCGGGCGCCGAGCCGGGCTCGCGCCGCGAGATCGGACTGCGGGCCGCATTGACGGCCGCACACCTCGCCGCCGATGTGGACATTCCGAATCCGGCCGTCGAGTCGATGTTCCGCCGACTGCTCACGGCCCTCGCGATACGCGTCGGCGCACTTCATCCACTCGATGGAACCGGCCCGCCGACCCGGGAAGAGTGGGAAGACCGTTTCGACGCTCTCCTGACGACGGGCCATTTCGACACCGAGTCCGTGCACGCCTACTGCGACCGATGGCGGTCCCGTTTCGACCTCTACGATCCGAGGCGGCCTTTCCTCCAGGATCCGCGACTGGCGGCGGAATGTTCCCGGCGGGCACCGCCCGCGAAATTGGTGCTGCCCCGCCCGTCCGGAGCGAATCAGCCGTGGTTGGACCACACCCCGCAGGACGTCCCGGTGCCCTCCGCGCAGGCGCTGGGCTGGGTGCTGGCCTGGCGCGGTTACGGGCCGGCGGGGACGGGCGCGCAACGGCGGCACGGCGGGGTGGACTCCAAGAACATGAAGGCCGCGCCGTTGCGGTCGTTGGTCTCCTTCCACCCGTTGGCGGACACCCTGTTCACCTCCCTGGTGCTCTCGTGCCCGCCGCCCACCGGCGGCGACGGCACCCGGGACGACCTCGCGCCGTGGGAGCGGGACGAGTGGGAGGACCCGCTGCTGCCCGCGCCGGTCACCGGCCCGGTGTCGCTGCTGACCGGCCGGACCGCCCACCACGTCCTGCTGGCCCCCGACGGGGACGGCGAGCGGGTGGTGGGCTGCTGGGTGGCGTGGGGCACCCGTACGGAACTCCCCGCCGCCCGCGATCCGTTCGTCATCGACCGGCCCAAGGGCGGACCGGTCCGGGCGAGTTGGCGCCGGTCGCTGGTGCGTGACTTCGACGCGTTCGTCCACGCCAAGGACCCCGCGGCGATCGGTGTCACGGGCCGCATCCTGCCCGGCTGGCTGCCCGTGTTCGCGGACCTGCCGCGCGCGGTGCTCGACGCCCTGCCCGTCGTCCGGGTCCGCGCCCTGGGCTGCCACCAGGACAAGCAGGACCGGGACGCGCATTGGTACGCCGCCACCACACCGGCGAGCATCGCCCCCTTCCTGCCCGCGCACCACCCGCTACGGGCGGCCAGGGTCGCCACGATCCGGGTGGCCGCGGAGACGGCGGCCACGGACCTGGCGAAGGCGTTGCGGTCCGCGTGGCACCGGATGGCACCGGGCGAGAAGGCCTGTTCATGGGCGGACGAGGCCACGGCGGAGTTCTGGGAGCGCGCCGAGCCCCTCTTCTGGTCGGCGATCACCGAGGACGACACCCCGGCCCCGGGCTTCCGCGAACTGGCACTGCGGATCTACGACGCCACGACCCTCCCGGCGGCGACCACCCCGGAGGGACTGCACCCGATCGCCCAGGCCCGCGCCACGCTGGCGCACCCGCGTGCCGGAAGGGCGTCGCCTCGTAGCGGAAGGGCGTCCCTTCGCAACGAGACGCCCCTTCGCAACGAGACGTCCCCTCGCGACGGGGCGTCCCCTCGTAGTGGAAGGAACAGGCCCGTATGACCACCGCGGAAGACCCCATGCCCGGCACGGCCTCCCGGACGGCCGGACCGCACGACGGCGCGGGCGCACCGGAAGGCCGAACGCCCGCGCCGGACGTCGCCCCGGCCACCCCACCCGAACACGGCGCGCCGAACCCGTCCCCGCCCGCCAAGACAGGCCCCGTGCGGCCTGCCCAGGCCACCGGCCCGAACTCACCCGACAGCCCACCGAGCCCCCTGGCGCCGTACGAACGCTTCCTGCGCACCGTCCGGAAGGCGTGCGACTCCCCCGGCGGCCGGGCCGCCCTGCGCCAGGGGCTGGCCGACGAACTCGCCTCACCCTGGCGGCTGTACATGCACCTGCTGCCCCACGGGACCATTCCGGCCTCCCCGGCGACGCGCGAGACCGAGTACCCGTATCTGCTCGTCGCCTGCCTGTACGCGGTGCACGACGCGCCCAACCCTCGTACGCCGGCTGCTCGCACCCCGTCACCGAAACCGGCCGACCGGCGGCACAACCTCGGCTGGTCCTACGCCCGCGCCGCCGCCACGCACGCGATGCGCGCGCGGAACGCCGCCGACGCCCTGTCCCACCTGGCGCAGCTCGACGCGGACGACCTGTACCGGGAGTTGCCCGGCGCGGTCTCGCTGCTGCGCTCGCACGGGGTGCCGGTGCGCTGGCCGGTGCTGCTGCGGGACCTGACCCGCTGGCCGACGCGGGCGGAGTACGTCCGCATCGAGTGGGCCCGCGCCTTCCACGCCCCGGCCCCCATGTCCGAGGCGAAACCGATCCGCACGTCCGAGGTGCAACCGGCCCGCGCGCCCGAAGCGAAGCCGACCCACGTCTCCGAAGCGAAGCCGACCAGCGCATCCGAGGCGAAACCGGCCCGCGCGCCCCAGGAAAAGCCGGAGAAGTCCCCGTGAGCACGGAGAAAACACCATGACCACCCACACCCAAGCCCACATATCAGGGCGCCTGTTCGTCGACGCCCACCTGATCCAGTCCTTCCCCTACTCCAACCTCAACCGGGACCGGTACGGCGCCCCCAAGTCCGCCAAGTACGGCGGCGTCCTGCGGGCCCGGCAGTCCTCGCAGAACGGCAAGCGGCACACCCGTCAGGCCGTGGAAGAGGCCACCGGCATACGGGCGGTGCGCACCCGGGCCGTGCCCCGGGCCGTCGCGCGGCGGCTGACCGGGCGGGGCTGGGACCCCGGCGTGGCGCTGACCGCCGGGCAGATGCTGGTCCTGGCGGCCGGGGTGAAGGGGCTGGGCATCGCCGACAGCCAGGGCACCAACGCCCTGCTGTTCCTCCCGGAGAGCGCCCTGGACGACCTCGCGGAGCTGGCCGGTGCGCACCGCGGGGAGATCACCCAGGCCGCGTACGACCTCGCGGCCGAGGCGCCGAAGCCCGGCAAGCGCGCCCCGCGCAAACCGGCCGACGAGGAGGAGCCGGAGGCGGACGGGGACGAGGAACCGGCCCTCGGCGAGAGCAGTCGGCTCGCCGCGTACGCCGCGAAGGTGCTCCCCAAGGCCGAGGTGCTGGCCATCCTGCAGAGCCGGAACGCGTCCGTCGCCGCGTTCGGCCGGATGCTGGCCAACGAGTCCGGCTCCACCGTGGACGGCGCCGTCCAGATGGCGCACGCGCTGAGCACGCACGCCGCCGGCACCCAGCTCGACTACTTCACGGCCGTCGACGACATCCTCCAGAAGGAGCGCACCGAGACCGGCGCCGGGCACATGGGCGACAGCCGCTACACCTCCGCCACCTTCTACCGCTACGCCTCGCTGAACGTCACCGAGCTGCTCGGCAACCTCGACGGCGACGCGGACACGGCGTGGACGGTGACCAGGGAGTTCCTGCGGGCCTTCGCCACCACGGTGCTGCCGGCCAAGTCGTCCGGAACCGCGCCGTTCACGGTGCCGCACCTGGTGTACGTCGCGGTGCGCGCGGACCGGCCGGTGAGCCTGGTGGGCGCGTACGAGTCCCCGGTGCCCGACAGCCCGCGCGGCTACCTGCCCGAGTCGCTGGACCGGCTCGACCGGCACGCCGCGGCGCACCATCGCTTCCTGGGGACCGGTGGCCTGGTCGCGCACGCGCACGGCGGCCTGACCGAGCGGAAGTTCACCGCGCTCGGGACCCGCGTCGATCCCCTGGACACGCTGATCGGGCACGTCGTCGACGCGGTGTCCCGGCACGCCGCGCCGCCCCGTCCCCTCCTCGACGCGGTGGCCGGGGAGCGGGCCCGAAGCGGAGGCACGGGCGAACCCGGCCTCGTCGCGGGGGAAGGTGCCCGGCCGCCGGCGGAGGAGCGGGCATGACCGGACTGTTGCTGCACCTGTCGGGGCCGCTGCAATCCTGGGGCGGGCCGGCCGATTTCGAGATCCGTACGACGCGGCGCCGGCCCACCCGCTCCGGCCTGACCGGGCTGCTCGCCTGCGCGCTCGGCCGCGTCCGCGACAGCGCCAACGCCGATCTCGCGGAGCTGCGGTTCACCGTCCGCGTCGACCGGCCCGGACGGCGGGAACGGGACTTCCACACCGTCGGCGGCGGCCACCCCCGGCACCGCACGCCGCCCACGGCCGAGGGGAAGTTCCGCAAGCTCGGCGAGGGCACCGTCGTGACCGAGCGCTGGTACCTGACCGACGCCGCGTTCACGGTCGCGGTGACGGGTCCGGACGACGTCGTGCGGGTGTGCGGGGCGGCGCTCGGCCACCCGGTGTACGCCCCGCACCTCGGCCGCCGGTCCTGCGTTCCGGACACACCCGTCCTCGTCCGCGCCGACGTCCCGGACCCGGTGGCCGAACTCGACCTCGTCCCGCTGCACCGCGCCAAGGCACCCGGCCCGCGGCAGCCCGTGACGTTCGTCTACGACACCGCCCCCGAGCCGGGCGCCCCGCCGGACGACGAGCCGCGCGACCGGCTCCGCGGCCCCGGTCGCCTCTTCACCCGCGGACCGGTGTGGGAACGGCGGCGCGAGCTGCCCGACGCCCCCGACGCCGGGCGCGGCACTGCCTGGATCGCCGCGCTCACCGCCTACCGGGAGGAGGCCGCCGCCGCATGACCGGTACGCCTGTCCACCTGGCCCGGCTGCTCCTGGAGGAGCGCAGCCCGGACGTGCACCGTGACCTGCAGGACGCCACCCGCCTGCACCGGACGGTCCAGTCCCTGTTCCCGGACGCGCTGGGCACCGCGCCGCGCGCCGCCCTGAACACGCTGTACCGGCTGGAGCGCGAGCGGACGGGCGCGGTGCTGCTCGTCCAGTCCACCCTGCCGATCAACCACAACGCCCTCCGGGGCGGCTACACCCGGCAGATCGACCACCGTGACCTCCGCCCCCTGCTGGACTGGATCCGCGCCGACCGCCTGATCCGCTACCGCATCGACGCCAACCCGATGAAGTCCCTCTTCGTGCGCGGCCGGCGCGGCACGCGCGTGCCGCTGTCCGGTCAGGACGCGCTCGCCTGGTGGGACCAGCAGGCCCGCAAGGCGGGCGTGGCCAACCGCCTGGTCCAGGACCTGCCGCAGCCCGACGTCCGCGCCACCCGGGGCACGGCGCCGCCGATCCGGCTGCGGGCGATCCGCTTCGAGGGCGTGGGCGCCGTCACCGATTCCGACGCCCTGCGCACGGCGGTGCTGACGGGCATCGGGCGGGGGCGGGCCTTCGGGCTGGGGCTGCTGTCGGTGGCGCCTTATCAGGAGTGAGGGGGCGGACGTTCACGGACCAGGCAGCCGATTCCCACCATCCCGTCCCGACGCGTCCCCTCCCGCCCCGTCCTCTCCCGCGCCGTCCCGACCTGACCTGATCTGACCGCGAAAGGACCCGCACCCACCCCATCGCATCCCGTCCCGACCCGACCGCGAAAGGGCCCGCGCCCACCCCACCCCGTCCCGACCCGACCGCGAAAGGACCCGCGCCCATGTCGTCCTCCCCTCCCCCGCACCCCATCCCTCCTCCGTCGGACGAAGACCCCCCGCCAATCCCGCCGGACACCGAACCCTCCCACCCACTCCCGCCGAACACGGAACCCTTCGCCCCACGCCCGCCGGACGCGGAGCCCTTCCCTCCCCACCCATGGGACGAGGAACCCTTCGACCCCCGCCTGTGGGGCAAGGAACGCGGCCTGGACGGCCGCCCGTACCCGCTGGGCTGTCACGCCCTGGACGCCGGCGCGATGGCCGGTTTCCTGTGGGACCGCTACCTCGGTCCGTGCCGCCGCCGCGCCATCGCCACGGGGTGGGGGCTGAGCGACGCCGACGCGCGCCGGTTCGTCGGCTGTCTCGCCGGCCTCCACGACCTCGGCAAGATCACCCCCGGGTTCCAGGCGTGCGTTCCGACGGCCGACCTGCTCACCGGAGCGCCCGGCTACCCGCCCGCCGACCCGGCGTCCAGCACCCCCCGCCACGAACGGGCCACGCACCTGGCCCTGCCCGAACTCCTCCACCGGCTCTGCGGCCTGCCCCTGGACGACCGGCCCAGCAAAGCGGTCGCCCACCAGCTCGGCCAGCTCCTCGGCGGCCACCACGGCGTCTATCCCCTCCCCTTGACGTCCGTGGAGATGGCGGAACCGCAGGGCAAGGTGCGCGGTCTGGGCGGCGCGGGCTGGGACACGCAGCGGGCAGGCCTGGTCCGCCTAGTCCACGCCGTCTTCGGCCCGCCCGTCCATCCGTCCCGTCCGGCTCCCGTTCCCGTCGCCACGATCACCACCGGCCTGGTCGTCCTCGCCGACTGGCTGGTGTCCCAGCCGTCCTGGATACGGGGCCGCCGCCGTGGCTGGGAGCAGGACGACGCCGGGGACTGGCGGGCGCACGTCCGCCGGGCCCGCCGCGCCGCGCCGGGCACGCTGCGGGAGGCCCAGCTCGCGCCGCCCTCGTGGCGGCGGATCAAGGACTTCGCCGAGCTGTTGCCCGGCCTGCGGCCGTACCCGATCCAGGCGGATCTGGCCGCCCGGCTGCCCGCGCTCATCCACGGCGGCGCCGGGTTGCTGCTGATCACCGCGCCGACGGGTGAGGGCAAGACGGAGGCCGCCTGGTACGCCGAGCGCGTCATGGGACCGGCCGCCGGCACGCACGGCCTGGCGTTCCTGCTCCCGACCATGGCGACCACCGACGCCATGTGGGCGCGCGTACGGGAACACGCGCGCACCCACTGCCGCACCCCGCCCCCGGTCACCCTCCTGCACGCCCTGGCCCGGCTCGACGCCGTGTACACGCCCGACGACCTGCGGAGCGCCACCCGCGATCCCGGCACCGTCACGGAGTGGCTGCGCGGTCGCCACCGCGGTTTCCTGGGCGGCGTCGCCGTCGGCACCTGGGACCAGGCCGCCCTGGCCGTGCTGCCGCACCGGTTCATGGCCGTGCGGTGGCTGGGCCTGTCCGGCAAAACGGTGGTGATCGACGAGGTGCACGCCTACGACGCGTACGGCCACGCCCTGACCCTGCGCCTGCTCCAATGGCTCGGCGCCCTCGGTGTGCCCGTCGTCCTGCTCTCCGCCACCGTCACCGGCACGACCGCCGCGGCGCTCGTCCACGCCTACCGGCACGGCGCCGGGCACCCGGACTCCCCCGACTTCTCGCCCGGCTACCCGGGGTGGGTATACGCCGACCACGCCACGGGCGCCCTCACCTCCTCCGGCACCCTCTCCGCCGCCCGCCCGCGCACCCTGGCCCTGCACACCGTCCACCGCGTCCACACCCACGACCCCGACCGGCCCGAGGGCCGCGCCCGCGCCGTCCTCGACCTCCTCGACCCGCTGCGGCGCACCGCGAGCGGCTGCGCGCTGCTCGTCTGCGACACCGTCGCTGACGCCCAGGCCACGCACGATCTCCTCGCCTCCGCGTGGGGCGCGTCCGCCCGTCCGCCCCTGGTGCGGCTGCTGCACGCCCGGATGCCCGCCCGGCAGCGCGCCGGTGTGGTGCGGCGTGTCCAGCGCTGGACCGGGCCGGGCGGCCGACGCCCCGCCCGCCCGTTCGTCCTGGTCACGACCCAGGTCGCCGAGCAGTCCCTCGACGTCGACTTCGACCTCGTCATCAGCGACCTGGCCCCGCTCGCCCTGCTCCTGCAACGCGCCGGCCGCGTCCACCGCCACCCCCGCACCGACCGGCCCGCCTGGGCGCCCACGCCCCGCCTCGTCGTGCTGACTCCCACGGGCCGGCTGCCGCCCGACGCCTGGGGCGACGTGTACTCCGCGTCCCTCCTGCGCCGCACCCGGAGCCTCCTCGCCACCCTGACGGGGCCGATCCGCGTCCCGGGGGACGTGCAGCGGCTTGTGGACCAGGTGTACGGGCCGGAGTTCGCCGCGGACGACGACATCGGCCGCATCGCGGACGACGCCCGGCGCGCCGCCGAGGCCACGGTGCGCTCGATCCCGCCTCCCGGCACCACCGCCCTGCACCCGCTCACCGACGGCAACCAGCACGCCGACGAGCTCGTCACCCGTCTCGGCGCCGACGGCCTCCGTGCCCTTCCCACCTACCTCACCCCCGACGGCCGCCAGTGGCTCCACCCCACGCACCACACCCGGCGCACCGCCCTCCCCGGACGCGTGGACCCCACCGACCGGCGCACCGTCCGCCGCCTGCTGCACGCCACCGTTCCGGTGCCCGCCCCGTGGCTCACCGGCCGCGGTCCGGCGAGCGACCCTCCGGAGGCGTGGTCGGACGTGCCCGGCCTCCGTGATCTCGTCCTGCTCCCGCAGCCGGTGACGCGGGCCGGCGTGAGCCCCTTCCGGGTGGGAAGCACGGCGCTCCGCCTCGATCCGCGACTCGGGTTGGTGCGCGGGTGACCGGGGCCCCTCCTGCCAAGAAGCCACGGACCGGACGCGTCCCCGCCCAGACCGTGGTGCTCATCGACAACACCCGCACCGAACGCAACGCGACGACACACGGACCGATCCCCACAACGCTCGCACCAGTCACTTCCTCAGTCCCAGCCGGTGACGCGGGCCGACGCGCACCCCATCCGGACAGCACGCACGGCACTCCAGCACAACGTCCGACTCGACCTCCAGCTCGTCCTCCGACTCGACCCCCGGCTCGGGTCGGTCCGCTGGCGACCGGCCCGGCGGGGCCTGCCGCGCCCCTCCTGCCACCACACGTACCGGTCCCGGCACCGCCTCTACCGACCCCGGCACCCCCCTACCGGTCAGCGGTCACTTCCTCGCCCGGCTCGGCTGGACGCGTTTCGGTTCGCCCGCCGCCTTCGGGTGTTCCGGCGGATAGGGCAGGTCGGACAGGCCGTGTTCGCGCTCGTCGCGGGCGGCCAGGTCGAGCGCCGCGTCCAGTCGGCAGGGATGCGCGTCCATGGCGGCGTGCACGTCGCCCACGTCCTCGAAGCGGGCCGGCATGGTGCGGAGGTCGAAGTCCTCGGGCACCGCGTCGGGGACCTCCTCCCAGCTCAGCGGCGCGGACACGGGTGCGTGCGGGAAGGGCCGTACGGAATAGGCGCTGGCTATCGTGCGGTCGCGCGCGGTCTGGTTGTAGTCCACGAAGATCTTGGCGCCGCGTTCCTCCTTCCACCAGGCCGTCGTGACGCGCTCGGGGTCGCGCCGCTCCAGTTCGCGGGCCACCGCGATGGCCGCGCGCCGCACCTGTGTGAACGTCCACTCGGGCCGTACGGGGACGAAGACGTGCAGGCCCCGGCCACCGGAGGTCTTGGGCCACCCGCTCAGCCCCAGCCCGTCCAGCACCTCCCGCAGCGCGAGGGCGGCCCGCACGGCGTCGGTGTACCCCGTCCCGGGCTGCGGGTCCAGGTCGATGCGCAGCTCGTCCGGGTGCTCGGTGTCGTCCCGGCGCACCGGCCAGGGGTGGAAGGTCAGGCAGCCGAGGTTGGCCGCCCACAGGACGGCGGCGGGCTCGGTGGGGCAGAGCTCGTCGGCGTGCCGGCCGCTGGGGAAGGCGATCCGGCCGGTGGGGATCCAGTCCGGCAGGTTCTTGGGCGCCCGTTTCTGGAAGAAGGACTCGCCCTCCACGCCGTCGGGGTACCGCTCCAGCGTGGTGGGCCGGTCCTTGAGGGCGCGCAGCACGCCGTCGCCGACGCCGAGGTAGTAGCGGACGAGGTCGGCCTTGGTGAAGCCGCGCCGCGGGAAGTAGACCTTGTCCGGGTGGGACACCCTGACCGTCCGCCCGCCGACCGTGAGCTCCAGCGCCTGAGCAGCCATGCACCCACGCTAGGCGGCCGGGGCGAGGGACGCCCGTCGTAGGCCCGTCCCCCAGAGCTCCCACAACGCCACCCCTCCCGACGGGCGCACTCCACCCCACCCCCGCACAATCGCCCCATGGACCTCCCCGTGATGCCCCCGGTGCGCCCGATGCTGGCGAAGCCCGCCGCGGCCATCCCGCCGGGAATGCAGTACGAGGCCAAATGGGACGGTTTCCGGGCCATCGTCTTTCGTGACGGTGACGAGATCGAGGTGGGCAGCCGTTCCGGCAAGCCGCTCACCCGCTACTTCCCCGAACTGGCCGGCGCCCTGCGCGAGAACGTCCCGCCGCGCTGCGTCCTGGACGGCGAGATCGTCATCGCCCACGACGGCCGTCTGGACTTCGACGCCCTTTTGGAGCGCATCCATCCGGCCGACTCCCGGGTACGCCATCTGGCGGAGGTGACGCCCGCCGGCCTGGTGGTCTTCGACCTGCTCGCCCTCGGCGACGAGTCGCTGATCCCCGTACCGCAACGGGACCGCCGCGAGGCCCTGGTGAAGGCGCTGCGCGACGCCGGTCCGCCGGTCTTCACCGCGCCCGCCACGGACGACCTGGGCCTGGCCCGCGACTGGTTCGACCACTTCGAGGGCGCCGGCCTCGACGGCGTCGTCGCCAAGCCCCCCGGCCTCCCCTACCGGCCGGGCGAACGCGTCATGGTCAAGACCAAACACGAACGCACGGCCGACTGCGTCGTCGCCGGTCTCCGCCACCACAAGAGCGGCCCGGTCGTGGGCTCCCTGCTGCTGGGCCTGTACGACGACGCCGGTCGGCTGCAACACGTCGGCGTCTGCGCCTCGTTCCCCATGCGGCGGCGCCAGGAGCTGATGACCGAATTGGAACCCTTGCGCATGGCCTCCGCCACGGGCCACCCCTGGGAGAACTGGACCAGCGAGGACGCCCAGGCCGCCGACCGGCTCCCCGGCGGTCCCAGCCGGTGGACCGGGAAGAAGGACCTCTCCTGGGTCCCCTTGCGCCCCGAACGCGTGCTCGAAGTCGCGTACGACCACATGCAGGGCGACCGCTTCCGCCACACCGCGCAGTTCCGCCGCTGGCGCCCCGACCGGGAACCGGAGCAGTGCACGTACGCCCAGTTGGAGGAACCGGTGAGCTACGACCTGAAGCAGGTCCTGGGCGCGTAGCGAAGGGGACCGGCACTCCGCCCGGCGAGCCGCCAGAAGGTCACCCTCCCCCGAACACCGATGTGGTCCAGACCTATTGACGTCATGTCCCGGCCAACCTACGTTGGGGCGACCACACCGCACCCCCCTCCCCCGGCCGGCGAGAACCCGACACCAGCACCCCGCTTTGTCATGCTCTCCTCACCCTTTCCCCGAAGGGAACCGGCCACCGAACCCGGACACCCCCATGGCGGCCCACGCCCACCCGGGCGCGGGCCGCCATGCCAAGAAGGGAGCACCCATGCCCCGCCGTCGGACCTCACGCCTGCTCGGGGCCGGCCTGGCCATGGCCGCCGCCGTACAGATGCTCGTCGCCGCGTCACCCAGCACGGCGGCCCCCGCCGCCGACACCTGCCCGGTCAAGTCGAGACCGGCCGGCAAGGTGCTCCAGGGCTACTGGGAGAACTGGGACGGCGCCTCCAACGGGGTGCACCCGCCGTTCGGCTGGACCCCCATCACCGACAGCCGCATCGGCGCCCACGGCTACAACGTGATCAACGCCGCGTTCCCCGTCATCCGCTCGGACGGCACCGTCCTGTGGGAGGACGGGATGGACGCGACGGTCAAGGTCTCCACCCCGAGCGAGATGTGCCAGGCCAAGGCGAACGGCGCCACGCTCCTGATGTCCATCGGCGGCGCCGCGGCGGGCATCGACCTCAGCTCCAGCGCGGTCGCCGACCGCTTCGTCCAGACGGTCGTGCCGATCCTGAAGAAGTACAACTTCGACGGCATCGACATCGACATCGAGACCGGCCTCACCGGCAGCGGCAACATCAACCAGCTCTCCGCCTCGCAGTCCAACCTCATCCGCATCATCGACGGCGTCCTCGCCCAGATGCCCTCCAACTTCGGCCTGACCATGGCCCCCGAAACCGCCTACGTCACCGGCGGCAGCATCACCTACGGCTCCATCTGGGGCGCGTACCTCCCCATCATCAAGAAGTACGCCGACAACGGCCGCCTCTGGTGGCTGAACATGCAGTACTACAACGGCAGCATGTACGGCTGCTCCGGCGACTCCTACTCCGCCGGAACCGTCCAGGGCTTCACCGCCCAAACCGACTGCCTCAACAAGGGCCTCGTCATCCAAGGCACCACCATCAAGGTCCCCTACGACAAACAGGTCCCCGGCCTCCCCGCCCAACCCGGCGCCGGCGGCGGCTACATGTCCCCGAGCCTCGTCCGCCAGGCCTGGACCAAGTACAACGGCGCCCTCAAGGGGCTGATGACGTGGTCGATCAACTGGGATGGGTCCAGGAACTGGACGTTCGGGGACAATGTGAGGTCGTTGCAGGGGCGGTGAGGAGGGCGGGGCACTGTTCGCAGAGCGCCGCACCATGCCTGGGACGGCGCATCCCCCTCCTCGGTCCTCGCCCCGGGCCGGCGGCATCGGTCTCCGGTCCCGTCGGCAGAGGCATGAGCACCCTGGTCGATGTGCTGCCGCCTCCAGCACTCCGCGGGGCCTCGGGCGCGCGCACGTCCGGGGCTCTGCTTCCGGTGCGACGTGGTACCGCCAGGCGTTCGCCCGCCGGCTCGGGCGGAAGCTGTTGATCAACGTTGCCGATGGACCGACGGAGTCACCTGCCCCTTATCGGGAGTTCCGCTGGAACCCGCGCCGCCACCGCTCAGGGCTATCAGCGCGAGAATCAGCAGGAACACGATCGTGCCGCCGGTCGCCACGGCTGCCGGACGACCGATACGACGGTGATGCCGCCTGACGTAGAAGCCGTTGCGGTAGTGCCCCCTCACGCGCGTCACCGGGCTCGCCGGATCGAAGTGTGGCGGAGCAGCGGTCGTAGCAGTTCGACGGGGACGGCCTGCCGGGCGGGACCGGGAGGGAGCGGCCTGCCTGGTGCGGCGGTAATGCGGCCGGACGTAGGAACCGTTCCGGCGATAGTGACCACGGACGTACGCCATAGGTGTGTTCCTCGGAGTGAGTCGGAGGAGCGAGCCCGAGCCGGGCACAACAGAACGGTAGCCCCGGCCACTGACACTCACAGCGCCACCAAGGGACGCTCCTGAGAAGCGCGTTGGCGCAATGCTGCGCCCCGCCCCCTCATCTCTCCCGGCGGCATCCCCTTCCTCGCTCGTTCCGTGCCACGGGCCATGAGTGGTGTGGTAGCCCGGCCGCGAGAACATCGAAATGCGACTCCTTTGACAGAGTTCCCGGTTTCCGATGACGAAGAGCCGCCGTCGGGTCCGGCCAACCGCCACGTTGAGCAGATTCGGCGTCGCCACCCACGCCCGCGTGACGCCGCAGCGGCGAGGGGCGGTCGGTGCCCAGGGAGACGATCCCGACGAACGCCTCTCTCAATGGACGAAGGTTGGCCCGGATGGTACGGGGATCACCCGCAGGAAGGCATTGGGAGCCTGCTCAAACGGCCTATCCAACTTCGCCGCCGACCTCACACACCTGACCCGTGTCATCAAGCGAAAGCTGAAGGAGACCCGGTACCGGCCGCGCCTGATCACCGACTGGCTGTCGCCACCGGCCTCGGCCTCCGCGGCCTGACCGACCCGTCAGACATCGCGGATTCAACCTGAGCAACCTCAACCAAGAAAGTCAGTCCAATACTGATTTCCGAGCCGCGCAGGTGGTTTTCCGAGCACGAGCCCCCAGGAACTCCGCGCGAGTGAGCAACGTCTCCCTTGGCCGACGCATGGGCTGCTATTGGCGACCTCGACGCTGCGCCGCCCCACTGGTGTATGAGAGAGGAGCACATTGGATCTCTGCCGACCGGCAGCCCGCCGAGAACCTCAACAGCAAAGCCCGATCATCCCTTACGGTCGGCATCAGAGGATCTCTCACGTAGCGTCTGAGTGGGCTCATGTTGCTGCCATCCCTGGTGTGCTGTACGACGACCGGAGGCTGCCCCCGCCGTCGCTACCCACGCTTGACCATCGGACACCGACTCCCTTCACCGGGGACAAGGACACGTCCTCGGCACGCAGGCGTACGGAGTGGCGCGTGGTATTCGTCCCCCGCCACGACGCGGGGTCGGGGTCACAAACCCAGAGGTAGTCACCGGCCGGCTGGAATGCGAGCACTGGATGCCCGGTGGGAACCGGTCCGTTGACGACTGGCGGAACACCCTCCGTGGGCTGTACACACATCAACTCGCCTTGGAGACCGTAGTAAGCAGGTGGCCTCTTTCCTGACGCCGCTGCTCGCATCGCCCTACCCGCTGCTGAGTCGATATCGCGCAAAGCCATGGAGACAACAGTCAGGCCGTAAACGACAGCTGCCAAGCAGACCACCACTGATACAAATGCGAAGCCATCCCGTCCCGTGCCCAAGTGACAGTGCCGAGTCCATCCGAATAGCGAAACGAAGAAGAATGCTACCAACAACGCAATACCGAGCGATTTGAGTGAAACTAGGTGCGTCCAATAGAAGGCTACATGTACGGCTCCGGCGGGAATTCCGAAGAAATCCTCCAGGTAGACGGCGTGCAGGAATCCCCCTACCCAGGGAAGAAGGAAGGGGAGGGGAGCGACCAACACGGGAAGCAGCCATGAGAGATTTCGGCTGAACCAAGAGTGGTTCAAGGCATGCCACCGGAGCACCCACGAGGACGCAGCCTGCGGCAAGGCGCACCAGCCACGGTTGCGGCTCAATGGAGGTGATCCAGCTGCCAACCGGCCAACACGCCAACAAAAAGGCACATCAAGGCGACAAGGCACCATGGAGCAGGCAGCACGTCGAGCAAAGCCCCGTACAGCAACAACCCGGCCGCGATACCGCCGCCCGCCACCCCGCGCAGCGCCAACGAGCGCTCCCGCATCCGCTCACTTCGCCTCGGCCCCATGGCGAGGCGAACATCGTGGCGCGCACGTTCGAATCTGGTGCCCCCCAAACTCGTTCGGGCGAACTCCTCTCGCGCAACCTCGCGTTGATCCCCAGAAGGCAGACCGGGCAACTGAATCGACCGGTGTACGTCCATCCCACCCACGGCACGCCATTGATCGGAGAACCATCGACGGATCACCCCCGAGTGGTCCGGGCGCTTCCGGTGGGCGTAGTAGGTCGTGGTGGCCCGGCCGTGGCTTCTTTCCGCAAGCGTGGCCTGCCGAACATGCATCCCGATCTTGCTGCTCGGCAAGTGTTGATACGTGCTGCCGGGCGCCCCTCACCGCTGCCCGCTTCGCGCATCGCAGAGACGTCAGCCAAGAAACGACAATCGCACCCGCCCGCCCCGAATTATCCCGGTTCGTATCCACCAATCTCTGTTAAGGAGTCCTTGCAGAAAGATCTTGGTGGGGCACGGTGGAAGGGCAGGTGGTCTCGTTCCTTGGGAGTGAGGATGGACCGGCGTAAGCCCTGGGAGGTCAGTGCCGGGTTGTGGGCGGTGATCGAGCCATTGCTGCCCCGGCATCCGCGCCGTTACCGGTATCCGGGCCGCAAGCGCATCGAGGACCGCAAGACGTCGCAGGGCATTTTGTTCGTCCTTTACACCGGCATCCAGCGGGAGTTCCTGCCGCAGGAGCTGGGCTTCGGCTCGGGTTCGACCTGCTGGCGGCGCCTGGCCGAGTGGCAGCAGGCCGGCGTGTGGGAGGAACTGCAGCGGGTGCTGCCGGACCGGCTGCGGGCGGCGGACCGGCTGGACTTCTCCCGGGCCACCATCGACGCCTCCCATGTGCAGGCCAAGCGGGGGCGCGGCCACCCAAAAGTCGGTCCGAGTCCGGTTGACCGGGCGCGGCCGGGCTCCAAGCACCATGTGCTGACCGACAGGGGTGGTATTCCGTTGCGGGTGTCGCTCACCGGCGGCCACCGCAACGACGTCACCCAGCTGTTGCCGTTGGTCGACGGCCTGGCGGCGGTGCGCGGCCGGCCGCGGCGCCGGCCTCGGGCGCTGTATGCCGATCGCGGGTATGACCACGACCCTGCGGTCACGCAGCGTCGAGCCATCATGGCCCGGTGAGCAGAATCAGGCCGGCATCCCGGGCTCGGCAAGACCACTCTCGTAGGCGATGATGACCAGTTGAGCACGGTCGCGGGCACTCAACTTGGACAGGAGACTGCTCACATGAGTCTTCACCGTGGGCAGGCTGACCATCAGGTGCTGGGCGATCTCGGTGTTGGACAGCCCGTTCGCAATCAACACGAGCACCTCTTGTTCCCGCCTGGTGAGCCCGACGAGTCGCGGAGCCGGCCGAGCCGATTCACTGCCGCGAGAGAAGTTCTCGATGAGGCGACGCGTGACCGTGGGCGCCAGAACACCTTCACCGGTCGCGATGACGCGGATACCTGCGACCAGGTCCGAGGGCGAGGCGTCTTTGAGCATGAAGCCGCTCGCGCCCGCCTGGAGGGCCGGGTAGATGTACTCGTCCATGTCGAACATCGTCAGGGCCAGTACGCGCACGCCGACCATGGCCTCATCGGAGCAGATCTCCCGGGTGGCCGCGATACCGTCCATGACGGGCATACGCAGATCCATCAGGACAACGTCCGGCTTGAGTTCCCGCGCCAGTTCCACGGCCCTCGCGCCATCACCGGCCTCGCCGACCGTCTCCATTCCCGATGTCGAGTCTATGAGGACACGGAAGCTCCCGCGCAACAACGCCTGGTCGTCCACGATCAGCACCCGGACCGCCTCTGCCATCCCGCATTCCTCGCAATGGATCGTCAACTGCTCAACAGGCACTCGAAGACCGGGATTTTAGCAGCACCGCCGGTTTCGCTTCCTCAGATGCCCTTGTTCTCACGCCTTTGGGGACCTGACTGAGGTGACCTGTTGAGGCCGTGTTGCGGGCCGTCATGGCCGTCGAGCAGCAGCTCGCCCGTTCCGGTGTTCCCAACCTTCACGGCGGTGCCGTGCGGCTCCGCAAGCCGAGCAAAGTCGGTGAAGATCTCCTTGGCGTCGACCGAGTTCGCCAGCCGCGGTCGGCCCCGGTGGTGGACCGGTCGGCCGAACCCCAGGTCGACCGCGTGGAGCCGGGCACCCACCAGCGAGCCATCGTCGAAGGTGAGCACCGGCACGATCGACTGCCAGTACCGGCGGTGCGGGGCGAACATCCGGCGGCCGTGGGCGCTGATCTCTGCGAAGTAGCTGCCCGGCGTGAGCTGTTCGCGGGCGGCGACCTTGGCGTAGTCTTCGGCCGGGACGTGGTCGGCGAGTTCGATCTGGCTGACGATGTTTCCCAAGCTGTAGAAGATTGGCTTCCCCTGGTAGATCTCCACACCACGCAGAAGGTGCGGGCCGTGTCCGACCACCATGTCGGCGCCTTCGTCGATCATCCGATGGGCGAACTCGCAGAGGAACTCGCCGGGTGTCTCCGGGGTCGGCCCAGGCTCGTGGGAGTGCACGCTGACCAGGACGAGATCCGCTCGGCTCCGGGCCTCGGCCACCCACAAGGAGATCCCGTCGAGATCCCTCGGATCGCACCGGGTGGTGAAGCCCGGTGTGTCCGCAGTCTGGAAGCGCGTACCGAACAGGGTGAGGCGGTCGGCCGATGACATGGCAGGATCGAACCCGAGCAGGGTACGTGCCTCGGCCCGCCGGGCCCGTAACCCCGTCTCACCGTCGATCTGCCTCAGTACCTCCATCTGTGCTGACGTCACCCGCAGCGTCGCGCCGTGCCGCAGGGGGTTCAGCCCGGGCCGACCCGGCAGATCCGGTGACGGGGCGGCCGCTTCCTGCCCAGACAGGAACGTCGAACTGCACGAGATCACGGCCAAGCTGCCGCCGGGACGGTCGACGTAGACCGGTCGGCGCGCGGCGGCAAGGTCGGCGCCGATCCCGGCGAACGGGATGCCCTTCGCGCGCAGCAGGTCCACCGTGCCGAGCACACCGTCGGTTCCCATGTCCAGCGCGTGGTTGTTCGCGCAGCCGAGCACGGTAAAGCCCGCCGCGGTGATCTCATTGACCACGCCAGGGTCCGCGATCAGGCAGCCGCCGCCCGCCGCATTGTGCACCGGGTGTCCCCGTCCGGTGGCGGGGACGACTTCCAGGTTGGTGAAGGCGAAGTCCGCGGCGCGCAGTGTCTCACGCAGTTCGACGGCGGCCGGGTCGGACGTGATCAGTGCTCCCCGGGTGGCCATGCAGTCCCCGGAGAGCGCCACGGTCAGCCGTGTCATCCGCGGGCCTCCGTTACCGCGCGAGTGAGCGAGGCAGCCGCGTCCGATCCGGTGACCTCGATGCGTTCACCATTCACCATGGCGGTCGGGGTCAGCGCGACCTCGCGGGACGCGGCGACATCGGAGACGTACCGCACCCAGGGTGCGTACGTCTCGGCCCGGACGCACTTCTCAAAGGCGTCGCCGGTGATTCCGGCGTCCCGGCCCGCCGCGATCAACTGAGCCTCAGTGAGTCCCGGCCCGCGCTCGGCGGGCTGCCGGTCGAACAGCACCGTGGAGTACTGCTCAAACCTGCCCTGCTGCGCGGCGCAAGCCGCGGCGGAAGCCGCCCGGGTCGAGTAGCCCTCGGGGCTGCTGCGGCCGTCGAGGAAGGTGACCGGATGGTAGACGACGCTCACTTCGCCGCTCGTCTTCAGTGTTTCCAACGCGTCGGCCAGTGCCTTCTCCGTGTTGCGGCATTCGGGACAGAGGTAATCGAGGTAGAGGTCGATGCGCACCTCGCCGATGGAGGCGAGCAGCCCCGCCTTGTCTTCGGTCGCGCCGGCGGGGATGCGGCTGGGCGCCTCGTCCGGCGCAGTGTTATTCGCCCGGACCAGGCCGGCGCCGACCAGCGCGGCCCCGGCCACCACGACCACGGCCACCAGCGACACCAGTAGGGTGCGCCGTCGGCGGTGCCGTTTCTGCACCATCTCCCGCACCAAGACGTCCGTGTCCTGCATGCCTATCGCTCCTTCGAGTCCAGGGCCCAGTGGTCGAGCGCATACCGAGTTCGCGGATTCCGGTACAGGAAGACGGCCGCTCCGAGGAAGACCAGGTCACGGGCGATGTCGATGGCATAGCCGCGCTCGGCTCCGCTCGTAACGATGCCTCCGCTGCTAAAGCAGCCGCAGTCGATGGACAGCCCCCGTACCCACACTGAGGTGATGGCGGCGATGTACACCGTCATCAGGACGCCCGCTGCGGCCGCCACCGCCCTGGTGGCCAGCCCGATGACCAGAAGAAGGGCGAGCGCCACCTCGACGAGCGGCACAACGCCCCCAACGAGCTGGGCGTAGCCCTCGGGCACGATCTGGTACAGGGCGACCGTACGGCCAGCCTCCGTGAGGTCCTGGATCTTCACCAGGCCCGCGTAGCCGAGGATCGCCGCCAGAAATATCCGTGCTGCGGTCCCCATCCATACCTTCGTGCCACGCACCGCATGAAGTTCCCTTCCGTTCACTGTCCGCTCACTGCGATCGCGAGAACCGGTACGTGGCCAGTCCGAGAGCGGCGGCGGTGATGGCCGCCATCAGCCCCAGCTCCACGACCACGGGCGGCTGCCAGTCCCCCAGCAACAGGCGGGTCTGCTCCGAGGTGAGGATGTCGGGCCCCGGCAGGGTGCGGCGGATCGCGTCGACGCCGTAGGTGAGCGGATTCAGCTTGACTACGATGTCGAGCCAGCCTGGCAGCCCGTTCGGCGGGAACATCGCGCCAGAGAAGAACATCAGCGGCATCAAGCTGAGGTTCACAACGATCTGGAATGTCTCAACCTGCCGGATCGTGACTGCGGCGAGCAGTCCGACCGAAGTAAACATAAGCGAGACGAGTAGCATCTCCAGTACAACGACCAGCAGCATCGGCGTGTACCGAATTCCCGCGATGCCTCCGACCGACAGGAGCAAAAGGCCGTAGACCGCGCCGGTGGTGGCTCCGCCGAGCGCGAGGCCGAGCACGATGCTGGATCGCGGGAATGGCGAGACGAGCATCTGCCGGAGCATGCCGAGCCTGCGGTCCCACACGAGCGAGATGCCCACCGCAATCGCCGGGGCCTGCACGGACAGGATCAGCGTGCCGGGGAACAGAAAGGCCCGGTAGTCGTTCAGCTGCGCCTTCCCGAGGTTGGAGGAGGCCGCGTCAAGGCCGGTGCCCAGGACGACGAGGAACAGCAGCGGCGTCACCAGACCCATGGCGAGGCGTATCGGGTTGTGCCGCAGGCGTGTCATCTCCCGCCGCCACAGCAGCGCGTACGGTTTGAGGGCGAACCTCGACCGGCCGGTGGGCGGGCCTGCCGGGGCCGTCTTGCGGCCGGGAGCCTCCATTACGGTGTCCAGGCCACTCATCGCAGTCCCTCTCCGATATTGCTGAGTGTGCGCGCGCTCGTGCTGTCCCTGATCTCGAATCCGGTGTGGTGCAGGAAGACGTCGTCGAGGGTCGGCGAGGTGATGGTCACCGAGCGCACAGTCACGCCCAGTCCGGTGCATAGCTGTGGCACCAGGGCGGGGCCGTTGGAGACCCTGAGGCGCAGCCCGTGGGGCGCGAGTTCCGCCGTCAGGCCGAAGCGGCCGGACAGGTTCTCCACCGCACGCGGGTCGTCCTCGGTGTGCAGGACGACGAGGTCTGCTCCGATGATGGACTTCAGTTCCGCGGGCGTTCCCTCGGTGACCACCTTGCCCTTGTCGAAGATCGCGATTCGGTCGCAGTGCTCCGCTTCCTCCAGCTGGTGCGTGGTGAAGAAGACGGTGATGCCCCGTTCCTGCCGCAGCCTGCCCAGGTAATCCCAGACGGCAGCGCGGGTCTGCGCGTCGAGACCGGTGGTCGGCTCGTCGAGGAAAAGGATCCGAGGGGCGCCGAGCAGGCCCCGGGCGATCTCCAGGCGGCGGCGCAGACCGGTGGAGAACTGCCGTACGGGGATGTTGCTGCGCGCGGACAGGTCCATCATGTCGAGCATCTCGGCGATCGTGCCGCGTGCCTCAAGGCGGCCGAGTCCGCACAGGTCGGCCTGGAAACGGAGGTTCTCGGCTGCGGTGAGATCCAGGTCGAGCGTCGACTCCTGGAAGACGATGCCGATCCGGCGACGTACCTCGGTGGGCTGGGTTACCACGTCGAAGCCGGCCACCTCCGCCCGGCCCGCCGTGGGCTTGAGCAGGGTCGTCAGCATGCTGATGGTGGTCGTCTTGCCGGCGCCGTTGGGCCCCAGGAAGCCGAACGTCGTGCCGTCGGCGACCGTCAGGTCGAGGCCGTTGACGGCCGCGGTGGTGCCGTAGTACGCGTAGAGGCCCTCGGTCCAGATCGCCGTCATGAGCGGTCGCTCCCTTCGGGGTGAC
Organism: Streptomyces sp. NPDC003077; assembly: GCF_040611095.1. Classification (NCBI taxonomy): domain Bacteria; kingdom Bacillati; phylum Actinomycetota; class Actinomycetes; order Kitasatosporales; family Streptomycetaceae; genus Streptomyces; species Streptomyces sp. NPDC003077. The sequence goes on along the minus strand of NZ_JBEXNM010000028.1, from coordinate 51,677 downwards.
GCACGGCCAGTACGGTCCGGAATACGCTCAGTTCGCCTGGTTCGTCCACCGGCCGTCCCTCGACCTCGACCCAGGCGTGCGCACCGAAGGGCTGGGTGCGGAACCCGGTGCACCAGTCGGCCCACTTGCCCCGGGCGCGGCACAGCAGGACGGTGGCGACGGACCGCTGGAGGCAACCGAGGCCGGCGCAGCGCGTGCTAACCGAGACGACCGCCCTTCGGGCCCGTGCCGCCTCGGCATACCCGGCGGGCCGGGTTCCTCTGCTGACCACGCGCAGTACCCGCTGGAGCCGGGCGGGGGGCAGCCGGACCAGCAGGCGGGCCACGCCGGCCGCGCATCTGGGCGCGATCTGCCGGTGCAATCGAAGGCGCGGTGCCTGCTCGGCTACGGCGGGGGTTGTCACCGTGAGACCTCCACGAGGTTGGCCGCGCTCAGTGCGTCGACAAGGGCCATCACATCCTTGTGTGCCTGAGCCTCGCTCACGGGGGCGGCGGCGGACAGGCCCGCGGCGGCTGTGTCCGGCGTGTCCCCGTCGAGCAGCTTGCGCAGAATGGTGGAGCCAGACTCGTTCAGCTGCCAGTAGCGGCCTCGGCGTCCGTCAAGGAGGACGGCCCCGGAGTCGAGGGGGGTGAGAGTGACGTCGCGGGCAAGGCTCAGCTTCATCTGCGGTCTCCCGTGTCCTGGGGGTGGGGCTGGCGGTGCGTCCGCAGCCAGCTCTCGCACGCCAGGGTGGTCTCGATCGGCTGGAGGTGATGGGACATCGGCCCGGGATTGAGCACCGCGGCCCGGAACTTGGCCGGGTCGATGAGGCCGAGCTGGGCGAGGTGCGAGTCCTCACAGAGTTCCAGGATCCGGGCCCGATTGCGGGCGAGGCCTCGGAACGCCTCGGCACTGAACTCGCCCTTGTCGCGGCGATCGAGGATGTCGCCGGGCACGAGCCCCCGCACGGCGGAGGTCAGTAACGGCTTGAACCGCCCGGTCGCCAGCCGCTGGTCGATCTGGGTAGACAGCGCCGCCTCCAGGACGCGGTCGTCGAGGAAAGGAGCGTCCCAGGCGATGCCTGTCCCAGCGACGATGGTGTTGACCTGGCGGATCGTCTTCCCCTCGAAGACGATCGAGGCAAGCGCCTGGTGCCGGGCCCGGTCCGCGTCAAGTGGTACGGGGGTCTCGCGGGCCGCGGTGGTGAGCAGATTCCGGACGGCCGCCACGGCGTCCGGTGTGGCCCAGGCGGGCAAGCGGGGCGCGAACACCCAGCCGAAGTCGGGCTCATCGAGCGGCGGTGGCGGCGCGCTGATGCGCGCGGCGACCGCGGCGAGGTTCTGGGCGAATGTCGACCGGTCCGCGAGCGCGCGCACGGTGGCGGTCCACGACCAGCGGTTGGCGAGCCGGTAGCGGTTGACCAGTTTAAGGCCGCCCACTGGGTGGGCTCGTGCCAGGGACCAGGCACAGGCGGGCATCCGCCCGAACAGTTCGTCCCCACCGAAGCCGGTCAGGTGCAGGGACGCACCCTCGTTGGTGGCCCGTTGGGCCAGGTCCCCGACATGTGCGAGTCCGGAGGCCCAGGTCGCGGGTCCTTCGGGGGCCAGGTTCGTGTACTCGTCGGTGTAGCCGACGTCGAGAAGGTTCTCGGCGCGATCCGCGGTCAGGGTGTGGTGCCGGGCCGCTGAGAGCAGGTCGGCCGCCTTGCGCGCCCAGGCGGTGTCCTCGTTGGCGCTGTCGAGGGGCATGACGTGGTAGGTGACCAGGTCAGCGCCGGCCGCGTCAGCGAGGAAGCACAGTGAGGTGGAGTCCAAACCGCCGGACAGGTCGGCGCTGATCGTCCGGTTTGGGCGGACCCGGGTGGCTATCGCCTCGGACAGCGCCGAGCGCACGGCCTGCGCGCCCTCCGCGAGCGAGAGACGGGCCTCGGGCAGCTTCCACCAGCGTATCTGCCGAGCCCGGCCATCGGTGTCCAGTTCGAGCCAGTGTCCGGTGCCGAGCGCGTCGATGCCCTGGCGGACCGGGCGCAGGTTCAGCGGCCAAGGAGCTCCGCCGGGTGCCAGCAGGCGAGCGGCCAGCACCGTCTCGTCGAGGCTCGTGCCGGTGAGCCGAAGCAGCGGTTCCATGCCGCTCGCCGCTACCGTCACCCCGTCCACCACGGCGGTGAAAATCTGCCGTACGCCGGCGACCGAGCCTTGGACCCGGACTTTGCCGTCCATCGAAGCCGTCAGATGGAAGAGCCCTGGCAGGCGGGACGCGACCGTGTCCAGGTCACTGAGCGAGCGCGTCCGCCCGAGTGTGGCCGTCGTGGCCGTTGCATCCAGCCGGGTGTGTCCCAGCAGCACTAGGCGCCGGGGACCGGCTTCGAGCACCGTCACCTCGTCCTGGCGCCAGTCACCGACAATCCAGGGCCGCCCGGACGTGTGGTCGATCCGGTGCGTCGCGCGGAGCCGCCCGGCTACTTCGGTGCCGGCCGGGCCGTCCGGAAGAACTACGAATTCCATGTCGCCTCGTTCCCCGGGTGGTGCCGGTGCGCCTGAGCGCACCGGCACCGGTGTCATCAGAAGAAGCAGACGACGGCGTAGCCGCAGCCGGCGAAATCCTCACAGCTTCCGATGCCGAGGCACTTGGTGAGCTCGTCGAAGTCGCCGACTTCCTGAAGGGCCGGGGGCTCGTAGATCGCGGACATGATTCCTCCCAGAGGATCAGATCGGGCCGACCTGTTCGGCCCGTGACCTGTCTGGGAACCTACGGGGCGGCATGTCCCACGGGCATGGGGCAGATGCCTCATGCCCGTCCCGTCACGCGTCCCACCGCCGGTGGCGCAGGTAGCCGAGGGCCAGCGCGGCAACGGTCCACGCGAGCAGCACGGCGAATCCGGCGAACGCGTCGTCCGCGTCGACGGTGAGCATCCGCATGCCGGCCCGATCGGGGAAGTACCGGACCATCTCCTTGGTCGCTCCGATGATGGACAGGATCTGGGATCCGGCGAGCACCATTGGGAGCAGGATGGCAAGCGGGATGACGGCGCTGCGAGCCATCGCGGCCACACCGGCCGCGAACAGACTCATCAGCGTCAGGTAGACCACGGCGCCGGCGAGGGCACGGGGGACGCCGCTCGCATCGATGTCGGCGCCGTGGGGTCCTAGGGCGAATTGCGTGATCAGATAGCCCACGACGGTGACGGGGAGCGCGACGGCCGCCGCGGTGACTGCGGTGACAGCCACCTTTGCCGCGTAGAGCCGGCCCCGCCGGGGCACTGCGAGCAGCGAAACCCGCATCATGCCCGATGTGTACTCGCTGGAGACGATGAGCACTGCGAACACGATCAGGGCGAGCTGACCGTAGAGGATGCCGTCCAGCCCCGCCTGCTCGGGGGTGAAGTCGTCGCGGAGTCCAGGGCTGTCGGCCTCGATCGCGCCCCGCGCCGACCAGCCACCCAGGACGGCGATGAGGAGGCTGGCGGGCGCAAACAGCAGCAGGGCGACGAACGTACCGCGGACACCTCGCAGTTTGGTGAACTCGGCACGCAGAGCGGCGGCCGTCTCAGACATGAGTAGTGCTTCCTCCGTTGCCGATGAGCTTGAGGAAGGTGTCCTCAAGCGATCCCGTGTGGGTGCTCAGCTCTTCGAGCGAGAGACCGTTTGCCGCAGCCAGCCGGTTGATCTCAGCCGGCGTCATGCCGTCGACCTCCATGCTGCCGTCCTGCACGAAGCGCAGGGAGGCTCCCTTCCGTTCCAGTTCCTCGTGCAGGCGCAGTGGCTGGGAGGTCCGCACGCGTACGTACGTCCGTCCGTGGCGCCGGATGAACTCCGACATGCTGGTCTCCGCGAGCAGCTGTCCGCGGCTGATGACGATCAGGTGGTCCGCGACCATGGACATCTCGGTCATCAGGTGGCTGGAGACGAGGACCGTCCTGCCCTCGGCGGCCATCGAGCGCAGCAGTTCGCGCAGCCACCGGATGCCCTCCGTGTCCAGGCCGTTGAGCGGTTCGTCGAGCACCAGGACGGACGGGTCGCCAAGGAGAGCCGCGGCTAGGCCGAGCCGCTGTCCCATGCCCAGGGAGAACGTACTGATCCGCCGCTGGGCCGCTCCCGTCAGGCCGACCGTCTCCAGGACCTCCGCGACGCGTCTCCGAGCGATCCGGTTGCTCTGCGCAAGCCAGCGCAGATGGTCGGTCGCGGTCAGGCTGCGGTGCGGGGCCGCTGTCTCCAGCAGGGCGCCAACCTGGCGGACGGGATACCGCAGTTCGTGATAGGCGTGACCGCTGATGCGGGCGGACCCGGCGTCCGGGCGGGTGAGGCCGAGCATCATCCGCATCGTCGTGGACTTACCGGCACCGTTGGGACCCAGGAATCCGGTGACGGCTCCCGACCGCACCGTGAAGCTGAGGCTGTCCACGACGGTGGTGTGCCCGTACCGCTTGGTCAAGTTCTGGACGTCAATCACGTGACGAGTGTCGTCGGGCGTGTCCTCAGGGCACATCGGTCCGAAGTCTGGATCTCCGGGACGGCCCGGGCGGGCCGAACCCATACTTGCGGATGAGTCCGGCAGCGTACGGCGGTGCACGCGGCTCGGTAGGGCGTGTGTACGGCTCAGTAGGGCAGTGTCGCGAGGATCCGGAAGCCGCCGCCCGTGCGCGGTCCGGCGCTGAAGGCGCCCCCGTGCGCGGCGACCCGCTCCTTCATGCCGATCAGGCCCATGCCGCCGCCGGACACGGTCGGCCGGTGTCCCGGGCCGGGACCCTCGTCGGTGACGTCGATCGTCAACGTGCCCTGTTCCGCGGTGAGACGGACCTGACAGCGAGTGGGCGCGGCGTGTCTGACAACGTTGGTCAGCGCCTCTTGGACGATCCGGAACGCGGACAGCGCGACACCGCCGGGAGGTTCCTCCACGTACCGGGTCCTCAGGTCGACGCGTACCCCGGCCGCCTCGGCCGTGTTCACCAGGGCCGACAGGTCCGCCAGTCCCTGGATCGGCTGCAGGTCGCCCGCACCGCTGTCCTGCTCCCGGCGCAGCACCTTGAGAGTGGCCCGCATGTCGCGCAACGCCCGGCGGCTGACGTCCTCGATCACCGTCAGCGCCTCCCTCGCCTCCTCGGGGCGGGTGGCAATCACATGGTTGGCAACTCCAGCCTTGATCACGATCAGGCCCACGTTGTGGGTGACGACGTCGTGGATGTCGCGGGCGATGCGCAGGCGTTCCTCGGCCTTCGCCTGCTCGGCCGCGTGCTCGATGGCGCGCCGCAGGCCCTCCCGCCGTTCCCGGACGGCGGCCCCCATCGCCCACGTGGCGCCGAGGACGAGCAGAGCGAAGATGATCTGTACGGCCTTGCTTCCGCCCTGGTAGCCCTGTCCGCCGGACACTGTGATGAAGATGGCGCCTGACGCGCACAGTGCGGCGACGAGGACAACGGACAGTCCTGACCGCCGCCTCCTGGTCGTGGCCACCACATAGAGGGCGTACGCGGTAGCGAGGAAGGGCGTCGGTCCGGCCCCCGCAGCCAGCGCCACGCAGGCGGCGGTCAGCACGAATCCGAAGACCGGAACGGGCCACAGCCGCCGTACGGCCAGCGGCAGCGCGGCGCTCAGGGACAGCAACCACAAAGCGGTACCGCTCACCTCATCGCCGGCGGCTATCCGAAGCACCGACACCTGCGGGAGCAGGAGGAAGCAGAACGAGGCCAGCGCATCGAGCGTGATCAGGCGTCGACGAGAGATATCACCCATGCTCCGAACGTATGGGGCCGATTCAACGCACGTCCAATGCGGGCGTGGACCGGGGCGTATTCGGCATGTGTCGTGAACCGTCTGTGACGCGGGGACAACTGCGCTCATCTCACCCAGCAGGCGTCCGATCACCGAAGTCAGCCATCGGCCTTCCCATTTGAGTCACTGGCTCGCCGTGTCCGAACGGCGTCCGGACTGCGGGGCGGTCGTCCGGGTACACACCCGCGTCAGGCACGAAACCGCAGGTGATCGCGGGCTGCCGGACGGTTTCGGGGGATGGGAACAGCCATCGAACCACGCCCTGCCACCAAGGCATATCCATGACCGATAATCGCTCACTATGCGGAACGGACATCTTTCACTTAAGAAGTGAACTTGCGTTCCAGTCGATCACCTACACATACTCACATGAGTGCCATGCATTCTCCCCGCCTTCTGCACATCACCTACAAATGAACGGTGCACGAAGGGGACCGGGCGACCTCGGGAGACGCCGTCTCGGCCACACTTCACTCATTCATTTTCGCCACATCAGGCGCTATGAATGATAGAGCACGGAAAGTGCTGCACAAGGGTCATACAGCCATTCCATATTTTGCACTCCCGCTCGCAATAATGAAGGAGTCGGCTTCGAAAGCAAGGTATACCGACGGCATTCGAAGCAATTCAGCGCCACACCGGGCGAAAATCCAGGAGATTCAGGTAAATGCAGATTAACCTGTTCGCCATCAGTGACAACCCGGTTTCTCTCGCCGGGCTGGAAACGATCATTGAGCAGGAAGAAAAATTCACCCTGATCGGGCAGGCGGTGTGCAACTCTGACGCCATGCGATGTCTCGAGAAGACCGCATTACAACCGCACGTCATCGTCCTCGGCGAGCCGCCGTCGAAGAGATCCATTCACGAGTGCGCCCAGCAGATAGAGTCAAGATATCGCCACGATAAATCACGGCCCAGAATGCTCGTGATCTCGCAGTGCGATGACGACGACGCGGTCTTCGCCGCCCTGCGCGTCGGGGTCAGCGGGTATCTCGCACGCATCAGATCACCCGAGGAACTGATCCAGTCCATCAGGATAGTAGCCAAGGGGGGTGCCGCCTTCAGCCGGACCGTAGCTTCCCGACTCAGCCGACATTTTTCGACGGTACAGGTCCTGCCGGAGCTGACGGAACTCTCCGAGCTGACGAGCAGAGAACTCGAAATACTGGAACTGATCGCATGTGGTTTAAATAATCGAGAGATCGCGCGTCGGCTCTTTCTGGCAGAAAAGACGGTCCGCAACTATGTATCGCGGATCTTCATGAAACTGGAGGTGCATGATCGGGCCTCTGCGGCGATGCTGGCACGCGACGCCGGCCTCTGCGCCGAGACGGGAAAAGTCAGCGTTGTGAAGCAGCAATTCACGTCAGACGTGGCGTGACGCCTTCCGAACAGCGCCTTCCGCGGATGACGAAGCTCCGGTCCACCAAACTCCGTTAAGACAATCCCAGGCTAGCCAGTGGGGCGCGGGCGAGCACGAGCGGATCGCTGTCGACGTCCATGACGCGCGCGTCGGGGACGACACGCTGGGCGACCTCGTGCGTGTTGTCGGCGCTCGGCAGCCTCGTGCCGATGTTCAGGAACTGCCGGATGCCCTCCTGCTCGGCCAAGTGCCGCACCGCCCTCCCCAGGAACAGCCGGTCCGCCTTCGCGTACTCCCCGATCCCAGGGTACAAAGCGCGGATCCGGTCGTCGGCCTCCCGGTCGACCGGGTAGTTGTCCTTGCCGCCGGTCCAGCAGTTCCATATCCGGGCGGTGTGCGGGCCGACTGTCCGATGGCGTTACACGTCGTGCTGTGTTTCCTCGGCCTCGGTCGTGACGCTCGGCTCGATGCTGGGGCCTCGGTATTCGGGGTGGGCGCGGTCCATGGCGCCGGCGACATGCAGCGGGAACGGGTGGCGGGTTCGCGCGTCCCAGGCCAGGGACTGGTGACACAACTGTGCCGCAAGGGAGGCGAGTTGTTGCGGATCCCGGCCTCCGGCATGAGGAATGGCAAGCTGGGCGGCTGTGAAACTGTGCCAGTCCTTGCGCTGGAGGGCCCAGTCGTCCTTGGGAAGGGTGAAGCGGGTGTAGACGCCGCCGATACTGCCGGCTTGTCCAAAGCCCTCGTAGGTACGGGACGCCTGAGCGATGTACCAGCTGGTGAGGCCGGTGCTGGTCGTGCGCTTGTAGAGGCGGTCTTGGGGCTTGGGTGGGCGTTTGGGGCTCTTGCGGGGGCTGGCGGTGTTCTCCACCGGGGTGGGCACTTCACCGTAGGAGGTGTTGATGGCGATCACGGCGACGGACCGCGTGGGGGTGCGCAGGTCATCCCCCGGCAGCGGCCCCCTGCCGAAGTGGACGTTTTGGAGGCCGGGCCAGATTGTGCGGCAGGCTTCCGTGTCCACGAAGATGATCAACGGGCGATCGGAGGGAAGGATCTTCAGGGCGGAATCGATGTGCTGACGCGCCAGCAAAGCGCCCTCTTCGTGACGCGCGTGCCCCTCGCGGCCGATCGCGCCCCGGCCGAAGGCCGCTTCTGCTGCGGCCTGGGGCCGCCAGTCATGGGTGCTGTGGTCGTAAGACTCCATGTGCCACGGGCGGTCTGGATCCCTGCTGGTGTGGAGCGCTGTGAGGACTTCGACCATCTGCGTGCGGTCGGCGGCGCCGGGCCGGCGATTGCTGATGCGCTGTTGGCGTAGGTGGATACCGACCAGGATGGGTTCATCGGCCAGGTCGGTGACGTGGCGGAGACGATCGTCCACACAGCCGAGCCGGAACACGAGATCCCGCAGGGCGTTGATCGCCTTGTAGTCCTTGGGAGGTTCGGCCTCGTCGTGCGCTTCTGTTTCCGCCACGTCCTCGGGTTCGGGCGTCGTCTGGCGGGCCAAGAACTGGGAGACGATGCCGCGCTCGTACAGGGCACGGCGCAGGTCGCGTTTGTGGTCGTGGCGGTGCTGACCCGCTTCGCGTTCGCGCTTGGTTGGCTTCGGATTCCAGATGGTCTCGACCCAGGCGCCGTTCAGAGTGGTGCCGGCCTCGAGTTGGTCCAGGAAGGCGAGTTCGTCGTGCCAGTCGACGCGGTCGGCGCGGTCGAGGGAGGGCAGGCGGTGGAAGCGGACGAAGAGCCGTTCGCTGAGGCGGTGGTCGTTGTGGTCGCTGCAGTCCAGCGGCTGGTCGGAGGTGTTCGTGTAGGGGGCTAGGGCCTCGGTCATCCTCCGGCGCGTCGTGCCGTCGCTGTAGAGGGCGATGATGCGAACGGCTTCGCTGCCGGTGGCGGCGAGGGCGTGGTCGAGATCGGCGCGGGTGATCGAGCCCTTGGTCGGGCGGGTCAGCTCAATGGGGGTCGGCTCGAAGCCGACTTGGATGATCTTGGGTCGCTTGAAAGTCTCATTGATGTGGTCGGCGAGGATCTTGTTGAAGCGGGTTCCGACACCTTTGCCGAGGACGTGGGGCACGGGACCTGGAATGAGGGCGCGCATCTGGCCTCGGAGCTCGGCGAGATCGTCGTTGGTGGGCCAGGCGGTGAAGTCCATGCCGCAGGCGTCGAGGACTTCGGCGGCGTAGTTGCGGGCGTAGGGCACCCACTCGCCGTCGCTGTTCTTGGTGTGGCCGATCGGCATCCGCAGCAGCGTGTTCTTGTTTGTGCCGTGCTCGATGAAGGCGGTGCGGGTGCTGGCCCAGTGGGTGGCCAGGCGACTGAACGTGGGCAACGCGTGGAGGGCGAACAGGGGCTCGCCGGGCTGGGTGACGACACGGAAGTCCAGTTTGTGCAGGGCGTATCCGGTGCGCTTGGGCTTCAGGGTCATCCTCTTCGTGACGTCGTCCCAGCTGATGAGGCTGCCCTGGGTGTCCATGCGCCAACGGATTCGGCGCGTCCGGGAGCCGTCCGGGGCGGGCAGGGAGGTGCGGGCCAGGCGCTGCGCGAAGTTCCAGGCCGCGACGCGGTAGAACCAGCCCGGGGCGTGCGGGGTGCCATCCTCGGCACCGCGGACATAAGAGGCTAGATCCGGGTGTTCGACTTCGGCGGCAGCCAGCAGGGGGGCAAGCGTGTTTGTGTGCTCACCCTTGCGTACACACCGCTCCCACTCGCTGACCGCAGTGAACAAGATCCAGGGGTCGAAGGGTCGAGTGGTCACGGCGACGGCGGGTTGGGCGAATTCGTCGTCGACAGGCTCGTAACTGTGCGGCATCAGAACGACAGGCTGGCCCGACACCGCGCTGAGCGCAGCGGCCAGCCCTGCATACGGAGGGCGGCGCGGCTTTCCGTTCTTGGCGTCGCCGTAGCTGGGCAGGGAGCTCCACGCCTCCCCGAACTCGCGATTCAGGGGATAGAGCGTGATCTTTCCGAGCCCGCTGTACGGGAAGAGGAAGGCCAGGGTACTGATCATCGGGTGGTCTCCCGGATGTGGTGGTCGGCGAAGCGGAAGAAGGCGTTCAGAGTGGTGCCGTAGTAGCGACTCATGAGTGGCAACTCGTCGCTCCGGGCCCATTGGGTGCGCAGCTCGCGGATGAGGTAGGGCAGGTCGGAGTTGCCGCTTGTGTCCAGGAAGGCGGCGTCGACGAGTTTGATGCGGCCCGGTGTGCCTCCGCGTCGGGCGCGGCCGACAAGTTGGACGAGGCTGATGATGAGCTCGGCTGCGATGGCTCTCTTGGCGCGGGGCGGCAGGGAGCGGAAGTAGCGTTCGCTGGTGATCAGCTTTTCGAAGTAGTGGCCGGCTACCGTGCGGCGTCGCTCGAGCTCGGTCCAGGGCTCACTGCTGGTCTCCTTCTCGTCCAGGGCGCGGGCACCGACGTGGGCGAGGAGTTCGTCGGGTTCGTCGACCAGCGGGACGGGGCGGATGGCGAGCCAGATGGAGCCGATCGCTGACTTGTTGGACTGCGGCGCGAGGATGTTCAGACCTCGTTCGGCCCGGCCCAGCGGCGCGATCAGGATCCGGGCTTTGGGTAGCCGGGTGAACGATTCCAGCTGGTCGCCGGGGATCTCGTGCCAGAGCGGTTCGCCGGTCTCGTCATGGCGGGCCACGGGTTCGTCATCCGGTCGGGGTCTGACGGCGACCGCGATGAGACCGGGTTCGGCTCCGGCGGCCAGCAGGCCGTCGCGCAGGTGCTGGCAGCTGTCGTAGGAGGTGGTGACGAGCAGGATGGAGTCCTGAACACGGCGCTTGCTCAGAGCTCCGAGAGCCTTCAGCTCGCCACGCAGCCTGGGCCACATGCGTCGGCCGAGAAGCCGCGTGGCCTCGATCCGGTCCTTGCCCGTGATGCCAGAGATCCTCAGCATCTCTTCTCCCAGGCCGGGGAATAGCTCGGCCTCGATGCTGACGCCGTGATCGACGTCATCGGGTACCCACCAGGTGGGAACTGCGTGCACGTGGTGACGGTGTGCACCGGGCGCGTACGCGGTGGCGGACAGGCCCAGTACGACACGCTTGTGACCGCTGTGTGCCAGGGCGGTGATCTGGCCCAGGGTGGTGACGTAGGTGTGCGGGTCCCCGCCGAAGGCCGCCACGCTCAGCCGGGTGTCTTCCGGCACCCCGGTCCTGACGTCCTCGGTGAAGGCGAACATGAGCCGTCCCTGCGGACCGTGCGGGATGGCCCGCCACGCGCTGAAGGGCCCGAGCACGTCGGCGATGTCCCGCGCCGCCTCGACGCCGGCCAACTTGAGCTGCTGCGCGTTGTGGACGAAGCGGTACAGCAGCAGCCGCAGCGGTTCGAGGAAGGCTCGGCGCAGCATCCGGTCGAGCACGTCAGCCCGGACCTGCTGATTGGGAACCCACGGAGCAAGCCGCTGCTCCAGCTGCTTGCGTACGTGGGCCAGGGATCCGGCATCCGCATCAGGGTCGATGACGTCCCGCAGGAGCTGGGCGAATGGGTGCAGGTGCTCGGGCAACGCCGTCATCTTGGTCTTGCGCTCGTACAGGGCGGCGAAGAGACCACGCTCCGCCGTATCCGGCGAGAAGCCGCGCTCTTGCGTGGTCACCTGCTGGTCGTCGTTGGCGAACAGGGCACGCAGCTGGGTACTGATCCACCCGTCCCAGCGCTGCGGAATGATCCACCGTCGTTCCTGAGCCGGACGCCCCGACTTCTTGGGACTACGGCTTCTCTTCTTCGTCACTTTGCGGTTGCTGGGGCCGAGAGCGCCGTGGGCGAGGTGGCTGGTGTAGGTCTCGGCGAGCCATCGGGTGCGCATCAGCGTGTTGCGCATGCTCTCGTCCAGGGCCGGCCGCACCCGTCCGAAAGCCTGGATGAACTCACCGTCGAGTCTCAGCAGAGGGCGCTGGTCCTGGCGGTTGCCCCAGGCCAGAGTGAGTCCCCTGCCGGCCCGGCCCAGGACGAAGGACTGGAAGGCGTCCACTTCGTCCAGAGCGGTGAACTGGCAGCGCCGCATGATCAGCTCCTCCACCGTCATCCGCTCGACGATGGCACCGGAGTCGACCTGGACCGGGATGTGCAGATGCCCCTGATAAAAGTTCGCGTGCGTGGTGACGATGATGTGCGCGGTACAGGCCTGCCGGGCCAGACGGAACTTCCCACACACCGCACGGAAAGGGCAGGCGCAGGTCCCAAGCCGCCGCGCCTTCGAGCCCCGGCCTGATTCCGGGACACCGACGGGCCGATACGGGACCAGGGACATGCAGGCCTCATGACCGGGTACCCACGCATCGACCTCGTCGTCGACGGTGGCCAGCGACGGCAGGGCACAACCGTAGCCGAGCCGGTCCTCCGCCCACTTGATGAAGGCCCGGTCCCTCGACTCCGCTGCCGCTTGATCCAGGGCGACCATCATGCTGTTCGGCGACATCAGCGGCACGACCAGCTGCTCGGGACGCTCAACTCCGCGCGAGCGCAGGTCCTTCTCGATGCCGTAGGCCATCTTCAGCGCGGCCATGGTGGTGGGAACGGCCAGCCCCAGTGTGACGCCCTCCGCATGGGCCCAGGAGCCCAGGCTGCGCATCAGCACGCTCTTGCCGAACCCGGTCGGGGCCTGGAGCACCTGCAGGTTCCCTGCCTCGACTCGCAGCAGTTCACCGAGCCCAACGTCGTCGCCAGTGCGTAGCTCAGCAAACAGCGGCTCGAGGGACTCGGTACGGAAAGACTCACCGGCTTGCTGGTCCAGCTCCCTGTTGAGGGCGAGGAACTCGTTCACCTTGAGGGTCAACTGCCCGGCCGCCGGCGCGGTGCGTACCGTGACAGGCTCGGCCTCCGGTGCCGCATGCCGCTCCTCCAGCGTGTAGTGGGCCTGAACGGCCCACGTGGAGTCGTGACCGGCGATCGGCACCCGCAGGGTGGTCACGTAGTCGCCGGGCTCGGCGTCGGACAGCGCGCCGGAGTTCTCGGCTCGCAGCCGGTCGATCTCCTCCAGTAGCACGTCGGCCAGCTCCACGGGCAACATGCCGTGGCGAGCGGCGAGCACGTCATCGTCCTGCAAGACGTACTCACAGATCGCCCCCGTGGCCAGGAACCGCTCCGCGTCCGTACGCAGCGACTCCTTGTTACTCAGCCGGTTGGGGCGCTGGCGCAGCATGCGGCTGATTCGCCGCTGCTCGTCGCCCGAGAGCTGCGGATACTCGGTCCATGCGTCGTACCGCCCCGTGAGGAGGTAGGCCACGCGCTGTAGGTCGGTGCCGGCGCTGCCGTCCGCCGTCTGCAGCGGAAAGTGCTGTTGCGCTAGTGCGCACGCGCAGGCGATGACCTTCGGCAGAATCCGCCGGTCCAGCTCGGTGTCCTTCTCCACCAGCTGCACCGTCATCGCCGACCGGCCTTTCGAACCTCAGCCTTGGCCGCCTTGAGGACCTCGCTCACCAGCAGGACCGCCAGGTTCGGCAGCTGTTCGGCCAGCTCGTCCTGCTGTGCTTCGCCCCGGTAGTCGGGAATGACGATGGTGCGTGCCGCTGGCGGCTTCCTGCGCAACTGGTCAGCCAGTGACACCGCGCATTTGTAGTCCTTTACATCGATCCGCAGCTCCCAGCCTGTCGCGGGGACGCGGACCAGCAGGTCGTAGCGGTCCTTTCCTGGCCAGAGTTGGACCTCGACGCCCCGTTCCCTGAGCCCGTCCAGCCTCTCGAAGAGGTAGACCTCGGACACCCCGGAGATGACGATGTGGCGCCACACCGCAGTCTCCACGCAGATGCTTCGCTTCGGCCCTTCACGGTGAAAGGACCGGGCGGCCGGTTGCTGGGGCACGCCACCGTCGCGTCGCTGCAGCATCGGGCGCCCTTTGGCGGAGTCTGCGCGCACGAAGTACGCCGCGTTGTGCAGAGGGAAGCGGCAGCGCACCTGCGAGCCGTCGACGTGCATCGGCCACCGGCACACCGGACACGGCCACCAGAACCTTCCCCGGAACACCTGATCGGCCGGGATCGGCACGTAGCGCACGGACTTACGCATGCCGACCGCCTGACTGAACAGCTCCGCCAGCTGCCGCTCCTCACCGGCGGGGTGCTTCACCACGAAATACCGGTGCGCGGTGTACTCCTTCTCGCTCGCCCCCTCATTGATCTGCTGAAATGCTTCACGCTCCACCAATTCGCCGTGCATCCACGCCCACGAGGGAAGCCAGCGGCGCGCTGGGTCCACACCTCCGCTCAACAACTCGACGATGTCCTCGCAGCCCTCGGCGTACACGTCGTCGCTGAGCTCGCCGCCGTCGAGAACCGTCAGCGAGCCCATCGTGCTGTCGGCGAAGAGCCCTGGAGCGATCTGCGCAAGGGGATGATGCAACGCCTCGACAAGCATGGTCGGCGTGTTCGGGCCTCGGCCCGGGCCGCACACGGACATGACGACGCCGGTCATGCGGGCGATCTCCCGGCGGGCGGCCGGCTCCTCGTAGCGGCAGGTGTGCGCGTACCCGGCACGGACGGCCGCGCTGGTGAGCACCCGGCGGTGATACTGCAGTACGTCAGACGACAGCGTCATCCGGCTCTCCATCTCACATCATTAAGTGACCACGACAGAGCTCTCTGTGATGACGGGATGATGCCAGCATCCGCCGCCGCCCCGACGGAGTCACGACACACCACGTCAGGCGCTGACCTGCCACAACTGCGGCATGACGGCGCATCCGGCGCAAGTGGAATTCATCAGGGTCAGTGAACGATGCCGTGTCGAATTGACGACCGGTGTAGTGGGCAAGTATGCGAGTTGAGCCCGCGCTGTTTCGGCAAGCTGGTGACCACGCTGCGCAGTGAGGACGCCGATGAGGTGCGGCAGGTCCGGTCGTGAGGGCTGCTGCTGGAGGACCGAGTGCTGCTGGTCACCGCGTGCTGACGAACCAACTTGACGCTGCGCCAGCTCGCTTTGGTCCGCACCGAGTCGGCGTCCTATCCCAGGAAGCTCAGCCGGACCTGACGGCTCGGATTGTCCCCGTTGGTGTCCACCAACCTCCGTTAAGACAACCCCAGGCTATCCGGATTGCGACGGACATCAGGAGCACCAACGAGGCGTGCAGAAGCTGGGCTTGGCTGGTCCGCCTCGCTGACATCACGACTCCCTTGCCAGGAACTCGATCAAACAACGCACCGAGTCGGCAGGACCGGAGCGGGAGTCGGCCTGATCGATCCACCGGTCCAGATGGGCGGACGCGACCGCGCCACCAGATCGTCAGGGCGGGAAGTGAGGCTACGGATGCCGGACGGGCCACCGATGAGGGTAGGGCGGTGATGGCCGTAGGCGGCGATGAGCGCGTCGAGGATCCGCGCCGCGCCTCGGTTCTGTGCGGGCGTGGGCGTCGGGATGAGGTGCTCGGTGTCCGTCAGCTCGGCTCGGGCCGTCTCTTCGGATTCGCTCGTGGCCACCTGACGCATGGCGACCAGGGAGACGGCCCTGTCGGCCGTGCGAAGGCCCTGCTGCTGCCGCGACGTGTACCGAGGTGAAGGTGTGGGTCGCGTGCAACTCCCGCTTCGAGTCCTTTGTCACCTGCTACAGGTGTGTGGGATGTCTGCGGCGTGGCAGCCGAAGCCAACGAGTTTTCTGCACCGGTGCCCGCCTGCCCCGGGACCGCGGGTTCGCGAGGAACCCCGGATGGTCAAAGTATGATCATCAAGGTGAGGAGGGCCAACAACGTGCCTGCTGTGAGCACGGTCCCCACCCCGGCGAATACCAGGTAGAACGTCTTGGAATCCCAGCCTCGGATCTCGAAGCGGCGGGGATTGGCCGGGTCGTACAGGACCGTGACGGACTTACCGGTGCCGAAACCCGGGAGAACTGTGCCGCGCCCCAACACGGAGGGGTACGTGTACTCACGTCCGTCCCGGGCTGTCCAGGCGACGACCGGGTGGTGGTACTTGACTCCGTCGTCGTCCCGCCTGGTGTCATGACGCACGACTCGCCCCACTGCGGTGATTCCGCTGCGACGAAGCGCGCTGGCGCGGCGCAGTCCGTACACGCCAACGCAAAGGAAGCTCACCCCGATCAACAACGGTATGAGCGAGAAGAGCCATTCGCGTTCCATGTGGTGTCCGACGTCTGAGTGACTTCATTGGTTGCTACGGCAGGTGTCCCCGCCTGCCGGCCGCTCGCGAGCAGGCGCATGGCCCTTGCCACAGATCAGTGCCGTGCTACAGGCCGTTGCTGAACGCCGCCCGGTCGGCCGGCGTGGTGGGGAACCCCGCTGGACGCCGACTGCGTGCTCGAGGGACGGGGCCGGCTGGCTTCGCCGCACCGCGGATACTGGACGGTGGTACGGCAGGGCATGCGTGAATGCCGCGCCGGGGCGAGGCGGAGGGCGGGACCGGCCGTCAGTCCTTAAGCTTGTACTGGCATAGCTTGGGCGACTTGCCGTCCTGGTTGTCAGCGACCCGCTTGCCGTCGACCTTGATCGTGCACGGGGCCGGCTTGAGCATCCCGTCCGGGCCCCTGACCGAGCCGGGCACCACCGACACCGTGACGCCGACCTTCAGCTCGGCGCCCTCCAGCTGCACGGTCTCTGTCTTGGTCCAGGGCAGCGTCACCTGTTCGAAGTGGTGGCTGTTCCCGTTCCACATGACCTGGGCCGCGCCCGCGCCGCCCACCTCGAAGGCCACCTGGTGCGGAACACCCTTCTTCCCCAAGGACGAGCCCTTCGCCTCGCTGCCCGCCGAGGTGCTCGGCGAGGCCTTGCTCGTCTTCACCGGGCTGTCGTCCTTCTTCTCGCTGCCGCACCCGGTCGCCAGGAGTGCCGTCGCGAGCAGACTGATGGTGAGGGTTGCTGTCTTGCGCATGTGCGTCATTCCCCGTTGCTGAAGATCAGTGCTGGTGCGGTAAAGACCGTAGATCATATTGCCGCGCGGGTGGATACCGCCTGAGGAGCGGGGCCTGGAACAGGGGCAAAGGGCCCATGTAGGGGCGGGGTAATCTGGTGTACCGGGCGGCGCCCCGCAGCTGGAGGGTGTCTGAGAAGCCCCGTTCGGCGCAGCGATCTTCGGACGCGGTTCAGCAGGAGCATCACGGTGGCCAGGTAGATGGCGTTCTCCTGGCTGTCGGCCAGGTGCTCGTAGTCTTTCGACGGTCGCCGATAGCGGCCCAGCCAGGCGAAACTCCCCTTGATCACCCAACGGCGGGGAACCGCCGCAAACAGCGGCACCACGCGTGGTGAAGCGTCGGCCTTGGCCCATGTGCCACGGAAGCCGCCGTCCTTGCGCAAGACGATCTGGAGGGTGATCTCCATCTTCTTGCTAGCCCAGTCCAGAAAGTCCCGGCCGCGATAGCCCTGATCGGCCCACAGGTGCCGCAGCCGCGGGAACTCGTGCGCGCAGCGGGCCAGCAGCACGGCGGCGCCGTGCCGGTCACCGCCATCGGCCGGGCTGGCGCAGGCCGCGAGCACCAGGCCGAGGGTGTCGACCACGAAGTGTCGCTTGATGCCCACCCCCTTCTTGCCGCCGTCGTACCCGTGCCGACCTCCGCGCTCGGTGGCCCGGACGCTCTGGCTGTCCACTATCCCGGCGCTCGGCGTCGGCTCCCGCCCCTGGCCGGCGCGTTTCCGGGCCCGCAGGCCGCGAGCATCTCCTCCCAGCGGCCCTCGATCCGCCACTGCGGCCAGTCGTGGCAGACGGTCTGGTACGGCGGGACATCGTGTGGCAGCAGCCGCCAGGCACAGCCGGCCCGCACCCAGTAGGCGAGGGCGTTGATGATCGCGCGACGCGGGTTCGGCGGCTCAAGCACCGCCCAGTCCGCGTCCGAAAGATCCGTTGGGTATGCACGACGCGGCCCGGCCATTCCGGCCTCCCCCGGCCAGGACCACCAGCTCGACTGCCCTGAAGAGGGCTTCTCAGACACCCTCTAGGACAACGACTCGACATACACCGTCCAGCGCTTCATGGAGACGGGCAGCTGCACCGTCATGGCCTGAATCACACCCTTGTCGTCGATATCCGCAATTCTTACTGTCCCCGTGCATGGACTCCGCAGCCTTCGACGTGATCAGGCGACTCGGTGACCTCCTGACCGTGCAGGTGAACTCATCACCCGAGCTCTTCGCCGGAGTGGAGAAAGCAGCCACTTCCGTCGACCGTGAACGAGCGAAAAAGAAGACAAAGAACACCAGAAATGAAAGCCATGGCCCCCGCAAGCCGGACCTGCGTCCACTCCCCCTCGCCGAGCGTGCCCCTCTACGGACGACTCCGTGGGACCTGCTCGCGACGTTCGCACGCGCTACGACCCTTGCCCGGCAAGGACGAGGCAGGGGGCTGGCTGAGCACTGGCAGGGTCTGAAATACTGCCGGGCCTTTGCCGCCGACCGGCACGGAAGCCTGCACCTCACCGATGAAGGGAAGGCTCCCGAGCTGTCCTATCGGGGTATGCAGGCAAGGGAGCTGGGCCGGGCGTTTGGGCTCGCTGTCGCAGAGCGGGTGCTTCGCGAACGGTATCCGGATCGCCTGATCAGCATCGTCGACGCGGAAACCGTTTTGCTTCCCGGCTTCGCGCGGACCAAGCCGGCTGGGACTCTCGGCGGGAGACCGCGGCCGGACTTCCTGCTGGAGGTATGGCGTCCCGGGGAGGCTTCCCGGATCTTCGTGGTGACCGTGAACGGCAACCACCAAACGGTGAGGCCGAAGACCTCCGCGAGCTCTCGCACGACATACAGACAACTGGATCGGGGCAGTGAGCGCGTGGAGCGGCTCCATCTGGGGCAGCGGAACGAAACTCCCACGCTCATGACATCGACCGAGTTCTTGGCGACTGCCGGGGTGACGGTGCACATGCTGCACACAAAAGGAGGTGTCGAGCTCCCGGTACGGCCGAGCTCCGGTGCGGGTTCAGCCGATATGACTATCGGGCGCCGCACTCTGCCGTACGTGGACTCCGTGGCCATTCCGACGGCACGTGGGGAGGAACGGCACAACGCCTTCTTGATCCCTGAACGGCAGTTCTCCTGGTTCGGCCAAGTGATTGCCCGGGCCCACGCCGCCGGGCAGCTTTCACTAGCCGGTGGCGGAGGGACGGTCGGCCGGTATCTGATCGATGAGCAGGGCCGCAAGCACTTCAGCGAAACGGCCTTCGCCGGGACTGCCAGTGTCCACGACGCGGAGGTCTGTTTCGCGGAGGAGCGATACGTCGGTACTGACCACGTCTTCCGTATCAACGGCACGCGCGTTGAAGCGTTCTCCGGCATCGCCACAGATCTCTACGACCTGCTCGCAGAGGGCAAGGTGGAGGAGTACCGTCGCCGGGCGTACGAACGGCGGAACGACTGGCCCGAGCCGGACGACATCGACGACTGGGGTGCGAGTTCCTTCCGGTCCGACGGCACTGCGCTCGCGATACGGGTGGTGCCGACGAGGACATTGCCCGATGACCGGTCCCTGCGGTGACCCATGTCACTGACGATGGAGAAAGCGGGCACCAACCTGCGGGTGAGAAATGACGTTACCAACTTGGTGCGGAGACGAGCCCAGCAGTCCCAGATCCCGGCATACCAGCGGACGTACTTCTGGACCGGGAAGCAGCCGGCACAGCTGTGGGAGCGACATTCTGGACCAGTTCGAGCCGGCCCGAGGGAGACCGGGAGCGGGCCGGGTATCAGGTTGGACACCTCTCCTTCGGCGCTCAGAGGTGGCCGGATGCCGTCCCTTCCGTTCAGCCTCGGCTGTCTCTTACAGCGGCCCGCGTGCCAGAGTCGCCGGACGGCCCGTACAAGCACATACGTGAACGCAAGGAGCAGCACATGCGCAACGGGGGAACGCCGTGGACACTCGTCGTGCCCACAGGCGGCGACACACTTCGGCAGGAGCGTCTCACCCGGGATTTGCACGCCACCCTGCACGCGACGGACGGTCTCGTCGTCGACTTTCATGATGCGGACGAGCCCACGCAACCGGGCCATAAGGGTGCCGGTGTGGGTGAGGTGGCTCTCTGGGTCGCCGGCACCGCCGCTGTCGCCCGCCCGACGTCTCAGGTCCTGATCACCCTGATCAAGGAGTGGTGCGCCAAGGAGCGGCACCGCAAGGTCGTGGTCACCGTCGGGGACGACTCCATAGAGATCACTGGCCGTCCGGATGCCGCACAGGAGCGCATGGTCCGCGAGTTCCAGGACCGGATCGCCGACGAGGGCGGCCCCGAACCGGATGACGGCGCAGTATGACTCGCTTCCACAAGCGCCGGGCCCTCCTGATCGGCAATGAGCACTACGACGACAGCCGCTTCTCTCCGCTGGCCTCCGTACGGGCGGATGTGTGGGGGCTCACCCAGGTACTGAAGCACCGCAACATCGGTAACTTCGTCTCCGTCCAGACCGAATCCGATCTCACCTCCGACGACATGCGGGCGGTCATCGGCGAGTTCCTTCAGGAGCGCGACGAGGACGAACTCGCGCTCGTGTACATATCCGGGCACGGTGTGCGCACCGTACGCGACGGTGGCGAGTTCCACTTCGTCGCCAAGGACACCGACTACGACCGGGTGGCCTCGACCGCTGTCAGTGCCGGGTTCCTCAACGACACTTTGGAAGAGTGCGTCGCCCCGCAGAAGATCGTGATGATCGACTGCTGCCGCAGCGGTGGGTTCGCCATGGGCCTGCGCACATCGGACCGACGGCCTGAGAACTCTGTGTCCAAGTCCGGCGAGCAGCCCCCGCTGACCAGCAGGGGCGTGTACGTCCTGTCGTCCTCGCGGGCCGGGGAGGACTCGTATGCGGACGCGGGCGACGGCGAGGACGTCAAGCCATCGGCGTTCACCGGCGAGGTCATCGAGGCGCTGCGCACGGGAAAAGTCAGCAAGGACAGCGGCAGCGCGGTAACGGTCAGCGACCTGTTCCACTACGTCAACCGGCGCATGCGTGCCCTGGACGGCGGGCGCCAGGTGCCGGTGCAGTCCACACACGGCGTCGACGATCGCATCGTCATCGCGGACAGCCCGTTCGGCCGGGCCCCCATCCTCGATCCTCTGCGCTCCCGGCCCCGGACCCCCGCTGGAGAAGCGCCACAACCGCGTGCCGCGAAATCCGCCAACGCGCGACCCACCTGGGGCAACCTGCTGGACTACTACCGTGAATGCGTCCTGGCCGAGAGCGCCGAGACACCTCTGATGGACGTGGGCCATCAGGACACGTCGTACGTGTGCCTGGATGGCGGGGAGAAGTTCATCTCCGGCGACGTCGACGATGACGGCTGCGTCGCGCTTCCCGAGGAAGCGGCCCCACTGGTGGACTCGGCAGCCGAGGAGGACGCCGAGCTCTGGGCGGGCTACCCGGCCGTGGTCCTCACCGGGCCTCGCGCTGGGCGCCCCTGGCGGCAGCCGAAGTTCGCGCCGCTGCTGGTACGCCGCGTCGAGATCGTTCAAGACGAGGGCGAGGTGCGACTCAAACCGTATGGCCCGGTCCAGCCACATCCTCAGCTGGCGCACGACTGGCTGGGCGAGGAGGAGGCCAACCAGCTCATCGACACGTTTCAGCCGTCCTGGCACCGCGGACAGCACGACCGTATGGCGGTGGAGGTGCGCAACCTCCTCACGCAGGAATTCGAACTGCCGTGTGTGCAGGAGCTCCGTCCCGACCAGCTCACCGACCGCATCGACGTCCGCACGCCCGGCCACGGGGCCCGCAACACCGCGGTCCTGTTCGCGGCGCATCCCCAGACAGGCTTCACGAAGGGGCTTCTCAACGACTTCGCCGACATCGCCGAACAGGCGAACCAGATCGGAAAGACCGCCCTCGGCGCACTGGCGCCCGACGCCTCGCAGCGGGCTCGGTCACACGCCCACGAGGACCGCGGACCGGCGCGCCTTGTGACACCGCTGCCCTGCAACGAAGCCCAGGCGGCGGTTCTCCGGTCGGCCATGACCCGCCGCCTCACAGTGGCCACGGGCCCGCCCGGCACCGGTAAGAGCCAGCTGGTCGCCAATCTCGTGGCCACGGCGATCGCGGCAGGTCAGACCGTACTCGTCGCGTCCACCAACAACGACGCCGTGGACGAAGTCTGGCGCCGCTGCGACAAGCTGGTGCCCGGCAGCGTCGTGCGCACCGGCTCGACGCGGAAGAACGGCAAGAGCAACGCGGAGCACGAGGCCGCCGCGCTGCACGCGCTGCGTACCGGCCCGGAGCCGTCCACCACGGTGGCCACGGCATTCATGGCCACCGCGCTGGCCACCGACAGCCTGGCAGAAGTACGGCAAGGGCTGGCACACCTCGCGGAGACCGAGGCGCGGCTTCGCCGGGCAGGCGAAGCCCGTGCTCACCACGCGGAACAGCTCAGGACCACCGTCACCGAACTCCAGAACCTGCTTGGTGGCACATCCCGGTGGAGGGAGCTGGAGAACAAGGCACGCCGCCTCGCCCACACGCGCTTCCTCGGATCGTGGCGCCGAACCCGATTCCTGCGCACGACCGGTCTGAAGGAGTACGCCGGTGATCCCGCCACGGGATGCCTCGCTCTCGCCGGCTTCACCAAGGCTGAGGCTGAATGGCGTGACGGGCGCGAGCAAGCGGCGGCTGTTGACGACACAGCACTCACGCGTACCCTCCGCGATGCGGAAAGCACCGTCCAGGACGCTTCACGCACGCTCCTCGCCACCACGGTCCAAGCCGCTGCCTGGGCCGGGCGCCGCCGCATTATCGACCTGTTGATGGCTCGGGACGGCAAACGCAGCGACTGGCCGCAGATGCGGAAAGTTCTGGGTCGCTCAAGCGGTTCCACGGACGCGCCCGCCGCGGCCGGATGGGCTGTCACCAGCCTTTCCGCCCGGCGGTTCCCGCCGGGCCCGGCCCTGTTCGATCTCGTCGTCGTCGACGAGGCCAGTCAGTGCTCCATCCCCCACGTCCTGCCGCTGCTGTTCCGGGCGCGGCGCGCCCTGGTCATTGGCGACCCCATGCAGCTCACGCACATCACGCAGACCAGCCCGCACCGCGAGGCTCTCATCCGGCGCGGGAACGGGCTGCGGTCCGACTGGCTGGAGAAGCACCATCTCGCCTACCGGCGCCACTCCGCCTTCCACGCGGCCGAGCAGTCCGCGGGTGGCACATTGCTTCTCGATGAGCACTTCCGCTGTCATCCGCACATCGCCGGGATCTCCAACGATTTCTTCTACGACGGCGGGCTGACCGTGCTGACTGACACCCGCGGCCGTCCCGCTCTGGCGCACCGCCCAGCTGTCATCTGGACGGGTGTGACCGGGCGGGCCGCCCGCCCTCCGTTCGGCGGCTCCTGGGTCAACGAGGACGAGATCCGCAAAGTGCTCGACAGCGTCCGCTATCTGCTGGAACAACTCCCGCCCGAGGCCACCGTCGGCGTTGTCACTCCCTTCACGGCGCAGGCCGAAACGCTGCGCAAGCGGCTGCGGCCGTACGACGAGGAGCGTCTGCGCATCGGTACGGTGCACACCTTCCAAGGCGGAGAACGCGATGTCATGGTGTTCTCGCTCGTCGCCGCAGAAGGCATGCATCCTGGCGCCGTCGAGTGGGTCGGCGGACAGCTGAACCTGTGGAACGTCGCCATCACCCGGGCACGCGGCCACCTCATCGTGGTGGGGGACAAGGAGCTCTGGCGGAAGCGGGGAGGCGTGGGCGCCGCGCTGCTGGAGGCCGCGGAACGGGACGGCGTACCCCCCGGTGACAAAGACGAGGATGTGCTGCTCAAACGCCTGTACCGGACCCTCTCCCGTACTGAGGAAGGCACCGTCACGCTGGGTGAGACCGTTCACGGACACTCGGCGGACGCTCTGGTGAGAGGCGTCGGCGCTACCGCGCCCAGGGCTGTCCTACTCGACAGGGGAATCGACGAGGGCTCCGACGCGGCCCGCCACCTGCGGCTCATGCTGCACCGCAGGAACCTGCTGGGCAGCGAGGACGGAAAAGTCGAAGCCGTTCGATGGCCGGCTTGGAGGCTGTACGAGACAGACGAACAGCAAGCGTGAGCAACATGGTTCCGGAGAGGCTCTAGAGGAGAACCTGCCCCCCTCTGGCCAGCACTCGGATGGTTGCGGGGAGTATGGAGGCCGGTGGCGGTATTTATGGGGTGAAGACGGCTTCGGCTTGGACTCCTTCGACCTGGGGCGGTTGACGGACCATGACTTCGAGGTCGTCTGCCGTGATCTGTTCCGTGACGTTCTCGGTATCCCGCTGGAACTCTTCCCGCGCGGCCGGGATCGTGGCATCGAACCTGCGGTACACCGGTCCCTACGGGACGACCGTCGTGCAGTGCAAGCACCGGCCGCGCGCGACCCAGACGACGCTGATCAGGCACCTGATCAAGAATGAACTGGCCAAGGTCCGCGCGCTGGCGCCCGACCGTTACATCATCGCCACGACGGTCGGTCTGACCGTCGATGGCAATGAAAAGCTCTGCCGTGCCTTCGTCCCGTACGTGCGCGACATTGGCGACCTGTACGGCGTGGATGAGATCGACGCCGAGCTGCTGCGCCGTCCGGGCCTGGTCCGGCGGCACTTCCGGCTCTGGCTGAGCAGCACCTCCGTCCTTCAGACCGTGCTGAACCAGGACCGGTACCTGCGCTCGTCATGGCTTCAGAAGCGGCTACCAGGCGTCGCCGACACCTTCGTCCCGCACGAGGGCTTCGAGCGAGCCAAGCAGCTTCTGGAGGACATCCAGCAGGTCTGTGTCATCGCTGGCATCCCTGGGGTGGGCAAGACGACTGTGGCGCTGATGCTCGCGGCCTGGCTGATGGGCAACAACTACGAGGTCCACGAGATCTCCCAGGACATCGACGAGATCGGCACCCTTTGGCGCGACGGCACACGGCGAGTGTTCCTGTACGACGACTTCCTGGGGAGTACGACCCTTGATATGCCGTTGAACAAGAACGAGGACAATCGCCTGCTGTCAGTGATCCGGGAGATCCAGGAGACGCCCGGAAAGGCGCTGGTGATGACGACTCGCGACTACCTGCTGGAGCACGCCCGTTTTCGGTACGACCGGTTGGCGGAGCCGGACGTACCGAACATGGTCAGTGTGATCCGGCTGACCGACCTGGATCTGCAAGTACGGAGCCAGATCCTCTATAACCACGTCCACCACTCTTCCCTGCCGCCGAATGACAAGCGCCGGTTCGCCGATCCGACGGTCTGGCGTCCGGTGGTCCAGCACAGGAACTTCAATCCGCGTCTGATCGAGAAGACCCTCCGGTTGTCCGCGCGCCAGGGTCAGGACGTCGGCGCAGCGATGCTGGAGAACCTGGACGATCCGTGCCGCGTCTGGGAGCGCATCGTGGAGAGCGAGCTGTCGGACGAGGCCGTACACATGCTGGAGGTGCTGTTCACCTTCAGGTCCGCACCGCTGGAGGATCTTGAGGAGTCGTGGCACTGGTACCGCGAGGAGATGGACCAAGCGGCGGACGGCCGGACGTACCGTAGGGCGCTGCAACTGCTGGACGGCACGATGGTCACTATCGAGCAGGGACGGGTCGCGTTCCACAGCCCATCGATCGAGGACTACGTTCGCTTTCACCTCAACGCCGGCCGAGCCCATTTCCTGAAGCTGGTCAGGGCCATCGTCCAGGGAGAACAGTTGCGCCGACTGGTCGCGGCGGCACGCATGGCCGACGGCGAAGGGACACTGACCAGACTCAGGGAGCACGAGCTGGCCGTGACCGCTGCCGCCCGTCAGGTGGAAGACGACCTCGAGATGGGGTTGTTCGTTGAGGACGAGAGCTTGTCAACCCATCTGGAGTGGACCCTAGGTGCAGCCGAGTTGATCGACTCGGCATCACTGGCCGCGTACGTGACCGAGAAAACGCTCCCCTCGTTTACGCACTTTTCGCCCATCTCCCACTTGGTGAGTCTGGCCAACTCGCTTAGCGTAAGCCCGCTGGTGCCGCAGGAACACGCGGAGTGGTTCGTCGAGGAACTGGCCGACCGGATCCGAGCCGAACTGCTGGTGAGCGCCGAAGTCGGTGACTGGTACCGGTCCAGCACTCTGTACGACCAGCTGCAGTCGATACCGTCGGCATCGGACCGTGAGCCGGTCACCCCAGCCCTCGTGCGGTGCGCCTTGCAGGAGCTACGCCGATTGGCCGCCGAGCCGGAGCAGGAGCCGCATGCCGCGAATCTGGAACTGATGACAGAGCTGTTGAACTTTCTCTGGGATCAGGAAGCCGAGGATGAGCTGCCGAAGGAGTTCGCCGCCGTACAGGACCGTGCCGAGCGGGTGAGAACAACCCGAGTTGCCGAGGGAAACGAGAGGCTCCGGCCGTATCAGGCCCAGTGGGAACCGGCCGAGCGTTCCGATAAAGCGCGTGATTGCGCGCTGGTCACCGAGCTGATGCGCAAGCTCAGGGACACGCCCTGACTCATTTTCGCGCACTTCACCGCCCTCGTCCCCGAGCAGCTCACCGCCGTCGAAGCGACCGTCAACAGGCACGTCCTCGACGACCCGGAAGTGCGGGCCGGGCATGCCGACCGGGCGGAGGCCGAGGCCGCCGGGGCCATCGCGCTGTTCGGAGAGAAGTACGGCGAGCGCGTCCGCATCGTCGACATCGGCGGCTTCTCCCGCGGGCTGTGCGGCGGCACCCACGTCGCCCACGGCTCCCAGGTCGGCACCTTCCTCCTGCTGTCCGAGTCCTCGATCGGCCCCAACCTCCGCCGCGTCGAAGCCCTCACCGGGCACAGCACCCTCCGCCACCTCGACACCGGGCGACAGCTGCTGAACGAGCTCGCCGGCCTGCTCGGCACCCGCCCCACCGAGGCCCCCGACGCCCTGCGCAAGCGCCTGGACGCCCTCGCCGCCGCCCAGGAGAAACTGTCCCAGCTCCGGGCCGAGGAACTGCGGCACCAGGCCGGACACCTCGCCGCCCAGGCCCAGCGGACCGGTCACGGGCAGTTGGTCGTCCAGCGCGTCACCGGCATGGCCCCGGACGAACTCCGTGGTCTCGCCGCCGACACCCTCGCCTGGCTCGGCCAGAACCCGGCCATCGTGATCCTGGGCACCGAACACGAGGGCAAGGCCCTCCTCGCCGCCGCGATCTCGCCGGACCTCCACCAGGGCGGCACCCACGCCAGCCAGCTCCTCGCCGAAGCCGCACGCGGCGTCGGCGGCGGCTCCGGCGGCAGCGACCCGCCTGCTCGATGGCCAGTGAGTGCAGAGTGGCGGGGACTTGCTGACAAGCCCCCTACCAACAAGCCATCCGCAACAGGTCCGAGCGCCGCCCGCTACCGGGATTCACGACTCTCGGCAATGCCTCTCGCTCGACGTATCTCTGTGGTGGCGAGAGGCGATCGCCCTCCACGAGAATGCACGGCAGATCGTTCCCGCGCCGAAGGATGCCCGCCGATGACCATCAGCCGCTGCGATCACTGTGACCTGATCATCGGAGCAGGCTGCGCATGTTCGCCGCAACCGCCACAGCGCAAGATCGCCGCCCATCCCGACCGGGGGAACTGGGACCCGAACACCATCCTGATCTCGCCGACCCAGTACGCCCACCTCCCCGGCTGCACGCACCTGTCCGAGAGCGAGACCAAAGCCCCGAGATGGGGCTGGACCACCGTCGCCACAGGCACGTGGGCAAGGATCTCCTCCAGCCGTCCCGTGCGAGCCACCGCGGGCAACACGGCCCGCGTGGCAACCCGCCGCTGTCAGACGTGCAACGAATCCGCCTGACGCCTCGGCCCTGTCCCGAATAACCCGATAAAGAGTTTGGCCGCTGAGCGATCACGGTCAGGCTCCAACGCGGCGCTACCGGGCAGTCAGCGGCGGAACCCGCGGTGGGGATCACGGGCAGGGACGTTCCCGAACGGCTCGAACCAGGCCGCGGCACGCAGATCACCGATACCCATGTACTGGTTCGTCTCGTCGTCCGGGTCCTCGATGCCGTCGAAGCGAGCGCTGTACAACATCAGCACATCGGTGTCCTGGAAGAAGACCTCGGCACACATCTCGAAGTCGTAGTCATCCCGGTGGGTGGGCAGGCTTCCGTGCTCACCCACGACATGGTCCTCATCCCCCCTATCACGGGCGTAACGGACGGCGAGGTGGAGGGCGAGTTCCTCCGCCGTGCAGGTGGGCTCCGGCCACTGCCCGCGTTCGAGGTCGCCGGCAAGGTCGTCGGCGGCCCGGGCGAACCGACGGCGCCACCGCAGATCGGCTGTGAAGGTCAGCTTCGGGAGCGAGGTGAACACTCCCCAGAGGCCCTCGTGCTCGTCGGGCACCACGGGCTTGTCGCCCAGTTCCTCACAGTCGTCGTACGCCTGATCGGCGAGCACGCACAGCTCCGTGTACAAGACATCGGCCGTTCGAGGGGTGAGCTGCCACCGACACCGCTCGTCCTCGCACTCCGGGTCCTCACAGTGCGGTGGCTGCACCTCGAACAGCGCGGCGAAGTCCGGGCTCTTCTCCTTGGTAGACGGCTTCGCCGACTCGACTTGGCGGGCAGCCGCCTTGCGCCGCCAGCCCGGGCCGAAGTCGGCGATCACCGGATCCTCGCTCCAGTCGGCGACTTCGTGTCCGTTCTCGGGACGTAGCCTCATTCCCTGGCAGGCGTCCGTGACCGTGTCCGCGCCCTTGATTTCTCTGTCCGTCTCCCCAAGCCACATCACGGCATCGACGAGGTCCTGTGGGTCATCGTCCTCGGGTTCGTCGTCCGGCAGCGGCCAGCCCGCGCTCCTGGCGGCCTTCAGCACGGCCTGTGCATCATGCACATGGAACTCGCGGAGCACCTCTACCCGGACCACCGGGCCCGCCAGGTCCGCGAGCCGCGCATCGTCCGGAGTGCGCAGGGTGCGCGCAACCGCCTCCGTGTCAGTGTCCTCGTCAGCGCCCTCGTCGGCGCCGTCAGCGATCTGATCCCACTTGAGGTAGCTGCCGGGAGGCATGGGCCAAACGCCGGCGACTGCATGCCGTGCGGCGCTGCGGAGCGAGGAGGCTGGGGCATCCGGCAGCTGAGCGCACAGCGCTTCCAACGGCTCGGGCTTCCAGGTGCCGGAGGTAGAGCGGATGGCCTGCTGCAGGATGCCCACTGCCTGTTGTGCGATTTCCGGCTGCCGACAGGTGAGAACCGCATGCAAAGAGGCGGGACCTTCGCGGTGGTGTACGAGAGCCAGGATGCGGCTCTTGCTGGGTGTGTGCTCGCAGTGGAAGCTGCGGAGCGTAGCCAGGGTTGGGGACATACGGAGGACTCCGAACGTGTGCGCGCACGGAAGACTGTGCGTGGAAGCGAGTGGAGTTCCGCTGGTGGGCACGCTGCTGACGCGCCTCCGGACGGTGAAGACTGGGTGCACTCGGCTGGTTCCCCCGGTGCTACCGGGAGTCCGGACCTGGCTCCCACAGCTTACTCATACGAAGCGGCCGAGGCCGATGCGGACGCCTGAGCCGCAGCAGCTTCCAAAGTGCGGGCCTCGCGATGCGCCAGGCCACCGGACCAACATTCCTGGTCGTCGGCCACCGGCGCCGCGACCCCTGGCCGGGCAATGCTCATGCAGGCCGGCCAAAGCACGTTCCAGGCGTCCCTCGCCGGTTGCCCCCTTACCCCCCTCGCTCGCACACCAGTCCGAAAACCTACTGAGTTTTCCGTTAGTTCTGTGGGTGGGTCTGGATGGTCAGTCCTGTGTGGTTGAGGAAGGAGCAGGAGAGTTGTTCGTCGGAGCAGACCTAGGCGCGCTTGGACCCGCCGAACCGCAGCACTGAGGTAGCCGTCGCCGGGCACAGGTGCATGGCATCTCGGCCACACACCAGCGGTGGCCGCATGCTCCGCACGACCACGCGGGCCAGCGGCACCCCTGCGCGGCATCGAAAGCTGGTGACGACGACGCATGCAGCGGCAAAATGCCACGCGCGCTTCCGCACGATCCCGGAGTGGACTGGGCCAGGACCGCAAGGGGGTGTCCAGAGTCGCTACCTCGGGTGGCGGCAGACCCGCGGGAGCCGTGACGACTTCCAAAGTCTCTCCAGCGCCGGGATTACTTCATCGACAAATTCTGAACCCGGTCGCCCGCAAGCCGCATGACTCTCAGGCACACAGAGGCACTCACAGGACCATCAGTAGGTGTGACCGGGAATCCCGCCTACGGTCCCGCAGCAATCCCTACCGTGAAACGGCAGCCGCACCTGACGCTCCAGATTGTCGACGTTCATGTCCGCCAACCTCCGCGAGGACACCCGCCTGTGCGCCGAGATTTCGGGTCAGCGTGTCAGCACAAGCCCGCAGCTGTAAGCGCGCCCACGGCCCACACCGTCGGAAAGCGTCCTGACGAAGGTGGCGGGGTCGGTCACAGTGACCAGGCCTCGCACTTCGGCCCGTGCGATTCGCACGGCCTTGCCGGGATGAGCGCTGGAGACCGTCGGCAGCGGATGCACGGACAGGGCATCGGGGCCCGCGATCACCCCGGCTCTTCCCGGGGTCTCTCCGTGTCCGAAGTGATGCGCGCACCACTTCTGCATGCCGGCACGAGTCGTGTGCGCCACCCGCTTGCCCCGCACCGGTTCCCCGTCGGGGCCGATCCGGGGTCGGCTGTAGGTGGGGTTGACCACCGCCCGGAATTCCACTGCTTCACCGGTCCGGAACGTCCGGTCGACGGTGATGAGGTGCGGGGCGTCTCGAAGGGCGGCCCTCGGGATGTGCGCCCAGTCCGCCGCGACCTTCGACTGGACGACGAGCACAAGGGCCGCCGCCTTGAGGTCGACGGTCCAGGTCGACAGCACGCCCATCTGAGCGCGCGCCTCCGGAGCGCCTTCCGCCACCCATCCTTGGAACCCGCTCATGACGGTGCGGTGCATCTCCTGGGCATCGATCAGAGACTTGGCGACGTACGGATGGCGGGCGTCCAGGGTCAGGACGGAGTGGGTCGCGACGAATCGGGCCGCCGTCGTGGCAGTGCCGCTCCGCGGCGGGGAATCGCTCACAGGATGATCTCTTCCCATTCGGCGGGGTTCGGTTCGAGAGTGATCCTCCGGCGCGCCTCCCAGCGGGTGGTGTGCTCTGGTCCCAGCGCGTGGAATCCGACTGGTTGGTCCTGCACCGGCATGGCGTCTCGTTCCAAGGGAGGCACTTGGAACCACGCCCACAGCCGACGCCCTCCGCCTGAGGCGTTCTCCGGCCCCGGCAGGAGCGCACGGGTTCGGAAGGCCGTCTCTGCGTCCCCCGGGACGACTCCGAGGTACAGGGTGCCGGACGGCGGGCAGGACTTGCGGCCCAGCCACAGCAGCCTCCGGGGACGCTCCAGCGCCGCGCCCACCGACTCCAGGAACTGCCGGTCCTCGTGCTGGAGCGCCACGAGGAAGGTGGCGTCCGCGAGGTACCACCGCTCGGTGGTGAGGGCGGAGCGGTACAGCTCGCCCGAGACCAGCGCGCCGGAGACGGGATCGGCGGCGATCTTTTTTGGGGCGCCGTACCAACCGCTGAGCCGGTGCTCGCCGAACCGGTCTCCCGTGGCCTCGTCGAGGGAGGCCGACACGGCGGCGGCCCGCCGGTGGTCGGTGATGAGGTCACGGGGACGCAGCGGATACCGCCCGGCGCCGACGGTCTGGTAGTCCCGGACGGGCACGCCCGGATGGTCGGCACGCACGGCGAAGACGGTGCGGACGAGCTCCCCGAAGAGGGTGTGGGCCGCCTCGCGCGCCTCCCGCGGGGCTCCTGACTCCGCCGCCGGGGGCTCCCTCGGCAGCCCGAGCGCCGCGGCGCACATGCCGATGACGGCCGACTTCGTGGGGCGTCCCTGCGAGTCGCGGCGCGGCGCGAAATGGGAGGTCACGCCCCAAGACTGCAGGGGTGCCGCCAGCCTGAGGAGCAGAACGTGGCTCACGGGACCAGGTCCTCGATGGAGTCCACCCGAAGGCTGTCCGGTACACCGGACTCGTCGAGGAGGGCATCGATCTCGGCGTCGTACGTGAGCATCCGCGTCGCGCGGATGTCGGGCCTCCGCCTGCTGACGACATCATGGTGCCGGAGCAACCGCGCCACACCAGCGGGCCCGGCCGGACCTTTGCTGTCCTTGTAGCGGGGATCCTCCACGACAGGCCGCTGGAAGGCCGCCGCGTAGCTGTACGGGCGATCGCCCTCGAAGGCCAGCACCAGGGCGGGCAGCGACCCGGTGGAGGCCGTCGAGTTCTTCTTCGCCTCGGGGAACGCTTCGACGAACGCGTTCACCAGCTCGTGCTCGGCGGCGATCGCGGCCTCCTCCGCCTCCGCCTCGGTCATACCGGCCGCGCGCAGGTTGACCCTCAGCTGGTGTCGGTCCAGCACGGTGTGCCGGTAGAAGGTGCCGGAGATCAACGACTGGTACCCCGTCATGCCCGCGCCGCCGTCGTCCGCTGCGTCCAGAAAGTCGAGTGCGTTTCGCTTGCGCTCCAGTTTCGCGTCGTCAGCTGCGGCGTAGAAGTCGTCGATGCGTTCCGCTTCATGGATGGTGAAGGCGTGTGCGCTCTGCACGGCGCCGTCGACGTTGGGAGAATCGGCGATCTCCGCGAGGAACCTGCCGTAGAGCGCGATGTCGATGGCGTCGCGGGGGGCCAGCGCGGTGAGGACCAGGGTCCGGGCCTCCTTCGGCAGCGGAGGCAGGTCCTTGCCGTCCGTCGTGCTCCCGCCCTCCGCCCCGTCGGTCACCTCGGCTTCATCGGACGCCTTGCGCCCGCCCCGCCTCGACTTCGCCGCCGCCTGCTGCGCGGCGAGGTACTCATCGCGCCAGCCGGTCAGCTCCGCCGCGTGCTCGTCGATGTACGCGGCGATCCGTTCCCCGGCGTCCTCGGGGGCGAACAGGAGCACCTTGGTGAGGTTGGCGACGGTCTTCTTGGCGGGATCGCCGAACTTCAGCCCGGTGGCCTCCAGAACGGCCCGCGCCATGATCACCGCGTCGTCGCGCCCCCAGCCGTGGGCCGACTCCAGCACCCGCGCCACGATGAGCGCCCACTCGCGCGTCCGCAGTCCTGTCGTCCGGCCCGCAAGCGGGCCGGTCCCGGCGTTGGCCCGCCTGCGGGCGTACATCCGCTCGGCTCGCCGCCGCGCCTGACTGGTGATCATGTGCCGTTCGACGCCGCCGTAGACGATGGTCTTCGGCGCGCCGTTCTCGTCCCGTACGGGCAGGACCGCGGCCAGGGTCTCCAGAAGATGGAGGGAGAGGAACTGACTCCGCTCGGTGCTGCCTTCGGTCATGTGCTGCTGCCCTTCTGCGAGGTCTTGCCCCTGTTGCTACGCGGCTCGTGGAAGTCGACCGCCCAGCGGTAGGCGATGCGTGCCGTGCGGTCGTTCCACCGTCCGAGGTCCTCGACCAGTCCGGCCCAGGAGGGTGGTTGCTGCTCGCCCGCCCGCAGGCGTGCGACAGCGTGCTGGAGGTGCCGACGGGGGATTCTCCTGCTGGAGACGATCAGGTCGAAGAGCCGGACGGCGCCCGGATCGTCCGGTCCTCGTCCCGCCGGGCCGCCGATCCGCCGCGCCGCCGCCCCGAAGCTCCCATGGCCGCGCGTCGGTCGTTGCACCCCGCGGTGGTAGATGGCGAAAAGGAAGGCCACGTATTCGTAGACCTCTCGGTCCGCGCCAGTCGGCGCGTACGAGCCGGCCTCCATGAGCGTCCTGGTGGGCGCCGAGGGACGCCGCAGATTCGCCAGGTCGCCGTAGCGCCGGTTGCGCACGAGCGACACGAGCCAGTCGGTGAGCAACTCCGGTCCATTCGACGGGATATCAGGTGGCAACGCGTCGGTCATGCTTCTCCGTCCACGAGGGTGGCGAACTCCTTGGGCGCCCGCGGGCTGAGGAGTTCCTGCTCGAAGCGGGCACGGGCAGCCGCTCGCACCTGCAGTCCCTGCCCGTTCGGCGGCAGCGAATCCAGGCGCTTGTCGAGGAACTTCCGGGCCATCTCCACCAGCCACTCGACGTATCCCGGCATGCACTCCGCGACATCGGCTCCGTCCGCTACATCGTCGAGAAGGGTGTGGAAGGGATGTTCGGTCGCCTTCCACTGCTCGCCCCGTGCGTCGAAACGGGCGATCTGATTCTTCTTATCCGCAGGCTTGGGGTTCGGATAGGCGACCTTCCACGCGGCGAACGCGGCACTGTCCAGGCTGCGGGCGATGTGCTCGGCCACAGCGGACCCTCGCTCCGATGCCCGGTGGAGTTCGGACGCCCGCCCTGGCGCGAAGGGGGACACGCTGGTCACCCAGCAGGTAGCGGCGGTCTTGTTGGCGAGCAGCCCGACGGCGAGGAGGTCGCAGCTCCGGCCGTGGCGCCCCTGCTCCTTCGGCAGGCGCGCCAACCGTGCGTAGAGGCCGCCAGCCCTCTTCTCCACCGCGGCGTAGAGCGCATGCGCCTCCCGCCAGAGGTCCCGGGTGGGCGACGGCCACAGGGGCTTGCTCACGCCCGTCCGCGTCTCCGATATGACGGCGTCCTGGAGGTGTACGGCGGGATCGAGGTCGAGCAGTTCGCCCGCGCCGATCAGCACCCGGTCCACGGCGGCACGCTCACCGTCGAGTCCGGCCTTCGGCCGCAGCAACACCGATCTGCCCAACGAGCTGTGCAGATCGGCGAAGCCCGCGACCGGCCGCGGCGGAGGCTTCGCGGTGAAGCTCCGCCGCTGGATCGGCCCCTCCGTCCAGGTGAGGTTGAGCACCCGCGGCTCGTCGGCGGTGGGCGTGAGGTTGAGGCGCAGCGTGTGCCCGAGGGTTCTCCCCAGCGCGAGCACCCTGACCCGGCCGCCGAGGCGGCCGGTGGCCAGATTGGTGATGGCGGGGCCGAGCGTCGCCTTGCCGGAGATGCGTGCCCGGCCGGACAGGCCGAAGCAGTGCTGGGTCAGCATGACCCGGAACGCCTCGGCCGCGGGCAGCGGAGCCTCGTGGTCGAGGTGGTGGTGATCGGCGAACTGAGCGTAGTCACCGGCGCGTTCGATGACGAGCTGGGCCGGACCGGTGCCGTACTCCTCCAGGAACGGCGCCAGGAGCGCGTTCTGACCCAGGGGCCGCGTCGGGTGGAAGAGGTTCCAGTCCTCGTCTGACTGCCCGGCCAGCCAGGTCCCGACCCCTTCCAGGGAGGCCCCCTCCCCCACCCATCGGTCCCACTCTCCGGGCGAGGACGGATGCGTACCGGAGGCGTAACAAAGCGCCAGCAGGAACTCGATGAGGGCGACCTTCTCGCCAGGGGTGGCCCCGTCGATGTCGCGAAGCGACTCGGCTCGGCGGAACAGATCCACCAGGTTCAGTGCGAGCACCGTGCCGTCCAGCGCCAACGCCCGGACGCAGGAGTGAAGACGCGGGTCCCAACGGACGCCCGTGGTACGCCCGTTCGGGGCGCTCTCTACATCGGTTGCTCGCATGGTCCGTGGCCTCGCTGTCCTGCGGATCGCCCACCGCCGAACGGAGGACGGCGGATGGGCATCGGTGCGTGAGAGGTGGTGCGTGATCCCCGCGACGCGGGGAGGAGATGCGCCCGGAATGACCAACGAACGCTAGCTGCGGGCAATCCTCGCGAGCGCGAGGCGGGGATCCCCAGGTCGACGGCTTCCTGTTATCGTCCTGACGGATGCCCCGTTTGACTGCCACGACCGGGACGAGCCGCCTCTCAGCAACTGGACGTACCGGCCGTGGCCTGTGAGGTCTCTCCCGGATTGCTCCCGGGAGAGACCTCATATACCCGCTAGCAACCAGGTGACGACAGCGGCAGTGACGATTTCGATCACCATCAACGCCAGGGCGTCCCGATGCTCGCCACACCACCCCCTCACCTTGAGTAGCGGCCTCAACCAGCGCCACGAGCGTTCGCCCATCATCTTCCTCCTGTGCTCTCCGGACTGGGGGGGATCCCAGTCCGCAGAGCACCGAGAGGTGCACCCGACGCTGTCGAGGACTGGAGTCTGACACGTCAGTAGATGGTTTGGGTAGTGCTCCAACTAACCAGGACTGGTTCGGTGTTGACGGTTGAGCCCCCTTGCACTGGCGTTGACTGCGGTCAGCGCTGCGTACGGCGCCGGACGAGGATCATCAGGGTCGCCCGGGCGTCCTTGCGCCGCTCGGGGTCACGCGACACGACGGACACGAAGGCGACGCCGAGCAGCGTTCCGGCGTAGGTGAGACCGGTGGTAGCGGCCAGTGCCGTGGCGTCGGTGAGGACTGTGTGCACGACGGGTTCCCTCCTGGAGGGCCACCCGACGGAATATCGGGCGGCGGTGGACCCGTTGTCCTTCGTCAGGTGGGTTTCATGCGACTTGGCCGAGGGCCGAGAAGATGATGCGGAGCTGGTCATGGCCGGGAGGATTCCCGTCAGGTGGGTAAGGGCTAGAGGTGGGGCTTCATGGACGACGAGACGGCGGACCGGCCGGCACTGCGAAACCTCTCCCGCCTCCTCGCAGGCCTGCACGCCGAGGCGAAGCGCGCCGATCCCAATCTCTCCTACACAAAGATCGGAATCGCCGTCGGGATCCACGGTGAGAAGGAACTCGGGTCCTGGAAGACGAAACTCGGGTCCTGGCTCCAGGGACGCACCGCGCCCAGTGATCGAGATGAGTTCCTCAGGGTGGTGGAAGCCCTGGAGAAAAAGCTCGGTCGTCGGTGGGCCCCGAAGCGGACATGGCTAGACGCGTTCGCCAAGGCGCAGGCCGAGAGAAGCAGCCGGAAGGGCGGGCGACCGCCCTCGCGGCCCAGTTCCCGAACGGCCCCTCCCCCTCCCTTCCTCCATACGGCCCGGGACTGGTGTCCCGCCGACCTCGCCGGTCGGGAGCAGGATCTCGAACGGCTCACCTCCCTTCTGCGGGCGAGGTCCGTGACGCCGGGGTATCTGACCCTCGTGGCGCCGCCCTGGGCGGGGAAGACCGCTTTCCTCGCAACCTGGCTCACCGCACCCTCACACGTACCGGACGACACGGACGTCGTCGCCTTCTTCGTACGGCAGGGCACCACGGCTCAGAACGCGCAGGACTTCGAAGGGACCATCAGGGGACCGCTGACCCAGCTCGCCGGGAGGAAGACAGCCTCCGGCCGGGAGGGGAAGGCCCCGTTCACCTCGCTGTACGCGAAGGCGGCGGAGGAGAGCGTTGCCCGGGGCCGGAAACTGCTGCTGGTCATCGACGGGCTGGACGAGGACACTGGAGCAGGCACCGCCGCGCCCAGCATCGCGTCCCTGCTCCCCCAGCGTCTGATCACCGGGCTCACCGTGCTGGTCAGCATGCGCCCGTACCCACCGCTGCCCAGCGACGTCCCGGCAGGGCATCCCGTGCGCGACGCGGAGCAGATTCCCGAGTTCCGTCCCTCTCCCACGGCGATCGCCCTGCGGGACACGGCCTTCCAGGAGCTCAAGCGGCTCTTCGACGATGTCGGTGGCCCGGGACGCGAAGCCCTCGGGTTCCTCACCCTCGCCACCCGCGGCGGGCTCGGCTACCAGGACCTGGCCCGTCTCATCAGCTCCGGAAACCGCATCGAACCCCTTCCCTACGACGTAGAGGCGCCTCGACGCTGCACGACACCGCACGCGACCTGTGCGGAGAGGAGTACCTCGCAGACCTGAGCGCGCGCATGGACGCCTGGGCCGACGGGTGGCGGGCCAGGAACTGGCCCGCGTCCTCACCCGCGTTCCTGCTCCAGCACTATCCCGAGCTGGTCCGCTCCCGTGACGACCCCGATCTCGATCGATTCCTCGACTTCGCGCTCGACACCCGGAGGCTGCTGCGCCTCGCCGATCTCGGCCGTGCCGATCTCGGGATCGCCTCGCTCGAACAAGCCACCCGCACGCGTCGGACGCCCGCCGTCCTCGCGTCGGCCACCGCCGCTCGCTCCCTTCTGGAAGGCGGGGGCGCACACGTGCCGCCCGAGGTGTTGCGGGCGCTGGCCGCGGTCGGTGACGCCGCACGGGCTCGCTCACTCGCGCTTGCCACCCCCGACCCGGCCGCCAAGGCCCTCCGGCTCATCGAGGTCGTCCCCACCCTGCTCGCGGCAGAACCGCGGGCGCTCGACGCGGCGCGGCGGTTCGCGTCGGAGGCCGCCGAGTGGGCGGAGCGAGCCCGCTACCAGAACCCGCTGGGCGACCGGGCCGTTGGTCGC
This sequence comes from Streptomyces sp. NPDC003077, assembly GCF_040611095.1. NCBI lineage: Bacteria > Bacillati > Actinomycetota > Actinomycetes > Kitasatosporales > Streptomycetaceae > Streptomyces > Streptomyces sp. NPDC003077. Next base: position 13,588 of record NZ_JBEXNM010000028.1, on the reverse strand, counting down.
ACCGAGTCGGTGATCGCGCGGGTCGCCGTGGCCCTCGCCAGGGCCGACCTGCCCCAGGACGCCGCTCGGCTGCTGAGGTCGGTCGACTTCTGCCGACGGGAGTTGGCGGCCCCGGCGGCCGAGGTCGCCTCCTCGCTCCGCGCCACCGAGCCCCACCTCGCGGACGCGTTCCTGGACGAACTGCTGCTGGAAGCGGAGTACCAGGCGGACTCCCCCGAGGGGCGCCTCGTCGTCGCGCGGGAGATCTGGACGGAGGTGGCCAAAGCCGACCCTTCGCGGGCCGAAGCGTGTCGGCAGCGACTGGACCGCCTCCCCACGGTGGCCGACGCGACCGAACCGGAAACTGACGAGCCCTCCGTCGACCCGACGGGCACGGCCTGGGAGCAGCACCCCGAACCCGACGGGCCGAACGTCTACGACGAGCTGCGCGAAGAGGCTCGCCGCCTGTCCGCACGGGGATCCGGTCCCGAACTGCGCCTCCAGGTCGACCGCTTCATGCAACGCGTCACCGTCCCGGAAACGCCCCCCGACTGGCTCGGCCACCTCGGCGAACGGGGCCTACTGGCGATCGGGACGCGCGACCCGTTGTTCACGGTACGCGCATGGACCTCGGCCGCCATGGCCCCTTCGCGGCGTCCAGACTCTGCCCTCCGCTCCGCGGAGAAGGCAGCGGAGGCCGCGCAGCGCGTGCCTGCCGCCCAGTTGCCGGTGGCGAGGAGCCTGGTCGCCCAGGCGTTCGCGCACGCGGGAGACGCCGCGCGAGCCCGCCATTGGGCGGCGCCCGCGGACGGCCGCAGGCCAATCGGGCGCCTCGGAGGTCTGTACAGGCGGGCGGCGCTGGCCGTGGAGGCGCTGCTCGACCCACAGACAGTCCTCACCTCGACGGATTCCGGCCTGCCGGGGGCCGCTGGGAACGACGCGTTCACCGTTGACGTGGTCGGCGTCCTGGCGGACCACGCCGCCGGCGTCCCGACGGAGGCCCGACTCACCGCCGTGGAGAGCTCCGCTCGCGCCCGCCTCGGGACACAGCCCCTGCTGCTCGCCGCTCTCGCGCTGCTGCAAGCCACCCTCGGCGACCCGGAGCAGGCGTACGCGACGATCACCGACATCGCGGATTCCGAGGCACGTGGCCAGACTCTGGCCGCTGTGGCCGGCCACCTCGCCGGCACGCCCGTGGTCCTCGACGTGACGGCGCAGGCCGACGACTGGACGCTGACGGTCCTGTGCGCCCTCGCGCGCCCGCTCCGCCCCGCGCCGGCCGACCCGCTACTGGTGGACCTTCTCGTGCGAGCCATGGCTTATGACCTCCTCGAAACCGCCACCTGGCACCGCGCCCTGCCGATGCTCGCCCAGGTCATTCCGGAAGCGGTCGATGCCGTCCTCGGCGTAGTGGAAGCGGTGCGCCAGAGCGGCCGTTGGAACGCCCCGCCGGACGGGACCGACGCGCACCCCCCACGGTCGAGGTGAGGGGCGCTCCTATCCCAGGAAACTCAACCGCACCTGCCGCTCCGGATTGTCCCCGTTCGTATCGACTAGACACACCGACTGCCACGTCCCCAGAGCGAGCTCGCCCCCGACCACGGGCAGCGTGGCGTGCGGGGGGACGAAAGCGGGCAGGACGTGGTCGCGGCCGTGGCCGGGGCTGCCGTGTTGGTGGCGCCAGCGGTTGTCTGGCGGGAGGAGGTCGCGGAGGGCGGTCAGGAGGTCGTCGTCGCTTCCGGCGCCGGTTTCGATGAGGGCGATGCCCGTCGTGGCGTGTGGGGCGAAGACGTTCAGGAGGCCGTCCCGGCCTTGGGCCGCGTCCCGCAGGAACGAGGTGCACTCGCGGGTCAGGTCGTAGACCGTTTCCTGCGAACCCGTCCTTACGTCGATCACTCGTGTCGTGAAGCTGTCAGCCATGTGACAGATCTTCTCAGACATGGGCGACAAAACCGCACAAGCAAGCGGTCGGGGCTGTCCCTGTACTTCGTCACGCGGGCGGTTCTGTGGTGTGTCCGGGGCAGGCTGCCGCGCCTGCGGCGCCACGCCGGCGCGCACCCGAGGAGCCGGATTCGTCAGCAGCGGGATCGCGAAAGTGAAGGGCACCGCAACACCCCCGCAACAAAGGACCACCAGGTAAGACAAAGATTGACCGAGCGGGTTCGGATCGCTACGTTCGGCGGCATGTCTATGTCAGCTCTGCTCACCACGCGTGGTCATATCGACCTGCTGCGGGTGGCCTCTGCCGCCTGTTGCCGCGGCTGTCGCTGACGTTTTTCCGGGCCGGGACGCTCGTTCTCCTTGCCTTCTCTGCCTTCTCTGCCTTCTTCTTTCTCCGTTTTCGGGTTTTTTTCCTTCTCCGTCCCCAGCTGTTCCTACGTATGTGCCGCGAACCGCGCGCCCTTCTGTCGGCGTGTGTCGTAGGCGCGTGCGTGGTCTCCTCGCCGTGGAGCGTTGATGAGTACCGATCAGGCCGTTACGGGCCATGCACCACCGGAAGTATCCCCTTTAACAGTTGATAAGACCGCCGCCACGCCACCCCGGACCACCCCCTCCCCCGCCGCGCCGGAACTCGTCCCCGTCGTGCCCGTCTCCAAGCGCCGGCAGGCCGTGCCGCGATGGCTGCGGCGGGCCTCGGGGCCCGTGTTGCTGCTGGTGTTGTGGCAGGTGTTGAGCGCGACGGGGGTGCTGGAGGCCGGGACGCTGGCCTCGCCGGGGGATATCGCGCGGACGGGGCGGGACATGGTGGCCGACGGGACGTTGCCCTCCGCCATGGTGGTGTCCGTCCAACGTGTCGTGGTGGGGCTGGCGTTGGGTGGCGTGGTGGGGACGGCGCTGGCGTTGCTGTCCGGGCTGTCGCGGCTGGGGGAGGACCTGGTCGACGCGACGGTGCAGATGTTGCGGTCCATCCCGTGGGTGGGCGTCATTCCGCTGTTCATCATCTGGCTGGGGATCGGCGAGGCTCCGAAGATCGCGTTGATTTCGGTCGGTGTGGCGTTCCACCTGTACCTCAATGTGTACGCCGGGATTCGGGGCGTGGACGCGCAACTCGTCGAGGCGGGGACGGTTCTCGGGCTCGGGCGGTGGGGGCTGGTCCGGCACGTGGTGCTGCCCGGTGCGTTGCCGGGCGCCATGACGGGGCTGCGCTACGCGCTGGCCACCGCCTGGCTCGCGCTGGTCTTCGGCGAGCAGATCAACGCCGACGACGGGGTCGGCTTCCTGATGAACCAGGCCCGGGAGTTCTTCCGCACCGACGTGATCGTGGTGTGCCTGGTGGTGTACGCGGCCCTCGGGCTGCTCGCCGACTTCCTCGTCCGCACTCTGGAAAGGCAGTTGCTGCAATGGCGACCGACGTTCACCGGCCGGTGACGAGTGCAGCGGCGGATCGGGCCGCCGTGCGGGTCGACGGGCTGACGCGTGCCTTCGGGGACCGTGCCGTCCTCGACGGGCTGCGGCTGGAGATTCGGCCGGGCGAGTTCGTGGTGCTGCTGGGGCGCAGCGGCTGCGGGAAGTCCACGTTGCTGCGGGTACTGGCCGGGCTCGACCGGGAGATCGCGGGGACGGTGCTGGTGCCGCGCCGCAAGGCGGTGGCCTTCCAGGCGCCGCGGCTGATGCCGTGGAAGCGGGTGTGGCGCAACGTCCTGCTCGGGCTGCCGGGCCGGCCCGAACGGGCTTCGGCGCTGCGGGCCCTGGAGGAGGTCGGGCTCGGGCAGCGCGCGGACGCCTGGCCGAAGACGCTGTCCGGCGGCGAGGCCCAGCGCGCGTCGCTGGCTCGCGCCCTCGTCCGCGATCCCGAACTCCTGCTGCTGGACGAACCGTTCGGCGCCCTGGACGCGCTGACCCGGGTCAAGGCGCAGCGGCTGGTGGCCCGGCTGTGGCAGCGGCGCGGGTGCGCGGTGCTGCTGGTCACCCATGACGTGGAGGAGGCGGTGCTGCTGGCCGATCGCGTGCTGGTGATGGAGAACGGCGTGATCGCGTACGAGACCTCGGTGGACCTGCCCCGGCCGAGGGATGTCTCCGATCCGCGCTTCGCCGCGTTGCGCGCCCGGTTGCTGGACCGCCTCGGGGTGCGGGCGGCGGAGGGTGCCGATCCCGGGGCGGGTGCGCCGGCTCCGTCGGACTCCTCCCCCGCCCGCTGACGTCCGTCCGCACCAGAGACCACCGCCCCTCGCGCGTTGCGCGCCCGGCTGCTGGACCGGCTCGGGGTCCGGGCGGCGGAAGGTGCCGATTCCGGGACCGGTGCGCCGGCTCCGTCGGACTCCTCCCCCGCCCGCTGACGTCCGTCCGCACCAAAGACCATCACCCCCCTCCCGAGTACAACGAAAGGAACCACCCCCCATGAGACGACGGCGCCTGCCCCGTCCCCGATTGCTGCCGTTCGCCCTGTTGCCGCTCGCCGTGCTGCTGGCCGGGTGTGGGGGCTCGTCGGCGGCGCGGGGGGCCGGTGGTGCGGAGAGCGGTGTGGACGGGAAGGGGTCCGTGACGTTGAACGTCGGGGATCAGAAGGGCGGTTCGGAGGCGTTGCTGCGGGCCGCCGGGGAGCTGGACGATCTCCCGTACCGGATCAAGTGGTCCACGTTCACCTCCGGGCCGCCGCTGCTGGAGGCGGTCAACGCGCAGGCCGTGGACATCGGCTCGGTGGGCAATACGCCGCCGGTCTTCGCCGCCGCGGCCAACTCGAAGATCAAGGTGGTGGCCGGCTCGCACTCCTCGTCGGCGGGCGAGGTGATCCTCGTCCGGAAGGACTCGCCGCTCAGCCGGCCGGAGGATCTGAAGGGCAAGTCGGTCGCGGTCTCCCAGGGCAGCTCGGCGCACTACCAGCTCGTCGCCACTTTGAAGAAGGCGGGTCTGTCCATCAAGGACGTGACGCTGAACTACCTCCAGCCCGCCGACGCGCTGGCCGCGTTCAGCCGGGGGCGGGTGGACGCCTGGGCCATCTGGGACCCGTACACCGCGCAGGCGCTCGCGCAAACCGACGCGCGGGTGCTGGCCACCGGCGAGGGCGTCGTCAACGGGCTGGGCTTCCAGGTCGCCGCACCCGCGGCGCTCGCGGACAAGGAGAAGTCCGCGGCGCTCAAGGACTACATCGACCGCGTCCGGCGCGCGCAGGACTGGGTGCACGGGCACCCGGACGCCTGGGCGAAGGTGTGGGCGCGGGAGACCGGGCTGCCGGAGGACGTGACCCGGGAAGCGGTCCGGCGCTCGCGGGGCACGGCGGTCTCGGTCGCCGTGGACCCGGCCGCCGTCGCCTCCGAGCAGCGGATCGCCGACACCTTCGCCGAACTGCGGCTGATCCCGCGCCGCGTCGACTTCTCCTCCTTCGTCGACACCCGCTTCAACGGCGGCCTGCCCCCTTCGAGCACGGCGCCGCGTACCTATGGAAGTACCTATGGAAAGGCCGGTTGAGATGTCCGTACACCTGCATTGGTTCCTCCCCACCGGGGGCGACGGCCGCACGCTGGTCGACCGGCACGCCTATACCGACGGCGGCATCCGGCGCGAGCGGATCACCCCGGTCAGCGGCGTACGGGCGCCCGACATCGAGTACCTGGCGCAGATCGCGAAGGCCGCCGAGCAGTTGGGGTTCGAGGCGGTGCTCACGCCGACCGGCACGTGGTGCGAGGACGCGTGGCTGACGACGATGGCGCTCACCCAGGTCACCGAGCGGCTGAAGTTCCTGGTGGCCTTCCGGCCCGGGGTGATATCGCCGGTGCTGGCCGCGCAGATGGCCGCCACCTACCAGCGCGTTTCGCGCGGGCGGCTGCTGCTGAACGTGGTGACGGGCGGTGATTCGACCGAGCAGCGGCGGTTCGGCGACCACCTCGACCACAATCAGCGGTACGCCCGTACCGACGAGTTCCTCCAGATCGTGCGCGGGGCGTGGAGCGGCACACCGTTCGACTTCCGGGGGGAGCACTACCAGGTGGACGGCGGCCTGGCCGCGCTGCCGCCGGACCCGCTGCCGCAGATCTTCTTCGGCGGCTCGTCGGCCGCGGCGGGCCCGGTGGCCGCGCGGAACGTCGATGTGTACCTGACCTGGGGCGAGCCGCCGGAGCAGGTGAAGCGGAAGATCGAGTGGATCGACGGGCTGGCGCGGGAGCAGGGGCGCCGGGTCCGGTTCGGCATCCGCCTGCACACCATCTCCCGCGACTCCTCGCGCGAGGCGTGGGCCACGGCGAACCGGCTGCTGGACGACCTCGACCCGGCGACCGTGGCCGCGGCGCAGCAGGCGCTGGGCCGCAGCGAGTCGGTGGGCCAGCAGCGGATGCTGGCGCTACACGGCGGCTCGCGCGACAAGCTGGAGATCTCGCCGAACCTGTGGGCCGGGGTGGGACTGGTCCGGGGCGGCGCGGGGACGGCGCTGGTCGGCAGCCACGCGGAGGTCGCTGACCGGATCGAGGAGTACCACGCGCTGGGGATCGAGCACTTCGTCCTGTCGGGCTATCCGCATCTGGAGGAGGCGTACTGGTTCGGGAAGGGCGTGCGTCCCGAGCTGGCCGCGCGGGGGCTGCTGGACGCGCCTCCGGCCGGTCGTCCGACGTCGGCCGATGCGGGGGTGGCGGTGGGGGCTTCCTGAGCCGGGGGCGGGTCTTCCTGAGCTGGGGACGGGGCTTCCCGGCTGCGGCCTGCGGCCTGTGGCCTGTGGCCTGCGGCGTCCCGGGGGCCCGTCTCTGCCCGTCTCCATTGGGGCGGTGGGCGGGAAGAGATCCGATCCTCCCGGAGTTCGTACAATTATGAACCACATCGGAGGACAGCCGGTCGGGGGCCGGGACTCGGTGATCGGTATCGACGGCTCGGTGATCGAGACCGACGGCTCGCTGATCGAGACCGAGGTCGTCGTGATCGGTGCCGGGCAGGCGGGTCTGGCCGCGGCCTTCCACCTGCGACGGGTGGGGTACGAGCCGGAGCGGGACTTCGTGGTCCTGGACCACTCCCCCGCCCCCGGCGGCGCCTGGCAGTTCCGCTGGCCGACGCTGACGTACGGGCGGGTGCACGGCATGCACCAGCTCCCCGGCATGGAGCTGACCGGCGCCGACCCCGACCGGCCGTCCTCCGAGGTCATCGGCCGGTACTTCGCCGCCTACGAGCAGACCTTCGGCCTGCCGGTGCACCGTCCGGTGGACGTGACGGCCGTGCGGGAGGGTTACGAGGGGCGGCTGCTGGTCACCACCTCGGACGGAACGTACGCGACCCGGGCCCTGATCAACGCCACCGGGACGTGGGACCGCCCGTTCTGGCCGCGCTTCCCGGGGCAGGAGACGTTCCGGGGTCGGCAGCTGCACACCGCGCGGTACGCCGGGCCGGACGACTTCGCCGGGCAACGGGTGATCGTCGTCGGGGGCGGGACCTCGGCCGTGCAGCACCTGATGGAGATCGCCGAGGTCGCGGCCGGGACGACCTGGGTGACCCGGCGCCCACCGGTCTTCCGCGAGGGGCCCTTCGACGAGGAACGCGGGCGGGCCGCGGTGGCCCTGGTGGAGGAGCGGGTCCGGCAGGGACTGCCGCCGCAGAGCGTGGTCAGCGTCACGGGGCTGCCGATGACGGACGCGATGCGGCGGGCCCGCGCGAACGGTGTCCTGGAGCGGCTGCCGCTCTTCGAGCGGATCACCCCGGGCGGCGCGGTCTGGGCGGACGGCCGCACGGTGGAGGCGGACACCATCCTGTACGCGACCGGGTTCCGGGCCGCCATCGACCACCTCGCGCCGCTGCGGCTGCGCGAGCCGGGCGGCGGCATCCGGATGGCGGGCACCGCCGCCCTGCGCGACCCGCGCGTGCACCTGGTCGGGTACGGGCCGTCGGCGAGCACCGTCGGGGCCAACCGGGCCGGGCGGGCGGCGGTCCGGGACATCCGCCGGTTGCTGGAGCATGAGCGGGCCGTGTCCGTCTGATTGCGCGGTGGTGGTCGGCACCGTTGCGCGGGGAACGAGGCCGCACCGCGATCGGCGCCGCCGGGCTGAACCGGCGCGGTCGTCCTCCTCCGCCGGCGGCTCGTTCGCCCTACCGCGTGGGCTGCGGGGTCCAGCGCAGGGTCATATCAGGCAGGCCCTCCATATTGCGGTCGCCCTCGTTGGTGTCGAGGACCGTGAAATCGTGCTTCTCGTAGAACGCGCGGGCCTCGGTGTTCTGCTGGAACACGTGCAGGGACACCCCGTCGGGGCTGTGCCGCCTGATCTCGTCGAGGAGGAGCGTGCCGACGCCCTGCCGGCGGACGTCCGGACGCAGGTAGAGCTGGTCGAGCACATCGCCGTCGAGGGCCGCGTAGCCGATGACCTCCGTGTTCCGCACGGCGACCCAGGTGCGGCACTCCTTGAGCACCAGGTCCCGCACCCATCGGGTCACCTGCTCGTGATCGCGCCTCTGCGGGGGCAGGTAGGGCATGGTCGCCGCACGTGAGGACAGGTGGATGTCCGCGATCACGGCTGCGTCCGCCTCTCGCGCCTGCCGGATCCGCGTCTCGCCGTCATCGCTCATGCCGGGAACCTATACGCCGTCGAGGGCGCGCTCCAGTGAGTTTCCGGTGCCCGTACAAGGCGTCGAAGGTCCGCTTCGGCGGCGTTTCGATGGTTCCGGAAGTCCGTGGACGGTGATCGCCCACGGAGTTCCGGCTCGACGGCGGATTACTCCGCTTACTCCGCGCTTACTTCGCTTGCTCCGCTTACTCCGCTTGCTCCGCGCGCTTCTTCAGCAGTTCGATGACGGCCATGAAGTTGTCGCCGCCGTGTCCCGCGGCGATCGCCTTTTGGGCGAGCCGCATGATCTGCCCGGGTACTTCGGTGTCGACGCCCTGTTCCCGGCTGGTGTGGACGATGTGTTCCAGCGCGGTCAGGTTCATCTCCATGGTGCCGTGATCGCCCGGATAGACACCCTTTTCGATCCCGGGCACCGCCGGCAGGAGAGCCGGATTCACCACGTCCGAAAGGAACCAGTCGACGGCGAGGCCGGCGAATTCGGTCAACTTCACGTCCGCCGAGCCGACCAGCGCCAAAGCGTGCAGGAAGCCTTGCAGGGACGTGTACATCATGCCGAGCAGCGCCGTGTTGTACAGCACGGCGAGGCCGGGATCGGCACCGAGGTACCGGGAGCCGCCCAGACTCGCCAAGGTCTTTTCGTGCGCGTCGAATACGGTGCGCGGGCCGCTGTAGAGGAATACGGAATCGGGGAGCCCCACGGCGTACGGCGGCACCATGACGGCACCGTCGAGATAGTGCGCACCGTTCCGCTTCGCCCAGGTCACGGCCTCGCGGGCCTGTGCCGGAGTGCCGGAACCGTGGTTCAGCACCACCCGGCCGGAGAGCGCGCCACCGGCCGGGGCGAGGGCCGCGTACATCGCGTCGTAATCCTTGAGGCAGACGACCGTCAGCGGACTCGCGGTCACCGCCGCGGCGATGGTCGCGGCGCGAACGGCGCCTTTCCCGACCAATGCGTCCGCCTTTTCGGGAGAGCGGTTCCACACCGTGGTGGGGTGTCCCTTCCGGAGGAATGCCTCGGCGAGCGCGACGCCCATGGGCCCGAGTCCGACAACGGTAACTGCCGTGCGGTCGCCCGCAGTTGTTGATGAATGCGTCATGGGAATGACGGTAGACTCTCACATCCATGGGAGAGTCAACGTCACGTGACGGTCATCACATACGCATCGGTGCGCTTTCTCGACGCACCGGCGTCAGCGTGCGGTTGCTGCGCTACTACGAGGAACAGGGCCTGATATCTCCGCGACGGCGGCCGAGCGGATATCGGGAATACCGCGAGGAGGACGTGCACGTCGTACGGAACATCCGCACCTTGCTCGCGGCGGGGCTGGGCACCGCGGCCATCGCGGAACTCCTGCCGTGCATGGAGCACCATGAAGGGGAGGACCTGGCGGCGGCGTGTTCCGGCACCCTCGCCGGCCTGCACCGGGAGCGCGAGCGGATCACGCGGGCCGTGGACGAACTCCTCACGGCACGCAGCGCGTTGGACCGCGTCATCACCACCACCCCCAAGGCCGTGATCGAGGACCCGGGGCTCTGCCTCGCGGAAGGCCCCGCACCGGCGGATCGCCCGGAGACGCGGACGAATTGACCCACGGGGCGGGACCGCTCACGGCAACAGGGCGGGCTCGCTCACAGGAACGAGGCGGGTCCGCTCACGACAACGAGGCGGGCCCGCTCACAGGAACGGGGCGGGACCGCTCACGGAAACGAGACAGGACCGCTCACAGGAACGAACGGACCGGGCGGTGTCGCGTCCGCCCGACGCAACACCCGCCCCCACAGCGCCCGGCCCCCAGCTCCCGCCCGCCCCACCGGTCCGCTGCCACACATGAACGGCCCACGCCCCCCGCCGCGGGCTCGTCTACTTCTGCACCTCCGCCGCCCACGCCTCAAGTCCGGCCAGGAAGCCCGACCGGTCGGCCGGGGAGAGTCCGTCCAGGGCACGCAGCAGGGGTTCCAGCCGCCGGGCGAGGAAGGTTTCCAGGAGGGGCCGGTACGGGGCGGCCAGGGACACCAGGGTGCGGCGGCGGTTGGCCGGGTCCTCGTTGCGTTCCACGATGCCGGCCCGGCTCAGGGCGCCGACCAGCTCGCTCGCCGTGGACAGCGAGATGTGCAGACGGCCGGCGAGTTCGCTGACGGACAGCGGCGGGCCGGCCAAAAGCTGCGGCAGCACGGCTCCGTGACGGGGCGTCAGGCCGTTGCTCTCCATCGCCTCGCGCAGCCGCTCGGGCATCTGCTCCCGCACCACTCCCTTGCGGAAGTAGGGCTCCAACAACGGCACCAGGCCAACGACCCGGACTTCTTCGGGAGTCGGCGTCCGGGGCGCCTTCCCGGCCTCGTGTTCGTGCGGCATACTGCGAGTATAAATCGTTCGGATCTCCAAACCATTGGTTTCTCCAAGGCGAGGACCGGGTGAGGACTCATCAAATGGACGCTCGCGCCCAAAAAAGGGAGCCCCCATGCCGACGACCGGCTACCGCGACGCGGTGAACGACGCTCTGGAACGTCTGACCGACCTCGGATACGAACGCGGCCAGGGCGTCGACCTGGCCAATCACGGCCCGATGGGCGCCGAGGCGCTGGCCGTGCTCGGGCACGGGGACGAGGTGGCCCGCTGGGTGGAGCGGTACCGGCGCGCCATGGACCACCACGAGCCGCCCGCCGCCCGGTTCGCGCTCGACCCCGCGGACGAGTCCTCCTGGCGGCCCGCGCTCGGGGCCTTCCACCGGGCCGGGGACTGGGAGGCGCTGTTCCGCCGCGAGCTGGCCGAGGCCCATTGGCGCGTGGTGCTCGTCCGCTGGTGGCCCCGCCTGATCACCGGCCTGTTTGCCGGGCTGACGCACGGCGTCATCCGCACCGCGCACGCCGTACGCGGCCTGTACGGCGTGCCGGACCCCACCGGGCTCCAGATCGACGAGCTCGCCAAGGGGCTGGCGTACTGGGCAGCGCGCTGGACGGAGCTGCCCGGCCGGGCCCGGCTGCGGGGTTCGTACGAACTGGCCGCCGCCGTCGCCGCCCTCCCCCGCGCTCCTGAGGACGGCCCCATGGGACCGCACGTCGCCCAGCGCCGCCTCAAGGCGCTCGACGAGATACCCGGCTACCAGGAGGCGTTGGACTGGCTCGCCCCGGAACAGGCGCCCCGGCTGCTGAGCGAGATGACACTGCGGTTCGCCGACGTGTCGCTGGGGCACCCCGAGGTCTTCCCGGTCCCGCTGATCCACGGCGTCACGGCGCCCGCCGCCGTCCGCCTCGTCCTGCCCCACCTGCCGCACGAGTTGTACGAGCCGACGCTGGCCGCGCTGTGGCAGGTGCACACCGCGTTCCTGCTGGCCTTCACCACGGACCGGCGCGACGAGGACGGCCCGGCCTGGCGGGAACGGGTGCCCGATGTGCCACCGGCGGCCGAGCTGAGCGCACGGGCGCTGGAGCACGGCGACGAGCACGTCATCAAGTTCACCGAGGCGTGCCTGCGGGAGTACGCGCTGCGGCCCGACCCGCGGTATCCGGCCGCGGCGTTCGCCGCCCAGCAGCGCATCACCCCGCTGGACGAGGGAGGCGGCGTCTCGCAGATCGGCGCCCGCGGGTAGACGTGGACGACGAGGGGCCGGGGCCGCCACCGGTCCGCTCCCGGGCCCGCGGACGCCGGTTACGGCCGTTGAAGGAAGAGGAACGGGCCGCCACCGGTCAGAAGTGGTCTCCCTCCGACCAGGAACGGACTTCGGTCCGGGCCCCTCCCAGCCTCGCCCCGGCCCCGCGCCGCCCTCCCTGACAGCCCCCGCCCCTCTCATGTGTGGCACTCCTGGCGTCTCTCATGTGTGACGCCCCTTCCCCGGTGGTAAGTCCTCTGGGGCGCGTTCCCGCGCGCCCCCGTGCCCGTACGCGATCCGTACCGGTACCGCCCGCGCCGCGTACGCGCATCCGTCCGTACGCGCGCCCGCGCCCGTACCGGAACGGCGTCCGTACGCCGTACGCGACCACCCCGCCGCCCGCCCGCGGCGACCACCGAATCCAGGAGGACCACCTACATGACGTCCACGCCCGTCACCCCCGACGTCTCACCGCTGCCGCTGATGCGGCTGGCCACCGGCTTCTGGGCGTTCAAGGCCCTGGCCGCGGCCGACGAGCTGGGGCTGTTCGGACTGCTCGACCGGATGGGCGGCGCGACGCCGGCGGAGTGCGCCGAGGAGCTGGAGGTCAGCGTCCGGCCCGCCGGGATGCTGCTCACCGCCTGCACGGCGCTGGGCCTGCTGCGTCGCCGGGCGGACGGCCGCTACGTCAACTCGGCGGTCGCCGACGCGTACCTGGTGCCCGGCCGCCCGTACCACTTCGGCGGCTGGGTGCGGATGCTGGACCGGCGGCTGTACCCCGGCTGGGCCCCGCTCGCCGAGGCCGTGCGCACCAACCGGCCCACCACCTGGGACCCCGACCGGCACCCGCACCTGTTCGCCACCGAGGATCCGGAACTGCTGGACGTCTTCTGGGAGGCGATGCACGCGCTGTCCTCGTGGACCGCGCGGCGGCTGGGCGAGGCGATCGACCTGAGCACCGCGTCCCGCCTGCTGGACGTGGGCGGCGGCTCCGGCGCGTACGCCATCGAGCTGTGCCGCCGCCTCCCGCAGCTCAAGGCCACGGTGTACGACCTGCCGTCGGTGTGCCCGGTGGCGGAACGGCACGCCCGGGAGGCGGAACTCGGCGACCGCGTCGGCACCCATCCCGGTGACTTCCTGGCCGACGAGGCGTTGCCCGGCGGGCACGACGTGATCATCCTGTCGATGATCCTGCACGACTGGGACGAGGAGACCGGCCGCGCGCTGCTCACCAAGTGCCACGCCGCGCTGCCGCCGGGCGGCACGCTGATCATCAGCGAGCTGATGGTGGACGACGACGAGACCGGCCCGGCCCCGGCCGCCCTGATGAGCCTCAACATGCTGATCGAGACCGAGGGCGGCCGGAACTACACGGCCAGGGAGTACACGAACTGGCTGACCGCCGCCGGGTTCGCCGACATCCGCAAGGTCGCCTTCGAGGCGCCGGGCGCGAACGGCGCGTTAGTCGCGCGGAAGTGAGGAAGCGCGGGAGCCGGGAAGCGAGGAAGCGAGGAAGTGGGGCGGCGGTCGCGGGCGCGTGAGCGCCGCGAC
>NZ_JBEXNM010000027.1:75414-99731 GCF_040611095.1 Streptomyces sp. NPDC003077 | reverse complement strand
GGGCCGTTCGGGAACCGTCCGGCCGCGGCGCGCGCCCCCGCTTGCCCGTGCACCCCCCCCCCAGCGGCCCCCCCCCCGGCACGCCGCCCCCCCCCCCGGCGCCCCGCCGCTCCGGCTGGGAGGTCACCCCAGCCGGAAGCGCAGCCGGCAGATCACCGCGTCGGTGTCCCGGCGGACGGCGTGGGCAACGACGGCGCCCCGCTGGTTCTGGAGGACCCGCTGCCACAGGCGGGCCGGTTCGACCTCCGGGATCAGGACGGTGACGCGGGTGCCGGGCGTCGCCGCGAGGTCGCGCACGTACGCGGCGATGGGGCGGCCCAGCGCCCGGCGGGCGGTGGGGATGCGGACGAGGGGGACGCCCGGGTCCCACAGGGACCAGTCGCGCTCCAGGGCCTCGGTCTGCGCGCGGTCCTCGGGGTCGGGGTGGCAGACGGTCACCGCGCGCACCTCGTCACCGAGGGAGGCGGCGGCGGTCAGCGCCTCGCTGGTGAGCTTCGACAGGTGGGAGACCGGGACGATCACCACGGAGCGGTCACGGTGCGGGGGTTCGGGGATCCGTCCCAGGCCCAGACGCGCACCGATCCGGCCATAGGCGCGGTGCACCGTCTCGAAGGCGGCGACCAGCACCGGCAGCGCCACCACGATCAGCCACGCGCCGTCCGCGAACTTGGTGGCCGTCACCACGACCGCGCACACCCCGGTCAGGACGGCCCCGAAGCCGTTCAGCGCCGCCGTGCCGCGCCACCGGGGGCCGCGCCGCTCGCGCCAGTACAGGACCATGCCGACCTGCGCGACGGTGAACCCGATGAAGACGCCGATGGCGAACAGCGGGACCAGGGTGTTGGTGTCGCCGCCGGAGAGGACCAGCAGCGCGGCCGACACCAGCGCCAGGGCCAGGACGCCGTGCCGGTGGACCTGGCGGTCCGCCTTCAGGGCGAAGACGTGCGGCAGGTAGTTGTCCCGGGCGAGCAGCTTGAGCAGCACCGGGAGGCCGCCGAAGGAGGTGTTCGCGGAGAGCGCGAGCAGCGTCATCGTCGCGAACTGGACGACGTAGAAGGCCGCGTTGTGGCCCAGGGACGCGTCCGCGAGCTGGGCGAGGACGGTCACGCCCTGGACCGGCTGCAGGTGGAAGCGGGAGATAAGGACCGCCAGGCCGATCAGCATCACGCCCAGCACCGCGCCGAGCGCGACCTCGGCGTGCTGGGCGCGCCGCACGCGCGGGGTGCGGAAGGACGGCACGGCGTTGGCGATGGCCTCCACGCCGGTGAGCGCCGAGCAGCCGGAGGCGAAGGCCTTGAGGAGCAGCAGCGCGCCCACGGTGGTGGCGTTGCCGGCCAGGACGGAGGCGTGGCCGGCGGCGGCCTCGGTGCTCGTGGGCGCGGAGCGCAGCAGTCCGGCGACGATCAGGACGAGGATCGAGGTGACGAAGACGGCGGTGGGCACGATGAAGGCGCGGGCCGAGTCGACCACGCCGCGCAGGTTCACGCCGGTGATCAGGGCGAGCACGCCCAGGCACAGCCACACCCGCTCCCCGTACAGCTCGGGGAAGGCCGAGGTCAGGGCGGCGACGCCGGCGGTGACGGCGACCGCGACGTTCAGCACGTAGTCGAGCACCAGCGAGGCGGCGGCCACCAGGCTGGTGCGGCGGCCGAGGTGGGCCTTGGCGACCGCGTACGAGCCGCCGCCGTCCGGGAACGCGGCGATGACCTGCCGGTAGGAGGCCACCAGGACGGCGAGCAGCGCGGCGATGGCGAGCGTGACGGGCAGGGTGAAGCCGAGGCCGTGCCCGCCCGCGACGGCCAGGACCAGGACGATCGCCTCGGGCCCGTACGCCACCGACGCCACGGCGTCCAGGGAGAGGGCCGCGAGTCCGGTGACGGCGGTGAGCCGGTGCCGTTCCCCGGTATCCGGGGGATCCGCCGGCTCGTCCACGGGGGCGGGACCGGACGCGGTCGTCAGGACGGACATGGGTTCGGAACTCCTTCAGGTGCTTCGCGCCGTCCGGGTGACGGGTGAGCCCGCTCAGCCTCCGTTCGTTTCCGCCCGTACGCGTTCGTTCCTAGCGCTTTCTTCGCGCGGAACGGACGCCTTTTCACGCGCTCTTGTCGGCGCTCCCCGCCTGACGAGGGAACCGCCCGGCCGTCAAGAAGGAGTCGGGGACCCGTCAGCGGCGCGTCAACATCCGTGGTGCGGCGCTCCCCTCCTTCCTACCGTCAGCCCTATGGGACGCCACCAGGACGACACCGGCCGGACCGACGACGCGCGCCCGGCCGGGCGCGCACCTCGTACCGGCGAGCGGCACCACAGCCCCGCCGAGCGGGCCCTCACCAGCGACCACCGCTGGCCCGGCGACCTCAAGAGCGCGCTGGCGTGCTCCGGCGCGCTGCTGGGGCTGCTGCTGCTCTGCGACGGCGGCCTCGGGCACCTCACCGTGCCGCGCGCCGGCATGTGGGGCGGGCTGGCCGTCCTGCTGTTCCTCGTCCTGCTGCCGCCACGGATCACCGCGGGCGAGGGGTGGCTCGCCGCCCGCGGCCTGCTGGGCGAGCGCCGGGTGCGGACGGACTGCCTGGTGACGGTGCACCGCCTCGACGGCGTCGCCCAGCGCCTGGTGCTGCGCGACGCCTACGGCGCCCGCGTCGAGCTGGACCCCCGGGTGCTCACCGCCAACCCCCGCCTGTGGCACCTCCTGGACAAGGGCGCCCGCGCCTCCCGCGACCGCGGCCTGCTGCTCCACGGCGTGGTGACGCTGCGCGAGCTCTCCCGGCGCGTCGACAACGAGACGGCCCATCAGATGTTCAAGCTGTCCGGGCTGATCTGACGGGGCGGTCGCACGGTGGCGCGGCCTCACGCCCTCCCTCTGACGCTCACCCTGAGAACGAGGCTGCTCGCCCTGAGGACGAGATGCCCCGCCGCCTCCCCTCTTCACCCCGTGTCAGGGAAAGGTCAGGGGGACATCAGGGCGGCGTCAGGGACGACGTACGGGCCTTGCCGGGGGGCGGCGGGGCCCGTTGGATGGTTGCCGTGAACAGCGCATGGCTCCTCTCCGACCGGCCGCCGCATCGTCGGCCGCTCCGCCGTGCGCCACACCGCCCGGAAACGCCCGCGTCCGTGCCTCGCTGAGGCCGGCACCGTTCCGAGGCCCCTGGGGCGCCGTGATCCCGTCCGGCGCCCCTTTCTCCTTTCCTGCCCTTTCTTCCCTCGATCCACCATTTCCATCTTTCTTCTCCTCCCTATTCCCCTTTTTTCATCCTTTTTCTCCTTCTCTCGCACCCAGCTCCTCACCCACCTCCGTGCGCCCGCCCCGTCCGAACGGGAATCCCGGGCGTACGCCGACCCCCGGATGGGATCATGTCCGACTCCACCCTTTCCTCCCGTACCGTCCTGGTGACCGGTGCCACCTCCGGCATCGGTTTCGAGACCGCCCGGCAGCTCGCCGGTCGCGGCGCCACGGTGCTGCTGCACGGCCGTACGCCCGAAGAGGCACGCGCCGCCGCCGACCGGCTGACCGCCGAGGGGACCGACGCCGCCCTGCTCCGCCCGGTCGCCGCGGACTTCTGCCACCTGGCCGAGGTGGCGCGGCTGGCCGAATCGGTGCTGCGCGACCACCCGTCCCTCGACGTGCTGGTCAACAACGCGGGGATGGCCGCCCCCGAGCGGCACACCCTCACCGGCGACGGCGTCGAGATCGCCTTCCAGGTCAACTTCCTCGCCCACTACCTGCTGACCCGGGCGCTGGAACCCGCGCTGACCGCGCCGGGCCGCCTGGGCCGGGTGGTCAACGTCTCCTCGTCCCTGCACCGCACCGCCACCATCCAGTGGAGCGATCCGCACCGCGCCCGCCGCTACTCCCGGCTGGCGGCCTACGCCCAGTCGCAGCTGGCGCTCACCGTCTTCGCGGCCGACCCGCGCGTGACGGCGGTGTCCGTGCACCCCGGCGTGTGCGACACGGCGCTCCTGCCGCTGTACGCCCACGAGGGCGGCGCGCCGGCGGACGGCGCGGCGCACGTCGTCCGGCTGTGCGATCCGGCCACCGAGATCGTCAACGGCGCCTACTTCGACCGCGCCGTGCGGGCCGCCCCGGCGCCGGCCGCCACCGAGGTCCGCACCGTCAAACGCCTCACCAAGCTCGCCGACCAGCTCGTCGGCGCGCACGCCACCGCTTGAAGGCCCGGCCACCCCTCCCGTACCGGAACGGAGTACCGCACATGTCCAAACGCGCCCGCAAGAAGCGCACCCGTCGCAGGAAGAAGGCCAACCACGGCCGCAAGGCCGGTCAGCACTGATCCGGCACCGGTCCCGGCGGTCGCCGCGGCGCCACCGCCGGGACCGGTCACGGCGGGCGCCGCGGTCCGCGCCGGAGCGCGCCCGCCCTTCCTCCCGGCACGGATCCCGCGCCGGACACCCCGCATGGACCACCCCGCCCCGTGAGGCCCCGATGATCGAGCTCCCGTCCTACCGCCCGCCCGCTCTCGCCCGCTGGTTCCCGGCGGGCGCTCCCGGCCCCGCCACCCTGGGCGAACACGTCCTGCTGACCGGCGTCGGCCGCTGGTGGGCGGACGCCGCCGACCGGCCGCGCGCGGTGGCCGTGTCCTGCGCCGACCACGTGGTGCTGCGCGGCGACCCGCGCGCCCTCGCGCCCGGTGACCTGGCGCCCCTGGCCGGCTGCTACCTCGACGCGCCCGCCCGGTTCCTCCCCGTCCTCCGGTCCGCCTTCGACCGGCTCGTCCCCTACGAGCGCATGGTCTGGACGCAGCAGGAGCCGGCCCGCCGCCCGCCCGTGCCGCGCGGCGTCCGCGTCCGCCGTCTCGAACCGGGGGACGCCGCCGCGCTGCGCGCCCTGGGCCCCGACGCGGCGTGGATCGCCGCCACGTGGGGCGGGCCGGAAGGGCTCGCCGCCTCCGCGCACGGCTGGGCCGCCGTGCGCCGCGACGGCCGGATCCTGGCGCTGGCCTGCACGTACTTCCGCGGCAGCCGGTACGAGGACGTGGCGGTCTTCACCGCGCCGGACCACCGGCGGCACCGTCTCGCCCTGGCCTGCGTGACCGCCCTGTGCGCGGACATCGCGGCCCGCGGCCACGTCCCCGGCTGGGACTGCTCCACCATGAACCGCCCCAGCCGTCTCCTGGCCTGGACCGCGGGCTTCCGGCTGGTCCGCGAGTACGTCCACTACGCGGCCGGCGGTCCCGTACGGCAGGCGGCGGGCGCCACCGCACCGGCCTCCAGGCCCGGCGCCGCGCTCCCTTCGCCCCTCGGCGCTTCGCCCCTCGGCGCGAAAACCAATTGAATGAGCAACTGATCGTTTACGGTCGTCGCCCGGTCACAACAGCACCCTCGGCGGAACCGTCACAAAGGCTCTGAGCATTAGTGCACACCAACCTCGGTGATCGAGTAGGCACTGGTAGACAACACCCCTGTGAGGCATGCCCCGCCCGTCCGGTCGCGTGATCGCGAGACATCCGTGTGGTGGGACCACAGGTGCCTTAAAAAAGGTGACGAGGTGCCATGGTCCGACGCGACAACGGTGTGATCGGGGGCGAGGTGGGGTCCGCCCCCGCGGTGAGCGTCGCGCGCGTCGAAGAACTCCTGATGAAGTGCCTGGGATGCGACGAGACGCAGGCGCACACGTGTGCCGAGGGGCTGCTCGGCGACCTGGCCGCGCGGGAGGCGGCCGACGCCGCGTCCCCGGCCTCCCGCCCCGGAAGCGATCCCCTCGCCCGGCATCCTCCGGCGGACGGTGCCGTAACGGTCCGCCTGCCGACCGCGACGGTGCCCGGCGCCGTGGAGGTCGCCACCGCCCGCAGCCCGATGGAGCTGGCCCGGCGGCTGCACGACCGGTTCCGTCCGCTGGGCGCGACGGCGGTGCTGCTGGCCGTCCTCGACATGGAGGGCGCGCTCCGGATGAGCGGGGTCGCCGGCACGACCGGGCAGACGGTCGAGGACCGGTCCCGGCTGCCGCTGCGCTGCGTGCTGCCGCTCGCCCGGATGGCCGAGCGGGACCAGTTGCTGTGGCTCGACGACGAGTCCGGCGAGCACACCCTGACCTGGGTCTCGGCCCGCGGTGACGTCCCACCGGCCCGTCCGTCGCCGGGCGGCCCGGACCCGGTGGCGGGCGCGGGCCCCGTCATCTGCGTGGTCAGCGCGAGCTGGGCCGGGCCCGTGCCCGTCAGGAAGCCGGAGGTGGCCCGCCTGGAGGTGCTGACCCGGGCCGCCGGGGAGCGGCTGCGCGGTCTGGCGGCCCTGGGGCTGCCGGGCGACGACGTGCGCGCCGTGTGGCTGGGCGTGGTGGTCGACGCCATCCCCGTCCCCGCCGCGCTCCTCTTCCCGGTCCGGGACGGCCGCGGCCGGATCGCGGAGTTCACCGTCGACCACTGCAACGAGCACGCCACCACGCTGATGGACCGCACGCCCGAGCAGATCACGGGCAGGCGGCTGCTGGACGCGTTCCCGGGGATGGTGCTCTCCGGCCTGTTCGAGGCGTACGTGGAGGTGCTGGAGACCGGCGTGCCGCTGAGCCGGGAGCCCTTCTCCTACGTCGAGCCGTTCCACGGCGTGCCGCACCCCGCGCTGCTGAGCGTGCGGGCGCAGCAGGTGGGCGGCGGTCTGCTGGTGAGCTGGCAGTTCCACGACGAGCAGGCCCGGCTCTCGGCCCGGATCGACGGCGCCGAGCGGCTGGTCAACCTGGGCTGGGCGGAGTGGAACCTGGTCACCGGGGACGTGGTGTGGTCGCGGCGGATGTACGACATCCTCGATCTGGACCCCGAGCACGGGCCGCTGCCGCTGGACGACCTGTCGGAGCGGGTGGCCGAGGAGGACCTGCCGGTCGTCGTCGGGGCCGTCACCTCGCTGTCCGAGCAGCAGGAGCCGGTGCGGTTCGAGATCCGCACGCGCGGCACCGACCGGCGGCGGCACGTCAGCGTCAACGCCGAACTCGTCCGGGACAGCCGCGGCAACCTGATCGCGGTGCACGGCGTGGTGCAGGACGTGTCCGCGGTGCGCCGTACGGAGGCGGCCCTGGAGGCGTCCCGGCGGGAGCGGCAGAACCAGCAGCTCCGGATGGCCGAGGACCTCCAGCTCGCGCTGCTCCCCCGGCAGCACGCCACGCTGCCCGGCCTGCGGGTCGCCATCCGCTACCAGCCCGCGGAGAACTGCGCCAAGGTCGGCGGGGACTGGTTCGAGACGGCGCCGCTGCCCGACGGGCAGGTGCTGATCGCCATCGGCGACGTCATCGGGCACGGGCTGGAAGCGGCGGCGGGGATGGCGCAGTTGCGCAACGCGCTGCTGGGGATCGCGCACACCGGCGCGGACGCGGCGCGCGTCCTGGACTGCCTGAACCTCGTCGCCTTCCACGGCCACGAGGACTCGCTGACGGCCACCGCCGTGGTGGGCCACTTCGATCCGCGCGTCCGCACGCTGGCCTGGGCCCGCGCCGGGCACCCGCCGCCCGTCCTGGTGCGCGGCGGTCGCGCCGTGGAGCTGGACAACGCCGGCGGGACGACGCTGGGCGCCAGCCTCGACCCGGGGTACGGCATGACGACCACGGAGTTGTTCCCCGGCGACCGCGTGATCCTGTACACCGACGGGCTGGTCGAGCGGCGCGAGGACCGCGACGGGGCACGGGTGGCCCTGCTCCTGGAGGCCGCCCGGCAGGGCGCCGCCGGCGATGTCGAGCAGCACCTCCAAGCCCTCCTGACCGCCCTGGACACCAATCCGGAGGACGACACCTGCGTGATCGTCCTGCACGTGGGGAGTTGAGCGACGTTGTCCGTCAACGGGTGTCCGGGAGCGTCCCGGTGAGCGGCCCGGTCCTGGACGAGGCTGCCGCGCGCCACGCCTTCGCCCGCCGCGAGGAGGGGGTGCGCGGCCTGGCGGACGCGGCGGGCCCGCTGGTCGCGGCGTGCCGGGAGATGGCCGCGCGGTTCGCGCGCGGCGGCAAGCTGCTGGTGTTCGGCAACGGGGAGTCGGGGGCGGACGCGAGCCATGTGGCGGTCGAGTTCATGCACCCGGTGGTCGTCGGCAAGCGGGCGCTGCCGGCGCTGGCGCTGGGCAACGACGCGGCGACGGTCAGCGGTGTCGGGGCGCGCGAGGGGTTCGCCGAGGTGTTCGCGCACCAGCTCCGCGCGTTCGCCGCGGCCGGGGACGTGGCGCTCGGCATCTCGCCGGACGGGCGCTGCCCCAACGTGCGGCGCGGGATGGCGGTCGCCCGGGAGCTGGGCCTGCTCACCATCGGTCTCAGCGGCGGCGATCCGGCGGACGCGGCGGACGCGGACCACGTACTGGTGGTGGGCGGCACCGACCCACTGGTCGTCAAAGAGGTGCATGTGACGGCCTACCACCTGATGTGGGAGGTCGTGCAGGTCTTCCTGGAGGGGACGTTCGCGGGGGTGGTGGGGCGAGGCGGGGGCGCTCCGGAGGGCGGGGGCGGACCGCCGGAGGAGGGGGCGGTGCCGCCGGAGTGCGCCGGGGGCGTCTGCGTCACCTGTTCGGACGAGGCGGTGCCGATGCGGGTGCGGCGGCTGCTGCCGGGCGACCTGGCGGAGGCCGAGGGCGGCGGGACGACGCGCCGGATCAGCGTGGCGCTGGTCGCGGCGGCGCCCGGGACCACCGTGCTGGTGCACGCCGGGGAGGCGATCGGGGTGGTGGGTGGGGACGGGGAGGACCCGGGGGCCCCTCCTCCCGTCCCGCTTCCGGCTTCCGTGCCCCACGCCCCGCAGCCCCCGATCGGAGACCCGGATGACTGACGTGCCCGAGAGCGTGTGGGAGCTGTACCCCTTCCTCTCCCGGCGGCGCGGGGGCGGCGGTCCGGGTGGCGGGCCGGACGGCGGGCCGTTCAGCGGGCCGGACGACGGGCCGTTCAGCAGGCCGGACGGCACCGCCGCCGACGCCGTCGCGGCCGACGCCACCGCCTCCGCGCACGCCAAGATCGCCGAGATCACCGCGCTGCGGCGGACGGTCGTCGCCGACGGCGCCCGCCGGATGGTCGCCTGCGCCACCGCCCTGGCGGAGCGGTTCGCGGCCGGGGGCCGGCTGTTCGCGTTCGGCAACGGCGGCAGCAGTACGGACGCGCAGGGGCTGGCCACCACGTTCCTGCACCCGCCCGGCCGGGCGCCGGCGCTCCCCGCACTGTCGCTGACCAGCGACGCGGCGGTGGTCACCGCGCTGTCCAACGACGTCGGTTTCGAGGTGGTCTTCGCCCGCCAGCTGGCGGCGTTCGGGCGGCGCGGGGACATCGCCGTGGGCCTGTCGACGAGCGGGGGTTCCGCGAACGTCGTCCGCGCGCTGGAGGAGGCCGCCGGGCGCGGCATGGTCACCGTGGCGCTCGCGGGCCACGACGGCGGGCGGCTGGCCGAACTGCCCGGGCTGGACCACCTGTTCGTCATGCCGTCCGCCTCGGTCCACCGCATCCAGGAGGCCCAGACGACCGTGTACCACGTGCTGTGGGAGCTGACCCGGCAGGCCCTGGCGGCCCTCCGGACGCGGGAGGGGGGTGCGCGGTGAGGGCGCCCGGCGCGCGTCCCGGGGAGGCGGAGGTCCACGTCCTGTGGCTGAACGCCGGGCTGAGCTGCGACGGCGAGTCGGTCGCGCTCACCGCGGCCACCCAGCCCAGCGTGGAGGAACTGGCGCTGGGCGCGCTGCCGGGGCTGCCGCGGCTCGCGCTGCACTGGCCGCTGCTGGACTACGCGTCCGGCCCGCAGCTGGGCCCGGACGACTTCACCGAGTGGTTCCGGCGGGCGGAACGGGGCGAACTGGAGCCGTTCGTCCTTGTCGTCGAGGGTTCCGTACCGAACGAGGCGATCAAGGAAGAGGGCTACTGGAGCGGCTTCGGCAACGACCCGGAGACGGGGCAGCCGATCACCACGTCCGAGTGGCTGGACCGCCTGGCGCCCCTGGCCACCGCCGTGGTCGCGGCGGGGACCTGCGCCGCGTACGGCGGCATCCACGCCATGCAGGGCAATCCGACCGGCGCCATGGGCGTGCCGGACTACCTGGGGCACGGCTGGCGGTCCAAGGCCGGGGTGCCGATCGTGTGCGTGCCCGGCTGCCCGGTCCAGCCCGACAACCTCTCGGAGACCTTCGTCTACCTGCTGTACCAGCTCACCGGGCAGGCGCCCATGATCCCGCTGGACGACAACCTGCGCCCGGCCTGGCTGTTCGGCGAGACCGTGCACGAGGGGTGCCACCGGGCGGGCTACTACGAGCAGGGCGAGTTCGCGGCCACCCACGGTTCGGACCGGTGCCTGGTCAAGGTCGGCTGCTGGGGTCCGGTCGTGCGGTGCAACGTTCCCAAACGGGGCTGGATCAACGGCGTGGGCGGCTGTCCGAACGTCGGGGGCATCTGCATCGCCTGCACCATGCCGGGTTTCCCCGACAGGTTCATGCCGTTCATGGACGAGCCGGCGGGCCTGCAGGGCACCCCGCCGGCCGGCGGGCTCTACGGGCGCCTGGTGCGCACGCTGCGCGGGATCGCCCTGCACAACGTCGAGGAGGAGCCGGAATGGCGGCGCAGAGGCGACGAACTGACCTCGGGGTACGAACCGGCCTGGCGAAAGGGGAGCGGACATGGGTGACGAACTGGTGGAGATGGCGTGGGACCCGATCACGCGCATCGTCGGGAGCCTGGGCATCCACACGAAGATCGATTTCGGGCGGGGGCGGGTCGCGGAGTGCCACAGCACCTCGTCCGTCTTCCGCGGCTACAGCGTGTTCATGCGGGGCAAGGACCCGCGCGACGCGCACTTCATCACCAGCCGGATCTGCGGCATCTGCGGGGACAACCACGCCACCTGCTCGGTGTACGCGCAGAACATGGCGTACGGGGCGCGCCCGCCCGCCCTCGGGGAGTGGATCCTCAACCTGGGCGAGGCGGCGGAGTTCATGTTCGACCACAACCTCTTCCAGGAGAACCTGGTCGGCGTCGACTACTGCGCGCGCATGGTCGGCGAGACCAACCCGGGCGTCCTGGAACTGGCCGAGCGCACCGAGGCGCCGCACGCGCGGGAGCACGGCTACCGCACGATCGCCGGCATCATGCGCTCGCTCAACCCGCTGGAGGGCGAGTTCTACCGGGAGGCGCTCCAGGTCAGCCGCTCCACGCGGGAGATGTTCTGCCTGATGGAGGGGCGGCACGTGCACCCGTCCACGGTGTATCCGGGCGGGGTCGGGACGGTCGCCACGGTGCAGCTGTTCACCGACTACCTGACGCGGCTGATGCGGTACGTCGAGTTCATGAAGAAGGTCGTCCCGATGCACGACGACCTGTTCGACTTCATGTACCAGGCGCTGCCCGGCTACGAGGAGGTCGGCCGGCGGCGGGTGCTGCTGGCCTGCTGGGGCGGGCTGCACGACCCGGCGCACTGCGACTTCGACTACCGCACCATGAGCGCGTGGGGCCGCCGGGCGTTCATCACGCCGGGCATCGTCGTGGACGGCCGGCTGGTCACCAACGACCTGGTGGACATCAACCTCGGCATCCGCGTCCTGCTCGGCAGCTCCTTCTACGAGGACTGGCAGGACCGCGAGCCGTTCGTCACCGAGGACCCGCTCGGCAACCCCGTCGACCGGCGCCATCCGTGGAACCAGCACACCATCCCGCGCCCCCAGCGGCGCGACTTCGGCGACAAGTACAGCTGGGTGATGTCCCCGCGCTGGTTCGACGGGACCGACCACCTCGCCCTGGACACCGGCGGCGGCCCGCTGGCCCGGCTGTGGTCCACGGCCCTGTCCGGCCTGGTGGAGACGGACCACATCAAATCCACCGGCCGCAGCGTCCTGATCCACCTGCCGCGCACCGCCACCAAACCGGAGACCACCCTGGAGTGGCGCATCCCCGAGCACGACGGCGAACCGCTGAGCAACGCCATCGAACGCAACCGGGCCCGCACCTACTTCCAGGCGTACGCCGCCGCCGCGGCGCTGCACTTCGTGGAGCGGGCGCTCGCCGAGGTGCGGTCCGGGCGGACGGACACCTGGTCCCCCTTCGACGTCCCCGAGGAGGCCGTCAGCTGCGGATTCAGCGAGGCGGTCAGAGGAGCGCTGTCCCACCACATGGTCATCAGGAAAGGGAAGATCGCGAACTACCACCCGTACCCGCCCACCCCCTGGAACGGCAGCGTCCGCGACGTGTACGGCACCCCGGGCCCGTTCGAGGACGCCGTGCAGAACACACCGATCTTCGAGGAGAACCCGCCCGAGAGGTTCAAGGGCATCGACATCATGCGCGCGGTGCGCAGCTTCGACCCGTGCATGCCCTGCGGGGTGCACATGTTCCTCGGCGGCGGCCGGGTGCTGCGCACGTCCCTGTCCCCCACGGTCTACGGCGCGGGGAGCTGACCATGGACGAACTGCGCCGGACGGAGGCCCGCGTGGAGCGGCTGGTGGCCCAGCTCGCCAACCCGCCGCGGGTGGGCGAGAAGGTGGAGGAGCTGGTGCGCCTCCTGATGCGGCTGTACGGGGACGGGCTGGCGCGGATCACCGCGCTGCTGCCCCCGGACGACCTGGTCAAGCTGGCCGCCGACGACCTGGTGGGCAGCCTGCTGATCCTGCACGACCTGCACCCGCTGGGCACCGAGGAGCGGGTCGCGCAGGCGCTGGACGGCATCCGCCCGTATCTGGGCGCGCGGGACGGCGGCGTGGAGCTGGTGGGCGTGGACGGCGCCGGGGTGGTGCGGCTGCGGCTGCGCGGCGCCGGTGGCTGCCCGTCCTCCGCCGGCACCGCCGAGCAGGTCATCGAACGGGCCGTTCAGGCGGTGGCCCCCGAGATCACCGGCGTACGGGTGGAGCGGGCCGCGCCGGAACCGCCGCTGCTCCAGATCCGGTCCGGGCCGCCTCCGGGGTTCGCGGCACCGCTCGGCCGAGGGGCGCAGGCGTGACCGCCGGCGCCGGCCTGCGCCGGTTCCGCGACTCCGGCCCCGTACGCCCGCCGCAGGCCCGCTGCGAGCTGTGCTCGGCGGCGCTGGAACCCTTCCACGGCCACGTCGTGGACCTCGACGACCGCGGCCTGCTGTGCGCCTGCCGACCGTGCCGGCTGCTGCTGATCCGCCCCGGCGGCTCCGCCGGGCGCTACCGCGGCGTGCCCGACCGCCCGCGTGACGCCCGGGATTTCGTGCTGAGCGCGGAGCAGTGGGAAGCGCTGCGGCTCCCGGTCGCCATGGCCTTCTGCTTCCGCAACTCCCGCCTGGGCCGCTACGTCGCCTTCTACCCGAGCCCGGCCGGGGCGACCGAGTCGCTGCTGCCCGAGGACGCCTGGCGGCGCGTCCTGGCGGCCAACCCGGCGGTGGCCGACCTCGCCGACGACGTCGAGGCGCTGCTGCTGCGCCGCCGGGACGGCGGGGCGGGCGTGGAGTGCCACCTGGTGCCCATCGACGCCTGCTACGACCTGGTCGGACGGCTCCGCCTGCACTGGCGGGGGTTCGACGGCGGGGCGCGGGTGCGGCGCGAGATGGACGCGTTCTTCGCGGAGTTGCGGGGCCGCCGGACGGGTGGGGACGGCCGGTCGCGGCCGGCTCCGGAGGCCGGGGACGGCGGCCCGGCGGTGCTCACGCCCTCGGCCCTGCGCGCCCGCGCCGCCGCCGCGTCCCCCGGCCCGGCCCCGGCCCCGGAAGGGCGCGGCACCGGGCCGGGGGTCTCCGTCCCCGGTCCCCGGCGCGGGTCGGCCGACGAGCCGGTGGTGCCCGGTAGGCCCGTACGGAACGGGGACCCCTCCCCCGAGAGGAGCGACGGTGAGTGACCTCTCCTTCGACTGCGTGCGCATCCGCCCCGAGCCCTACGCCGCCGCGCCGACGCTCCTGTTCCGGCTGCGGATCGACGACCGTTCCGGCGGCGAGGTCCGGGCCATCGCGCTGCGCTGCCAGCTCCGCATCCAGCCGCACCTGCGGCCCTACTCCCCCGAGGAGGGCGAGCGGCTGGCCGACCTCTTCGGCGAGCCGAGCCGCTGGCCCACCACGCTGCGCCCGCTGCAACTGGCCACGGTGACCGCGATGGTGCCGGGGTTCCGCGGCGGCACGGAGATCGACGTGCCGGTGCCCTGCTCGTACGACCTGGAGGTGTCCTGCGGGCAGTACTTCCACGCGCTGGACGACGGCGAGGTGCCATTGCTGCTGCTGTTCAGCGGCACGGTCTTCACGCGCGAGGGCGTCGCGATGGTCCCGTGGGAGCGCGAGTGCGCGGTCGGCCTGCCGGCCGGGGTGTGGCGGGACCTGATGGACCGCCACTTCCCCGGGTGCGGGTGGCTCCGGCTGCGCCGCGAGACGCTGGACGCCCTCCAGAGCTTCAAGCACGCCCGGCAGCTCGCGACGTGGGAGGAGACGGTGGGCGCCCTGCTCGACCGGGCGGGCGGCACGCCGGGCCCGGCTCCCGGCGGGGCGCCCGGCCGGGCTCCCTGGCGCGCCGGGGACGGGGATGGGGAGGGGAGTGCCCGTGAGCGCTGAGAGGAAGGGGGGTGGGGAGGTGGCCTGGGATGTGGCCGACGCCTGGGAGGCGGGCGGGGTCGTGAGCTCGTCGGATATGGCCGCCACCGGGGAGGCGGGCGGGGTTGTGGGCCCGTCGGACGCGGCTGTCACCGGGGAGGCGGACGGGGTCGTGGGCCCGCGTCCCGTGGGCTCTGGGACGAGGGAGCGCGGGGAAGGGCCCGGGGGCGTGGACCCGTCGGACGCGGCCGACGCCGGGGAGGCGGACGGGCTCGCGGACCCGTCGGAAGCAGCCGTCGCCGAGATCGCGGAGCAGCCGGACGCGCCGCCCGGATTCGCGCGGGCGCGGGCGGTGGCCGACGCGGTGCTCTTCGAGGGCTATGTGCTCTACCCCTACCGGGCGTCCGCGCCCAAGAACCGGCTGCGCTGGCAGTTCGGGGTGCTCGCCCCGCAGGGCGCGGACCCCTCCGAGACCACGTCCGCGCAGACCGACTGCCTGGTGGAACCGGGTCGCGCGGGCCCGGACGCGCTCACGGTCCGGGTGCGCTTCCTCCAGGTGCGGCGCCGGGCCGCCCGTGGGCCCGGCGACCTGCCGTGGGACGAGGGCGTGGTCCGCGAGGTCGACGCGCGCGCCGCTCTGGTGCCCGGCACGGTGGTGATCCGGCCGTTCACCGTGCCCGGCGGTCAGGAGGACGGCCGCCGGTGGTGGCCGCTGACCGGCACGGTGCGGATCGCGGTGGAGGCGGTGCCGGGCCCGTACGGCCTGCTGCGGGTGCGGGTCCGGACGGAGAACGAGACGGAGAACGGGGCGAGGCACGGGACAGCGGTCCGGACGGAGCACGGAACAGAGCAGGGGGCGGCGGTCCGGACGGAGCACAGGACGGCGGGCGGGGAGCACGGGACGGCGGGCGGGGAATGCGGCGAGCGTGCGGAGATGCTGCGGGGCGCGTTCGTCGGCACGCACGCCCTGCTCGCCGTCGACCACGGGCACTTCCTGTCACCGACCGATCCGCCGGAGTGGGCCGCGGGCGCCGCCGCGGGGTGCGTGAACCGGCACGCCTGGCCCGCGCTGATCGACGACCGGACGGTCCTCAGCGCCCCGATCATCCTGGGCGACCATCCGCGCATCGCCCCGGAGAGTCCCGCCGACCTGTACGACGGCACCGAGATCGACGAGCTGCTGACCCTGCGCACGATGACCCTGACGGACGCCGAGAAGCGCGAGGCCCGGGCCACCGACCCGCGCGCCGCGGCGATCATCGAGCACGCGGACGGCATCGGGCCGGAGGTGCTGGCCCGACTGCACGGGGTCGTCCGGCCCTCCGTTCTGCCACAGGGCGGCCTGCCGCAGGCCCGTCCGCCGCGGGCCCGTCCGCCGTATGACGACCGGCCGGACGGCGACGCCGATGCCCCCGCCACCGTCCCCGTGCCCGGCGGGACGGCCGCCGCCGGTGTCCGGGTGCGGCTGCTGCCCGGCGGCGGGCGGCGGGCCGACGCGCAGGACATGTTCCTGGCCGGGCGCACCGCCCGGGTGGCCGCCGTCCTCCGCGACGTGGACGGCGGGACGCACCTGGCGGTGACGCTCGACGACGACCCCGGCGCCGATCTGCACCACGCGGTCGGCCGGTACCGCTACTTCGCTCCCGATGAGGTGGAACTGCTGTGAAGGTGATGGTCGCGGGCGTGGGGAACGTGTTCCTGCGCGACGACGGGTTCGGCGTGGAGGTGGTCCGGCGACTGGCCGGGGTGCCGCTGCCGGAGGGCGTGCGGGTGGCCGACTTCGGCATCCGCGGGGTGCACCTCGCGTACGAACTGATGGAGGGCTACACGGGACTCGTCCTGGTCGACGCGATGGGGCAGGGCGAACCGCCCGGGACGGTCTGCGTCCTCGCCCCGGACATCCCTGCGGCCGGTCACGAGTGCGCCGCGGACGACGGCCCCGTGCCCGCCATGGACGCCCACGACCTGGCGCCCGGAACGGTGCTGGCCGTCCTGGGGCGGCTCGGGGTGCGGCTGCCGTGGGTGCGGGTGGTCGGGTGCGAACCGGCGTGCCTGGAGGAGGGCATCGGGCTCAGCCCGCCCGTGGGCGCGGCGGTGGACGAGGCCGTACGGCTGGTGCGCGAACTGCTGGCCGGGAACGGGGAGCTGCCCGCTCCGCCGATCACGACAGGGGCTCCGGCGGCGGAGCGCGGAGAGGACGGACGTCATGCATGAGGTCGGGCTGTGCGAGGGGATCCTGCGGGCCGTGGAGGACCGGGCCGCAGGACGCCGGGTCACCGGTCTCACGCTGCGGATCGGCGAGCTGCACGCGGTGGTGGAACCGGCGCTGGCCCAGTCGTTCGAGCTGGTCGCGGCGGGGTCGGTGGCCGAGGGCGCGGAGGTGGAGCTGCGCACGGTGCCCGGTGACGAGCTCACGCTGGTCTCCATCCGGGTCGCGCGGGAGGCGGGCGCGGTCGCGCCGGACACGGGCCTGGTCGCGCCGGACGCGGACGCGATCGCTCGGGACGAGGGCGCGGGAGGTGACCGTGTGCCTCGGGATTCCCGGTGAGGTCGTCGAGATCCTGGACGACCGGCCGGACCTGGCGCGGGTGGCCGTCGGCGGCGTCCGCCGCAACGTCAACATCGCGCTGCTGGACGGGGAGGGGGTGGGGCCCGGCGACTGGATCCTGATCCACGTCGGGTTCGCCCTCTCCAAGATCGACGAAGCCGAGGCCCGGGCCGCGCTGGAATTTCTCGAAGGCATCGGCCAGGCGTACGAGGACGAGATCGCCGCACTCCGAGAATCGGGAATCGACTGATGCGCTACGTCGACGAGTACCGCGACGCCGGCACGGCCCGCGCGCTGGCCGCCAGGATCGCCGAACTGTGCGCTCCCGGCCGCTCGTACACCTTCATGGAGGTGTGCGGCGGGCACACCCACACCATCTACAAGCACGGCATCGAGGACCTGCTGCCGGAGAACGTCACGCTGGTGCACGGCCCCGGCTGCCCGGTGTGCGTGATCCCCATGGGGCGGGTGGACGACGCGATCCACCTCGCGGGGCAGCCGGGCGTCATCATGACCGCGTTCGGCGACATGATGCGCGTCCCGGGAGGCCGCGCCTCGTTCCTGGACGCGAAGGCCGCCGGCGCGGACGTCCGCATGGTGTACTCACCGCTGGACGCCCTGCGCGTCGCCCGCGAGAACCCGGACCGGCGGGTGGTGTTCATGGCCATCGGCTTCGAGACCACCGCGCCCTCGACGGCGGTGACGCTGTTGCGCGCCGAGGCGGAAGGTCTGGCGAACTTCTCGGTCTTCTGCAACCACGTCACGATCATCCCCGCGGTCAAAGCGATCCTGGATTCGCCGGATCTGCGCCTGGACGGCTTCATCGGCCCCGGGCACGTCTCGACGGTGATCGGCTGCGAGCCGTACCGGTTCATCGCCGAGGAGTACGGGAAACCGCTGGTCGTCGCCGGGTTCGAGCCGCTGGACATCCTCCAGTCCCTCTACCTGCTGCTGCGGCAGCTCGCCGAGGGGCGGACGGAAGTGGAGAACCAGTACGGCCGGGCCGTCCCCTGGAACGGCAACGAGAAGGCGCTGCGGGCCCTGAGCCGGGTGATGACGCCGCGGCCCCACTTCGAGTGGCGGGGGCTGGGCTTCATCGCGCACTCGGCGCTGCGGCTGCGGGAGGAGTACGCGGCGTACGACGCGGAGCGGGTCTTCGACCTGCCGGGCGTCCGGGTCGCCGACCCCAAGTCCTGCCAGTGCGGCGAGGTGCTGAAAGGGGTGCTCAAGCCCTGGCAGTGCAAGGTGTTCGGCACCGCCTGCACGCCCGAGACCCCGATCGGCACCTGCATGGTCTCCTCCGAGGGCGCCTGCGCCGCGTACTACAACTTCGGCCGGTTCTCCCGCGCCGCCGTCCGGAAGGCGAGCGGGGGCGCGGGGGCCGGGAGCGAGGGGCCCGGCGGTCACAGGACCGGGGGCGCGGGGCCCGTTCCGATCACTCTGACGGCCGGTGTGCCGCGGCAGCAGGAGGAGGCGGGCCGGGCATGACGGCCGAGCAGGAGGAACGCGTCCTGCGGCGCATCGAGCGGGCGCGCCGCCGCAAGGCCCGGATGCGGGACGAACGGATCACGCTCGCGCACGGCGCCGGCGGCAAGGCCACCCAGACGCTGATCGAGGCGGTCTTCCTCGAAGCGTTCGACAACCCGATGCTGGCGCCGCTGGAGGACCAGGCGGTATGCCCGGCAGGCGGCGCCCGGCTGGCCTTCACCACCGACTCCTACGTCGTGTCGCCGCTGTTCTTCCCGGGCGGCGACATCGGCGACCTGGCGGTCAACGGCACGGTCAACGACCTGGCGGTGTCCGGGGCACGGCCGCTGTACCTGTCGGCCGGGTTCATCCTGGAGGAGGGGTTCCCGGTCGTGGAGTTGACCCGGATCGCCGGTTCCATGGCGCGGGCGGCACGGGCGGCCGGGGTGCGGATCGTCACCGGTGACACCAAGGTCGTCGAACGCGGCAAGGCCGACGGGCTCTACGTCACCACCGCCGGGGTCGGCGTGCTGGAGCACCGGTTCGTCCTGGGCGCCGGGCAGGCGCGGCCCGGTGACGCGGTGCTGGTGTCCGGGCCGGTCGGCGACCACGGCACCACGGTCATGCTGGCCCGCGGCGACCTGGGCATCGAGAGCGGCCTCACCTCGGACACCGCTGCCCTGACGCCCCTGGTGGCGGCGCTGCTGGACGCGTGCGGCGACGGCGTGCGGTGCCTGCGCGACGCCACCCGGGGCGGAGTCGCGACGGTGCTCAACGAGATCGCTCGGGCCTCGGAGGCCGCGGTGGTGCTGGAGGAGGCCGCCGTGCCGGTCCGCGCCGAGGTCCGCGGCGCCGCCGAACTGCTGGGCATCGACCCGCTGTACATCGCCTGCGAGGGCCGGATGGTCGTGGTGGTCGCGGCCGAACGGGCGGACGCCGCCCTGTCGGCCCTGCGGGCGCATCCGCTCGGCGAACGGGCCGCCGTGATCGGGCGGATGGCACCGGACCCGGCCCGCCTGGTGCTGGCCCGAACGGAGTTCGGGGGGACGCGCATCGTGGACGTGCTGATCGGGGATCCGTTGCCGCGGATCTGCTGAGCGGGGCGGTACCGCCGCGGGCGCGTTGAACGGGGCGGTGCGGATGGGGCCGTCGTCCGGATGGGTACGTGTCCGGGCGGCGGCTTCGTCGTGGCGGGGGCTTCGTCGTGCTGGCGGTTTCGTCGTTGCTGGCAGTTTCGTCTTGCTGACAGTTTCGTCGCGCTGATGGCTATGGCGTGCCGACAGCTTCGTCATGCTGGCAGTTTGGTCGCGCCGGTGGCCGCATCGTGACTGACAGCCCCGCCCCGCTGGCAGCTTCGTCCCACCGATGGCCGCATCGTGACTGGCAGCTTCCTCACGCCGGCGGTTTCCTCACGCCAGTGGCCACATCGCGCCGACAACTTCGCCCTGCGGACAGCTTCATCCCACCGATGGCCGCATCGTGACTGACAGTTTCGCCCCGCTGACAGATTCCTCGCGCCGGTAGCCGCATCGTGACAGGCGGCACCGCCCCGCTGGCGGCTTCGTCCCACCGATGGCCGCATCGTGACTGACAGCTTCGCCCCGCTGGCAGCTTCCTCGCGTCAGGTGCCGCCCGGCGACGCCTGTTACCGCTCCCCCGGCCGGTCGCGGGCCGCTGCCACCGCCGCCTGGCCGAGGCTGATGCCGCCGTCGTTGGGGGGCACTCGGCGGTGGGTGAGGACGCGGAAGCCGTGGCGTTCGAGGGCCGGGACGGTGCGGTCGAGCAGGAAGACGTTCTGGAACACGCCGCCCGACAGGGCGACGGTGGTGATGCCGCTGCTGTCCCGCAGTGCGCGGCAGCGGTCCGCGATCACGTCGGCGAGGCCGTTGTGGAACCGGGCCGCCACGGTACCGGTGGCCGTCCCTCTCCGTACGTCCTCGGCCACCGCGCGGACGAGGTCGGTCCCCCGGACCCGGCCCTCGTCGTCGACCTGTACGGGATAGCCGTCCCGCACGGCCGGATCGGCGCACTGCTCCAGTTCGATGGCGGCCTGGCCCTCGTAGCGCGCCGTGTCGCGCAGGGAGCAGATCGCTGCGACCGCGTCGAACAGCCGCCCGGCGCTGGAGGTGAGCGGGGCGTACATGCCGGACCGGGCCACCGCGCGCACCTGGTCCCAGCGCGTGCCGTGGCGGCGGCGGACGGCCAGGTCGTCGCCGTACGCGTCGCCCTCCCCGCACGCGTCCAGATAGGCCGCCGCCATCCGCCACGGCTCCTTGATGGCGGCGCTGCCACCGGGCAGTGGGACCGGCACCAGGTGGCCCGCCCGGCGGAAGCCCACCAGGTCGGCGAGCAGGAACTCGCCGCCCCACAGGGTGCCGTCCGTGCCGTAGCCGAGCCCGTCGAAGGCCACGCCGATGACCGGGCCGGTCTCCTGGTTGTCGGCGAGGCAGGAGGCGATGTGGGCGTGGTGGTGCTGGACGGCGGTGAGTTCCACGCCGGTGGCGTCGGCGAGTTCGTGCGCGTACTTCGTCGAGAGGTATTCGGGGTGCGGGTCGTGGGCGAGGAGCGCGGGCTCGATGTGGTGGAGGCGGCGGAAGTGGGCAATCCCCTCGGTGAAGGACCGCAGGGTCTCGTGGTTCTCCAGGTCGCCGATGTGGGGGGAGAGGAAGGCGTGGCGGTCGCGGGCCAGGCAGAAGGTGCTCTTGAGTTCGGCGCCGCAGGCCAGGACGGGGCGCGCGGCGGTCACCGGGAGCGCCAGCGGGCGCGGCGCGTAGCCGCGCGCCCGCCGCACCGGCACCGTACGGCCGCCGCGCACCCGCACCACGGAGTCGTCCGCCCGGATGTGGATCGGCCGGTCGTGGGTGAGGAAGGCGTCGGCCAGCCCGGCGAGCCGGGTCAGGGCGTCCTCGTCCCGGTGGACGATCGGCTCGTCGGAGACGTTTGCGCTGGTCAGCACGGAGGGGCGGGCCAACTCGGCGGCCAGCAGGTGGTGCAGCGGCGTGTACGGGAGGACGAGCCCGAGTTCGCGGCGGCCGGGCGCGACGGACGGGGCGAGGGGCGCGTGCGGGCGGCGGGGCACCAGGACGACGGGCCGTTCGGGGCCCGTCAGGACGTCCCGGGCGGTCGCGTCGAGGTCGGCCAGCCGCTCCGCCGCGTCCAGGTCGCGCACCAGCACGGCGAACGGCTTGTCGTCCCGGTGCTTGCGGGCCCGCAGGACACGGACGGCGCTCTCGGACCCGGCGTCCACCGCGAGGTGGTAGCCGCCGAGCCCCTTGACGGCCACCACCCGGCCCGCGCGCAGCAACTCCGCCGCGGCTCCGATCGGTTCGCCGGGCAGCGGCGCGCCCGCGGCGTCCACCAGCCGCAGCGTGGGCCCACAGGCCGGGCAGCACACGGGCTGGGCGTGGAACCGCCGGTCGGCCGGGTCGGCGTACTCGGCCGCGCAGGCGGCGCACGGCGGGAAGCCGGCCATCGTCGTCCGCGGCCGGTCGTAGGGGAGGTCCCGGACGATGGTGAAGCGGGGACCGCAGTTGACGCAGTTGACGAAGGGGTGGCGGTACCGGCGGTCGTGCGGGTCGAAGAGTTCGCGCAGGCAGTCGGCGCAGGTGGCGACGTCCGGCGGGACGAGGGTGCGCGCCCCGTCCGCGGTGCCGCTGGTGACGATGGCGAACCCCGGTCCCGTTCCCCCGCGCCCGGGGGGCAGCGGCTCGCTGGTGACGCGTTCGACGACGGCCAGCGGCGGGGCCTGGCTCTCCAGCAGCATGCGGAAACGGGCCACCGTCTCCGCCGGGCCCTCCACCTCGATGACGACCCCCCGGGAGTCGTTGGCCACCATGCCGCTCAGCGCCAGCCGCGAGGCCACCGCGTGCACGAAGGGCCGGAACCCGACGCCCTGGACGATGCCCTCGACCCGCAGCCCCACACGCACTCGCTCGCCGCTCACCTCGCCCATTGTGGCGGGGCGGGGAGGGGGGTGAGAGGGGTTCGCGGGACGCGGGCGCGGGAGGGTCGCCGGTTCGCTCCCGGGCAGGCACAGGGGCGTCACACGGGATACGGGACGCGGCCCAAGGGACGATCACCGGTTCGCCCCGCCGCAAAGCGGTAAAAGGGCTACCGCGCCGGGCCGTTCGGGCGTGCACTGGGGACATGGACCGGTTGCCCACCCTGCGCCCCCACTCGTACGACGGCCACGCCGGGACGGTCGCCGACGCGTCCGCCCGGGAACGGCTGCTCGCCACCGCGCTGCTCGACCTCGCCGGGGCGGACGACGACCGCACGCCCCCGCAGTACCTGCAGACGCTCGTCGCGCACGTCAGCCGGCTCCTGCCGATCGAGGCCCCGCCGGGCCCCCGGCCGGACGCGACCGGGCAGCACGTGACGAAGCAGAGGGCAGACGGACACCACGCGACGGGGCAGTCCGCGGCCGGGCCGGAGACGACCGTGCCCCCCGCCGAGGACGCGTTCGTGCGCACTTCCCCGGCCCCCGCCGCCCCGCTCGCGGGCACCCGCGGCGCCACCGTGCCGGAACACGGTTTCCCGCCGGCCTCCCCGCCCACCGGGTACTCCGCCACCGCGCCGCGCGTCGCCGTGACGCTCGCCGGCCCGCCGGTCGTCACCGCCGTGTCGGACCAGCGGGCCTCCGCGCTGTGGAAGGCGGAGCAGCAGTCCGGCGAGGGGCCCACCCACGACTGCCTGGCCGGCGGGTTCGCGGGCGGCCTCACCCTGGGAACCGGCGAGCACCGCTGGCCCCGGTTCGGCCCGCACGCCCTGGCCCTGGGCGTCGGCCGGGTCAGCGCGCTCCCCCTGACCGACCTGGAGAACGAACGCCCTTTGGGCGCCCTGATCCTCTACCACCACTCGGCACCGCTCGTCCCGCACTCCCTGTTCGTCCCGCAGGCGCTGGCCGACGCCGCCGCGCTGCGCCTGTTCCACCACCGCGTCCGGCACCGCATGCACCACCTCGAACGCGCCCTCACCAGCCGCATCGACATCGAACAGGCCAAGGGGATGCTCGCCGAGCGGTGGGGCTGCACTCCGGACGCGGCCTTCGACAGATTGCGCCGGTACGCCCGTTCGCACAGCCGCGGCCTGCACGAGCTCGCCCGGCACATCGTCGACGGCACCGAGACCAGCCCCGAGTTCCGCACACCACCGGACCCCGGTTGACCCCGCGCCTTGAGGTGACCGGTTGGTCCCGCGCGCTCCTCGGACGCCCCGTGTCGGCCCGGACCCCGCCGGCACGGGTGTCGGGACCGGGGGCCGGCACAGCACGACAGCCGGCCCCCGCGTTCTCGGTTCCCTCCGGAGCCCCTCCCGGCAGGCTTCATCGCGAGGACGCCGCCACCTGAGGAAAGCGCCACCGGCTTGCGTGCCTGAGGGAAAGTCGTCCATGCGACCGCCGAACGGCGACACGATCCGTATGGAATCCCTCACCCAGTGTCGCGAATCCCCTATCCAGCGGCCGGCCGCTGCCTTACGCTCGGAGAGACGTTCGGGCGACGCTCATCCCGTCGCCCGGGAACCGGTCCCCCAGACCTCGGGATCTCGGCCACGACCACAGTGAAAGCCGGGGCCCGTTCGCGTCTCGACGCGGCTCCGGCCCCGTCCTCCCGGGATCGGCGATCGGGTACTCCCGCGCCCTTGGCCGCCTTGGACGGACGGGAATGCGCCAGGGGCGAGGAGAGGAGCCTCGCCGCTCGCGCACGGCCGCCGCCCGGATGCAGCGAACACCTGGCGGCGGCCTCACTGTGGTGTGCGGGCGGGACCGCCCCCGCGGCGCCGTTCTCGCGCCGCCGTCCTGGCAGCGCCGTCGTCCTGGCAGCGCCATCGTCCCGATAACGCCATCGCCCTGGCAGCGCCATCGTCCCGATAACGCCACCGCCCTGGCAGCGCCACCGTCC
>NZ_JBEXNM010000027.1:0-75318 GCF_040611095.1 Streptomyces sp. NPDC003077 | reverse complement strand
GTCCCGATAACGCCACCGCCCTGGCAGCACCACCGTCCCGATAACGCCACCGCCCTGGCAGCACCACCGTCCCGATAACGCCACCGCCCTGGCAGCACCACCGTCCCGATAACGCCACCGCCCTGGCAGCACCGTCCGCCCGCCGTCCGTACACCGAGCCGAGGTGCCTGAGTGGCGCGTGGGGCGGAAAAGGCTCTGGGCACGGCGGGGTCCGCTGCGGCATCGTGATCCTGTTCAGGGTTCGATGTTCGGTGTTCGGTGCTCCGGAGTACGGGCGGCAGCCTGGCAGTTCGGCGATCCGGCAGCCCGTGAACCCGGGATCCGGCAAACCGGTGATCGGGCAAGCCCGCGACCCGGCATGGCAGTTTCGTGGAGGGGCCTCGTATGACGGCGCGGTGCGGTTCGGTGGGGACGGTATGAGACGGGCGGTGGAGGAGACGGAAGCGGCGCGGCCGGGGCGGGTGGCGCGGCGGACGCTGATCGGCGGGCTCGCGGCGGGGGCCGCCGCGCTCGGCGGCGGGTGGCAGGCGCGGGCCGAGGGCGGCGGAGCGCGGGGGCTGCCGGGCGCGTCCCCCGCGGCGTCGCACGGCATGGCGGGCGGCGGCGGGTCCGACGTCCTGGCCGTCGTGCAGAAGAGCGGCCACGCCCTCGCGTTCCACGACACGTCCTCCGGGCGCCTCCTGGCCCGCGTCCCGCTGGAGCGCTACCCGCACGAGATTGTCGCCGACTCCCGCCGCCGGTACGCCTACGTCGGCCACTACGGCGTGCGGATGTCCGGGGACGCGGGGCCGGGCGGCACCGGCGTGTGGATGGTCGACCTGCGCGCGCGGCGGCTCGTACGCTCCCTCGGCACCGGCCCGTTCCGGCGCGTCCACGGCATGGCCGTCGACCGGCACGACCGCCTGTACGCGCTCGCCGAGACGGACGCCGTCCTCCTCGGCTACGACGAGCCGCGCACCGCCACCGCGCCCTCCCACGTCGTCCGGACCGGCGGCGCCAAGACCCATCTGTGCGCCGTCTCGCGGGACGGTGAACGGGCGTACGTCACCGGGCTCGACTCCGGCACCGTCAGCCTGGTGCGGCCCCACGACCCCGCGGCCCGGCCGGTGACGGCCGCCCCCGGCCCCCGGCCGGAAGGCCTGTGCCTGGGGCACGACGGACGGACCCTGTACGTCGGTGTGCGGGGCGCCGGGACGGTTCTCGCCATGGACGCCGAGACGCTGGCGGTGACCGGGACCTACGACACCGAGGGCGGCGATCCCCTGCGGGTGTACGCCGCCGGGCCCGCGGCGGCCGGGCTGCTGCTCGTCACCGACATCGTCCACCGCACCGTGACCCTGCTCGACGCGAGGCTGCGCCGAGTCGCGACGGTTCGCCTCGACGGGATGCCCTCGGCCGTGTCCCTGCACCCGCACGCGCCGCTCGCCTACGTCAGCGAGCTGGAGACCGGCCGGGTGACCGTCCTGGACCTGGAACGGCGGTGTGCCGTGGGCGGGTTCGCGGTCGGGGGCGAGCCGGACTCCTCGGTCCTGCTGCCCGCGTCCCGGGGGCGCTGAGGATCTGGCGCCGGGACCCGCTCGCCGGCGAACACACGGGGGCAGCCGTCCCGTCGCACCGGCCTCCCCGGACTCGTCCGAGCCCGGCCCCTCGTGTTCACCGGGGCCGGGCTCCCGCGCGGTGGCGGCACCGGCCTCCGCGCTCACACGGCACCGGCCTCCGCGCCCGCTCAGAGCTCCAGGTCGGCTTCGATGGCGCGCAGCCGTTCGCGTACGGAGCGCAGTTCGCTCTCGTCGCGGTCCAGCACCAGGTAGATGAAGATGCCCTGCAGTCTGCGCTGCATCACCGGGCGGATCAGGTGGTGTTCGTCGGTGAGCGTGATCAGGATGTCCTCGATGCTGTCCAGCGGGTAGCCGAGGCTTTCCAGCGTGCGCAGCTTGGCCCGTACGACGTCGGTGTCCCCGGTGCCGGCCGTGTGCAGGTCGAATTTGGCTCCCGCGTCGATGGCGCCCAAGATGACGCGGCTGTAGTAGTCGACGATGGCGGCCCCGCGCAGTCCCTTGATCTTCATGGCTTCGCGGAGCGCTCCCCGTACGCGTTCCATATCCCCACCTCTCCCCAGGGCGCCATTCCGGCTCGGTGGAGAACCGGTACCGGTACATCACTTTTGGTGAAAGCCACGTTACCCCTCGCGGTGGGCCGGACCTCGGTGGTCCGCAGCGGTACGCGGATGCCGCGGACCGGTGGCCCTCAGGTCCTTACGAGGCATCGCCCAGCTCCTTCCGGGGCATCGCCCGGGCCCTTCGCCCTTCAGCCCCTTCCGAGGGCGAGGAGGCAACCGCCGCCCGGCATCCGGAAGTCGCTCGGGGCGGCCCCGGCGCCCTGGGCGGCGCGGTCCGCGGCCCGGTGGCCCTTGGCGCCCTCATGGGTGCGCCCTTCGCTCTATTCCCGCTCGCGCCGTTCCCGCTCGTGGTCGTCCCGCCGCTCCGCCGGCGCGTCGTCGGAGGCGGGGCCCGCGGCCCGGCCGACGCCGTACGCGACACCGAACGTGGCGGCCAACGCGGCGGCGTAGAGGGCGATCCTGGCTCTCGTGTTCATGACGTAGTCCTCTGCGCTGGGGGTGGGGCCCGGCGGACCGGCTGCCGGAGCACGAGCGACAACATACCGCCGGGGGTATGTTGCCAAGCGCGGGAAAAGAGCTTGTGGCCCATACACCCCTGGGGTATACATGCCCCTTCCGCCCCCCAACCCGCCCCGGCGCCACCCCCAGCCCCTGGCCCACCCACCAAGGAGGAACCACGCCGCCGCACGGCGCGACGGCCCCCGCGGGGGCCGGAATCGGCCTCGCGCGTCCCCAATTCCCCGAGAAACACCGCGGAATCCGCCATTTCTCCACCGATATGGCGGAGCCCGGTGCACGGCACTTCGTCCCCGCGATTGCCACTGGCGGCCCGTACGCGGACGGGCGGGCAGGCAGGAACGGTGCGTCGGCTTTTGGACGCGATGGCGGAAATGCCCGACCGAAAATGCAATTCCCGTACGGACTCAGCTATTCGAACCCATCACGTCCACACGACTTCCGGTTACTGTGGGAGCGAAGGCGGAGCGAAGACCATTGGAAGAAACCCCGCTGAAAAGAGGTAGCGAACCCATGCATCCCGTCGAGGTGCAGCCGGCGCGACCTGCCATGGCAGGCGCGATATCCCGGCTGATCGCGGAGTGCGTCCGCGGCAGCTACACGGGCCTGCTCGAAGGGACGGCCGTCCAGCGCCTGGTGGCCGAGTGCTCACTTCCCCGAATCCAGGCGGAAACCGGAATTCCGGGCGGCGCTCCCGGCTGGCTGGGCTGGCTGGTGGCCACCACGCCGGACGGGACGGTGATCGGGGCGGCGGCGGGAGGCGTGCCCCTCCCCGGTGCGGGCGAGGTGTACCGGCTGTGCGTGTCGCCGCAGCGGCGCGGAAATTGCGTCGGCAGCCTTTTGCTCGCGGCACTCACGGAGCAGCAGCGGGAGTACGACGCGGAAACCCAGGCCGTGACGCTGCTCAGCGAAAAGGACCCGGCTGTCGGGTTTTTCCGCTGTCACGGATTCCAGGGTTCCGGGACCCGGCTCACCCGCCCCTTGCGGGCAATTGCCGACCTGAGCCGCCACCCCGACGACCGCTCGGAGGCGCATCCGATGCCGGCCCTTGAGTGCTGCTCCGGCACCTGCTGACCGCGAGCGACGAGGCACCCCCGCGGCCGGACACACGCGGCCCCGGAGGCCAACCACACCTCACCCCCGAGCCGATCGCGACACACCTCCGGCAGCCTTGCCCAGAGGGCAACTCCTTTGCTCCGAACTCCTATTCCCCCCTGACACAAGAGTGTGACGTGGGTCACAAAGTGGATCAACGACGGCGGAACCGTCGCCTCTCATCTGTGACTGAGGTGTGATGGGAGGCGACATGCCCAACACGTGCAAGGGGGGCACTACGCCGTGAGCAACGCCGGCAGCATCACGCGTGCGCGCTCGTCCGACTTAACCCTCACCCTCTATCAGGAGCTTCGCGCGCGCGGGGACTCCGGTTACGACCAAGTCGTCGCCGAGATGGGGCTCAGCCCCGACGAACGGGAGCGATGTCGGGCCGAACTGATGGCCCTTGGACTCATCACCTCCGCCCGCGCCAAACGCACCGACCGCCCCGCCGCCAAGAACGGCGCTCCGTCCGTGACCGGGACGGAGCACGTGGCGGTCATCGACCCTGAGACGGCCCTGCTGCGACTGCTCCAGCGGGAGCAGCGGAGGCTGCAGAGCCACCTCGCGGAGGCCGATCGCTCGTACAGCACACTCAAGAGCCTCGCCGAACGGTTCCTGCGGGCCGACTCCCTCGCCCGCTCCGAGATGGAGGTCGAACTCCTCACGGACCGCGACCGCATACGGCAGGTCCTCCAGGACATCTCGAACACCGTCCAGCACGAGATCGCCGCCATGTGCCCCAGCACGCTGGACCGGGAATCCCCGGAGCGGGCGCTGGACCGCGACCGGCGCCATCTGGCGAAGGGCGTACGGCTGCGGACGATCTATCACCAGCGCTTCACCTCCCTGCCCGGCCAGGCCGCCTTCTTCGACCATCGGGCGGAACTGGGCGTGGAGATCCGGCTGTCGCCGGTCATCCCGATGCACATGGTCATCGTCGACCACCACCGGGCCGTGATTCCCCTCGATCCCGCCCGCCCCGACCGCGGCGCCATCCACACCCGCGAACCCGCGCTCGTACGCTCCTACCTCGCGCTGTACGAGTACTGCTGGCACACCTCCACGCCGTACGGCGAGGTGTCGCATCCGGAGAAGGGCGGCGACGGCCTCTCCGAGCAGCAGCACGCCGCCCTGCGGATGCTGGCGTGCGGGATGAAGGACGAGAAGATCGCCCGGAACCTGGGCGTCTCGCTGCGCACGGTCAGCCGGATGCTCTCCGAGATCATGCAGGCGCTCGGCGCGTCGAGCCGCTTCGAGGCGGGCGTACGCGCGACGCGGCTGGGCTGGCTGGACTGACCGTCCGCGCCCCAGGGCGGGCCGTTACCACCGGCCGCGGGAATTCCCACCCCGGAAGGCCGACCCCTCATACCGGCACGCCCACCACCCGCGTCGCCCAGCGCCCGGACGGCGGAAGGGCCGGCACGTCTGAAAGACGGCCGGCCCGACGGCCCCGGTGCGCGGGCGGGGCCACGGCCCGTTGATTCCGACGGCCACATGGTTCCACCGCCGGACGACTCGATCGCCCGAACGACCGGGCGGGCGCCGCCCCCAGGCAGCCCCGCCCTCGCGTGTCTTGCGACCGGGCCTCCCTCAGGCAGCCCCGTGCCCACGCGTCTTACGACCGGGCCTCCCTCAAGCAGCCCCGCCCTCGCGCGCCTTGCGACCGGGCCCCCTCAGGCAGCCCCGCCCTCGCGCGCCTTGCGACCGGGCCCCCTCAGGCAGCCCCGCCCTCGCGCCTCTTACGACCGGGCCTTCCTCACGCCGCCTGTTCCACCGGCCTCCGCAGCCCGTGTACGACCTCTGACCACAGCTCGTGGACGGCCAGTGCCCACAGTGTCAGGGCGTTGGCGTCCGACGGGTTGGTGGCCTGGCGGTTCAGCAGCGTCTGGACGCGGTCGGGGTACAGGCGTCCGTCGCGCGCGAGCCGGGACGGGGCGAGGAGTTCGCGCACCGTCGGCAAGAGCGGGCCGCCGGGCGCCATCATGGCGGTCAGCGGGAGGGTGAACGGCTGTTGCGGGCGGTGCAGCACGGTGTTCGGCAACAGGCCCGTCCCGGCCTCGTACAGCGCGCGTTTGCCCGTGCGGGCGGCGTTCGGCAGCCGGCCCGCGAGCGCGGCCACCGAGGGCTGGCAGAAGGGCAACCGGGCCTCCACCGCCCACGCCATGCTCAGGTGGTCGACGCGCCGCAGGTGGTAGGCGGGCAGCCGCCACCGGGTCTCGAAGGCGGTGAGCGCGGTGAGCCGGTCGCCGCGGGCGGCCCGCAGTTCGGCGGTGATCCGGTCGCTGGCCGAGCCGCGTTCGGCGATGAACGCGCGGTAGGCGGGGGTGTAGAGCCAGGAGCGGAGCAACCGGGGGACGGCGGACAGGGCGTCGGCGTACGTGGCGGCCCAGTCGGCGTCGGCAGGGGCGGCGCACGCGGCGCGCACCCGTTCGTAACCGCCGAAGAGTTCGTCCGCGCCGTCACCGGTCAGTGCGACGGTGAACCCGGCCTCGCGCACCGCGCGGAACAGCGCGTACGTGCTCAGCGCGACCGGATCGGCGTGCGGCTGGCCGAGCCGGGCGACCGTGCGGGTGAGCAGGGTCGCCAGGTCCGCCGGCTTGACCTCCACCTGGTGGTGGACGGTGCGGGACTGCCGGGCGACGGAGCGCGCGAAGCCGTGTTCGGCGTACGGCCAGCGCCCGCGGTAGGTCAGGTGGAAGGTGTGCAGCGGCCCGGTGCCGGCCTCCCTGGCCTCCCGGGCGGCCAGCGCCGTGACCAGGCCGGAGTCCAGGCCGCCGCTGGTGACGGCGCACACCGGGACGTCGGCGCGCAGCAACCGCCGCACCTCGTGGGCCAGCGTCTCGCGCACGCCGTGCGCGTCCGTGCCATCCGTGCCGTCCGTCTCCCGTAAGGCGACCGCCTCCCCCGCGCGCGGCGCCCGGCGACGTACCCGCAACCCCTCGCCGGAAACTGCCACGGCGGTGGCGCCGGGTGGCAGGATCCGGATGCCGCGCAGCGCCGTCTCGGTGCCGAAGGGCGTTCCGGTGGCGAGAACGGTGTCGAGCGCTTCCTCGCGCGGATCGCCCGGTACGCCGTCGAAGGCGAGCAGCGCGGGGATCTCGGAGGCGAAGCGCACGGCACCGTCGGGGGACACGTGGTAGTGCAGGGGTTTCATGCCCATGTCATCGACGGCCAGGACGAGCCGTGGCCCGGACCGCAGGTCGAT
The DNA here is from genome assembly GCF_040611095.1 of Streptomyces sp. NPDC003077. NCBI lineage: Bacteria > Bacillati > Actinomycetota > Actinomycetes > Kitasatosporales > Streptomycetaceae > Streptomyces > Streptomyces sp. NPDC003077. Next base: position 68,380 of record NZ_JBEXNM010000027.1, on the reverse strand, counting down.
CACGGCGATGGCGAACATCCCGTCGAGATGTTCGGCGAAGGCCGGGCCGTACTCGGCGTACAGGGCGGGCAACAAGGTGCCGTCGCAGGCGTCCGGGAAGCGGTGCCCCCGGACGGTCAGACGCCGGCGCAGCTCACGATGGTTGTAGATCTCGCCGTTGAGCACGGCCACGATGCCGGGCGCGGTGCGCAGCCGATAAGGCTGGCTGCCGCGTGCGGGGTCGGTGACGGCGAGCCGGTCGCAGCCCAGGGCCCACCCCTGTCCAGTGCGCAGTCCGCGGGCGTCGGGGCCGCCGTGGCGCTGCCGCGCGGACACCGTGGCCAGCTCGGCGCCGGTGGATTTGGCGGCGAAGGAGCCGAAGATCCTACACATGCTGGTCGCCTCCGGAATCTCTCGGGTCGGTCAGCCAGAAAGGGACACCAGTAAGGAACAGTCGGGCCGGTGTGCGGCGTTCCTGCGCGCATCGCTCCACCGCGGCACTCGACTGCGTGGTTCTGTGTGGTTCGGCCAGAACAAGATCTGAAGCTACCGATCATTCTCCTGGGGTGTAAGAGCCGTGTCGTGGACGCGCCATCACGCCAGTCTCACTGTCCGATCAAGGTGCCGACAGGTAGGAATATGGGCGGCGTCGCGGCCGGAACGGGTCGGTGACGGGTGCCTGTCCGATGGCAGGGACGGCCCGTGACGGCTGCCGGCCCGGTGGCGGGAACGGTGCGTGACGGCTGCCAGCCCGGGTGGCGGGAACGGCCCGTAATGACTGCCACCCCGACGGCAGAAACCGCCCGTAACGACTGCCGACCCGATGGCAGGAACGGCCCGTGACCGTCGCCTGACCGGTGGCTGGAACGGCCCGCGACTGCTGCCACCCCGGGTGGCAGGAACGGCACGTAATGACTGCCACCCCAATGGCAGGAACCGCCCATGACGACTGCCAACCCGACGGCAGAAACCGCCCATGACGACTGCCAACCCGACGGCAGAAACCGCCCATGACGACTGCCACACCGATGGCAGGAACGGCCCGTCCCCGGACCGCCATGCCGTCCGGCGGTGGCCACGCTCCGTGAGCCGGGCGGTGCACGTGGCGGCCGTCGCGAGGCGAAGTTGCGGGGTGGCCGTCGCGGTGCCCGAATGGAAGGACGGGGCACGAGAGCACGGACCGATACGGACAGCGCCACTTTCCGACAGGACCTGGGCGCCGGCCGGACGCGGGGCGCGGCGGACGACGCCGAGCGGATCAGGGCGTCTCCCCGCGGGTCCCGGCCCGCGGACGGGTAGCTTCCCCGGAGGTCAGCCATGAGCGACCGCGACACCCCCCACGCCACGGCCCGGGACGGCAACACCCCCGATCCCGACGGCATCACCGCGCACCCCGACGACATCGGTGCCGACCCCGACGGCGACGGCTCCGTCCTGGTGAACCGCGAGGGTTCCTGGGCGCAGCGGCGCGAGGCCCGGCTCGCCACCTTCCGGCGCGAGGAGGAGACCGAACGTTCCCTCGCCCACGGGCTGCCGGGAGCGCCCACCCTCACCGACCGGACGATCCCCACCTTCGCCCGCGGTGAACTCCCGCACTTCGCCGGCGAGACGGGGACCTTCCTGAAGTGCCCGTTCGTCGAGGACGTGCGCGAGATCGGCGACGCGGAGGTGGCCGTCTTCGGCGTGCCGCTGGACTCCGGCGCGACGTACCGGCCCGGCACCCGCTTCGGCCCGCGCGGCATCAGACGGTGCACGAACCTGTTCGGCACCTACTGCTACGAACTCGGCGTGGATCTGCGCGAGCAGCTCAACCTGGTCGACATCGGGGACGTGTTCACCATCCCCGGCAACATCGAGAAGTCCTTCGACCAGATCAGCCAGGCCATGGCCCACGTGGTGAGCCAGGGCGTGATCCCCGTCGTCATCGGCGGCGACCACTCCATCGGTTTCCCGACGGTCCGCGGCATGGCGCCGCACGTCGGCGGCAACATCGGCATCATCCACTTCGACCGGCACGTGGACACCCAGGAGACCGACCTGGACGAGCGGATGAACACCACGCCGTGGTTCCACGCCAACAACATCCCGAACGCCCCGGCCACCAACCTCGTCCAGATCGGCATCGGCGGCTGGCAGGCCCCCCGCCCCGGCGTGAAGGTCGGCCGGGAGCGCGGCACCACGATCATCACCGTCAACGACGTGGAACGCGTCGGGGTGGAGAAGGTGGCGGAAACCGCCCTGGAGGTGGCGTGGAAGGACGCCTCGGCGGTGTACCTGTCCTTCGACATCGACGTGCTCGACGCCGGCTTCGTCCCCGGCACCGGCTGGCCGGAACCCGGCGGCCTGCTGCCCCGGGAGGCGCTCAACCTGATCCGGCTGGTCTCCGAACCGGGGCTCGCGGGCATTGAGGTCGTCGAGTGCTCGCCCCCCTACGACTGGGCCGAGCAGACGGCCCTGATGAGCAGCCGCATCATCATGGACAGCCTGGCCGTCCAGGTGGCCCGCGGAAGACTCGGCCGCCGAGCGGCCCGCGCGGACCGGGTGGCCTGGGGGCCGCGAGGTGGGGGTGCGTAGGCCGCTCGTGGCGGCGTGGCCTTTGGTGACGGCTTGCGGCTGACGCGTCTCCGTCGCGATGGCTCGCGACCGATGCGTCCACGCGTGGGCTTACGGCTCACGCACCTCAAGGTGACGCGCCCCAGGCTCACGCTCCTCAAGGTGACGCGACTCAGACCGACGCTCCTCAAGGTGACGCGCCCCAAACCGACGCTCCTCAAGGTGACGCGCCCCAGACCGACGCTCCTATAGGAGATGCGCCAGCGACTCCGCCAGCGCCGCCACCGAAGCGCTCGCCGCGAGGGCGGTCGCTCCCAGCTCCAGCCGGTCCCGCAGCCGGCGCCGGCGCTCGGGGGCCAGGTCACCGGTCCGTTCGGCCTCCGCCTCGGCCGCCGCGAGTTCGTCGTCCAGGGCGGTGAGGTCGTCGGAGGCCCCGCCCTCCCCCGCGTCATCCGCGTCGTCCGCGTCGTCCGCACCTTCCGCGTCCGGCACCCCGGGCACGGGCACGGCGGGGCCGCGCGCGGCTCCTGCGACGACAGGTCCGTCCGGGCGCAGGGCTTCCCGCAGCGCGCGGACGGCGGCCAGCAGCCGCTCCGCGTCCGGCGCTTCGACAGCGACGCGGTAGGTGATCCGGGCATCCGGTCCGGTGCTGAGCACCCCGCCGGTCACCGAACCGCCTACCTGAATGCCGCCCGCCGGCACCGTTCGCCGGGCGTCGTCCGCGGTCCGTTCGCTTCCACCGAGCGGACCGCGCCCGTGGTCCGGGCTCTCCGCGGGTCGTTCCCGGTCACCGGGCCGCCCATGGTCCGCGGCGCCCCGGCCGGCTCCGTCCGCCGTCGCCCGGCTAGCTCCGTCCACCGCGTCCACGATGCTCCCCTCCCTGCTGGGTGATGGTGGCCCGCTCGCCGGTGGAGGCGACGCCGCCGCTCATGGCCCCGACGAAGATGCCGCCGCGCTCCACGTTGACGATCTGCTGCTCGAACTCGCCGGTGTCGTAGCCCTTGGCGCGCAGCACCTCCAGGACGCCGTGGGCGATCCGGTCCTGCACCGTCTTGACGTAGCGGCTGACGTCCATCTCGTGGAAGAGCGTCACCTGCTCGGCGCTGCCCAGTTCTCGGACCGAGAGCAGGGGCCCGTCCGGAGGTTCGTGGGCGGGGCGGGACAGCCACGTCCGGCACGAAACAGCCACGGTGAGCGGGAGCGCCAGCAGGGCCGCGAACGAGGAGGCCGGACCGGACGCCAGGGCGCGGAGCGCGGCGCCGACCGGCTCCCGGCCGCGACGTGACGCGGCGTCGGCCAGCACTTCGTAGTGCTCCCGCACCGGTGGCAGCACGAACGGCGTCACCTCCAGCACCAGCATGCCGCCCTGCGTGTGCACCCGGACCAGGACGGTCACCATGAGTTGGCCGTCCCAGGAGTCGACCCGCACCCGCAGGAAGTGGCGCCGCCCCTCGCCGTCGTCGTCGACCGCCCGGCGCAGGGTCTCCCGGAGGCGGTCGGGCTCGCGCAGCGCCGGGTCCCGCGCGTTCCGTCCGACGCCGCCCGCGCTCGTCGCCATGTCGCGTGCCGTCCGGGCGGGCAGGCACACGAACTCGTCCACCCTCAATTGCCGAAGCCGGTCCCGGCCGGGCACCGCGCCCGGCGCCCGCAGCCCCGCCACTTGGGGGCGGATCAGGTCCAGCACCTCGCGGTTGGTCAGACGGGCGGGCGCTGCCGGAGCGGTGCCGTCCTCCTGCCTCTTCTTGGGCTCCAGTTCCAGCGCGAAGGACCAAGCGTCGTAGGTCAGGCCGAAGCCCACCAGCGGCCGGGCGGGCGCGTAGACGGCCAGCGGGGAGAACTGCTCGCGGTCGATGGCCTCACGCAGCCGCCGGTAGCGGCGGGTGTCCGGCAGCGGACGGCGTCCCGCCCGCGCGAACGCCTCGCGGCTCAGTTCCTTCCGCAGCACCCTGTCCACCCACACCTGGTGGGTTGCCACCGGCACCACCAACACCAGCGGGAAGACGAGCGCGGACCACCGGGCTTCAGGACGGACCACGAGTGTGACTGTCACCGCCCAGTACCACAGGAGCACTGCCCGCGGCAGGACCGGCAGCAGGCGGCCCAGCCGGTAGGGGCCCGCGGGTGGTCTGCCCCGGTTCCTGGCGGCGCGGCCCCAGTCGTAGACGCCGTGCCCCTGCACCAAGGAGCGTTCCTGCCACATGACCGCGCTCGCCGAGGCGTAGACAATCGCGGCCAACGCCGTGCCGCGCACCCCGTAGCCGTCGGCCGCGTAGTGCGCGGCCGCGGCGGCGAAGCCGCCCCACACCACCGCGGCGCCCAGCCCGGCCAGCGCCTCCCCGCGACGGGCGCGCAAGGCGTGGGCGAGGACGGGGACGATGTCGCAGCCGATGGACGGGGCGACCGGGCGCTCCTCGTGCTCCACCAGTTCCTCGATCACCTGGCGCCGGAACGCGGCATCGACGTAAGCGGCGACGCACAGCAACCGCGTGGCGTCGCTGTGGCCCGGGTCCTGCCCGGCCGTCTTGTCCATTCCGTCCCCCGTTCGTTGTTCTTGGTGCCCTCGTGGGACGCGCTGTGCGCCGCCCCCGTTGCCGTTCCTTCGACGGAGTGCTCCGCCGGACGCGCGGGCGCCCCTCAGCGCTGCGTCGCATCCGTCGACCCGACGGGCCGGAAGACCTCGCCGGTGCTCTTGCCGTCCGACCGTCCGACCGTGCAGATCACCTCGCGGAACCCGGCGTTCCACCAGTCGCCGGTGACGACGTGCCCGGCCAGGGCGCGGTCGCCGCCTGGCGCCCAGGCCGCGCCGAACCGGTTGCCGCACAGATCGTTGGCGGTCTCCAGCGTCTTCTTGTCGCTCATACCGCTCGGCGCCCGCACGAATCCCACGACCTGGTCGGTGTGCGGCTGCGTGCAGGGCCCCAGGAGCGCCTTGAAGGTCTTTTCCGGCGCTTCCTTGTACGTCCAGCAGTCACCCACCGACATCTGCTGGAGGTTGAGGTCGATGCCGGTGTCCCGGAAGCGCCCGACCTCCCCGTTGAAGGGGATGTGCCGCCCGGCCACCAGGCACGCGGCGCTGCGGCGGGCCGCGGCGAACCCCTCGTCGGTCGGGACCAGCGCGTACGTCCCGGCGTCCGGAAGCCGTCCGGCGACGGACGCGGCCTGCTGGGTGCACTGGGCCGGTGCCTGGTCGCGGGCGCTCCGGGCGTCGGGGAACGCGAGGGTCGCCACGACCTGGGCGTTGGTCTCCTCGCGTACGCAGTCCACCACGCCCACGTTCGGCACCGACTTCAGGACGGCCCCGGTCCACACCGCCCGCAGGCAGTCGCCGGGCGTGAGCGCCGTGGTGAGCCCGACCGTGGACCCGTACGGGAAACCGCTTCCCCCGGCGGGGGACGACGCGGAGCGGGAAGCCGCCGGGGCCTTGCCCTCACCGGTCCCGTCGCCGGACCCGTCGGAATCCCCGACGACGAAAACCGCCACCGCCGCCGCACCGCCACCCAGCACGACAACTGCCACGGCGGCGAGCAAAACCGCCAACCGCCGGCGTCCGCGCCGCCACCAGGGGCCGGTGGCCGTATCCGTTCGGTCCGTCGGCAGTATCGGCCCGGGGGCCGTGGCGGTGGCTGCGTCAGGTGCCTCGTCCGGGCCTTCAGATGCCGATTCGGCCGGGACGTGGGTCACCTGCGGCCCCTGACGCGGCGGTTCAGGGCCTGGTGCCTTCGGGCCCGCCGGCTCGTCCGGCGGCCCCGCTCCGAGGTCCCCCCGCGCCTCGTCGAGCGCGCGCCGCACCGTTCCGGCCGTCGCCCGCCGCATGGGGTCCTTGATCAGCAATTGCCGGATCAAAGACGCCAGTTCACCCGCCCGCTCCGGCGGCGCGGGAGTGGCGTGCAGCAGCGCCTCCTCCACCGTGCGGGCGTCCCGCCCGGCGAACGGCCCGTGCCCCTCGGCGGCGGCATACAGCACGGCCCCCAAGGAGAAGAGATCGCTCGCCGGGGACGCGGCGTGCGCCGACGAGCGCACGCACTCGGGCGCGCGGAAGCCGAGGGCGGTCGCCCGCTCGGGTGTGTCGTCCGCGACGTCCTCCTCGGCACCCGGTCCCGGCCCCATGCCGTAACCGGTGAGCAGCACCCGCCCGTACGGACCGCCTTCCGGGTCCGGAGCGAGCAGCACCGCGGACGGGCTGAGCGCGCGGTGGAGGACGCCCATGTGGTGGCCGGCCGACAACGCGTCCAGGATCGCCGAGGCGACGCGGCCGATCTCCTCCGGCGGCAGTCCGCCCGTGCGCCGCACGCGGGTCCACAGATCGACGGCCTCGGGAACGTGCGCCGTCACCACCCACGGCGTTCCCTCGTGTTCGACCGCCCCGTACACACCGACGATGCCAGGGTGTTCCCGCAGCCGGCCGACGTCCTCGGCCCAGGCCCGTACGCGGGCGCTGTGCCCGGCCGGGTCCGGGGCCCCGGCGTGGGAGGGCGGCGGGAATTCCGTGAGCGTCACGTCGTCACCCAGATCCTCGTCCCGGGCGAGCCACAGTGTTCTGCCCTCGACCACACCGAGCCTTCTGGCCAGGCGGTATCGGTCGGCGATCAATCGGCTTCGCGTCGCCATGGCGTTCTCCCCGTTCGCGCCGCGCCCCCTCGGGCGGCGGGACGGGCCCCGCCCACGGTCTCCACCGTCCAGGCCAAGACCGCCTCATATGGCGTCGGTTCGGTGGGCGGCGCCCCGGGCAACGCGCTCCGTACGCGCGAAGCCCCGACCCATGGCTAGCAGCGGCGGCCGGGCACCGCAAGCCGATGCGCCGCCGTCCCCGGACGGTCTCGCGGCCCGGGACGGCGGCGCGTCGGCGGACGGGCGGGCCCGCTTGCGGACCCGGCCCCTCACTCCCCCTTTGTTCCGTTCGCGAGGAGGAATCCTTTCCCCGCCCCCTCACTTCCCCGCGAAGACACCCTCCGTGGTCGTGACCACCGCGCACCGCCCCGCGGCCCACCGCAGCGCCATCGCGTGCTCCTCGGCGGAGAAGTCGGCGACCGCGTCGGCGACGACGAAGGCGCGCAGGTCGCGCATCCAGGCGTCGGCGGCGGTCATCAGGACGCCGATGTGGGCGTAGACGCCGGTGATGACGAGCTGGTCGCGGCCCATCTCGCGGAGCCGGTCCGCGAGGTCGGTGCGGACGAACCCGCTGTACTTCCACTTGGTGACGACGGCGTCGTCCGGCCCGGGGGCGACGGCCTCGGCGATCGCCTCGGCGTGCGGGTCGGCGGGCAGGCCGGGGCCCCAGAAGTCCTGCTGGAGGCCGCGCTGTTCGGGGGTCTGGCCGCCGGGCTGGGCGGTGTACAGGACGGGGACGCCCAGGCGGCCGGCCTCCTTCTTGAGCGTGGCGACGTTGGCGAGGAGTTCGGTGATCGGGGACGCCTGGGTGTCGTACGCCGTCAGGAAGTGGTTTTGCAGGTCGTGGACGAGCAGGACGGCCCGGTCGGGGTCCACCGTCCAGTCGACCCGGTTCGCGGGCAGGTCGGCGGGGGCCGGCATCGGATACGGGGCGACGGCGGGGAGGGCCATGGTGCGGGGTCCTTCGTACGGATCGGGTGAGGGTGGGAGGGGGGACGGGGCGGGCGTACGGGGGCGGGAACGAGCCGCCGGCCGCGGCGCCGTCAAGGCGGCGGGCGACGACGCGGGCTCCCCGCCCCCGTTCCGCGGCAGCTCAGGAGGACGGGGACGGGCCCCCGGCCGCCCGGGCGGATTCGGCGCGCAGGTCCTTCTTGGAGATCTTGCCGACGCCGGTCTGCGGGAAGGCGTCCACGAACACCACGCGGTCGGGCACCTTGTAGGCGGCCAGCCCGCGTTCGCGGACGAACTTCTTGACGGCGATCGGCTTCAGCGGCTCGGCGCCCTCGCGCAGGATGACGTAGGCGCAGGTGCGTTCGCCGAGGTAGGGGTCGGGCTCGGCGACGACGTTGGCGTCGTGCACGGAGGGGTGGGCCAGGAGGTGGTTCTCGATCTCCTCGGCCGCGACCTTCTCGCCGCCCCGGTTGATCTGGTCCTTGGCGCGGCCCTCGACGACCAGGTGCCCGGTCGGCGTGAGCCGCACGATGTCGCCGGTGCGGTAGAAGCCGTCCTCGGTGAAGGAGCGGGCGTTGTGCTCGGGGGCGTTCCAGTAGCCGCGGATGGTGTACGGGCCGCGGGTCAGGAGGTGGCCGGTCTCGCCGACGGGCAGGTCGTTGTCCTCGTCGTCCACGACGCGGACCTCGTCGTCCGGGGAGATGGGCCGCCCCTGGGTGGTGACGATGATCTCCTCGGGGTCGTCCAGCCGCGTGTAGTTGACGAGCCCCTCGGCCATGCCGAAGACCTGCTGGAGGGTGCAGCCGAGCGCGGGCCGCACCCGGCGGGCCGCCTCCTCGCTGAACTTGGCGCCGCCCACCAGCAGCACTTCCAGGCTGCTCAGGTCGGCGGTGGTGTTGGCCGCGGCCTCCGTCCAGATCAGGGCGACCGGCGGCACCACGCCCGTGATGGTGACGCGCTCCCGCTCGATGAGGGGGAAGGCGACATCGGGCGTGGGCGCCGGGCTGAGCACCACGCGTGCCCCGGCGTACAGGGCGCCCAGCGAACCCGGCGAGGACAGCGGGAAGTTGTGCGCGGCGGGCAGCGCGCACAGGTAGACACTGTCTTCGTCCACAGCGCAGTGCTCGTTGGAGCCCCACAGCGAGTAGATGTAGTCGTCGTGGGTGCGCGGGATCAGTTTGGGGATGCCGGTGCTGCCGCCGGAGAGCTGGAGGAAGGCCAGGTCGTCCGGGGCGGGCCCGTCGATCGTCACCGGTTCGGTGGCGACGTCGGCCAGCGCCTCGAAGCCGTCCCGCTCGCCCGGGTCGCCGACGACGAAGACGTGCCGCAGGGTGGGGACCTCGGCCCGTACGGACGCGGCGAGCGCCCGGTAGTCGTAACCGCCGTGCTCGTCCGGGATGACGTACCCGGCGGCCTCGGTGAACGAGCAGAAGTAGCGGATCTCCGTCTCGCGGTGCGCGGGCAGCGCGAAGACCGGCAGCGCGCCGATCCGGAACAGCGCGAAGATCACCTCGAAGAACTCGGCGACGTTCGGGAGCTGGACCACCACCTTGTCGCCCTTGGCGATGCCGCGCGCCAGGAACCCGGCGGCCAGGCGGTCGGCCCGCCGGTCCAGTTCGGCGTAGCTCCAGCGGCGGTCGCCGGCCGGGTCCACGATGGCGATCCGGTCCGGGTGTGCGGCGGCGCGGTCGCGGAGCATCCCGCCGAAGGTCTCGCCGCGCCACCAGCCGGCGGCGCGGTAGCGCTCGGCGAACTCGTCGGGCCAGGTGGGCGCGAGGTCCTTGGGGTCGACGGCGGCGCCGGACGCCGGGGTGGCGCCGGTGGCGGACGAGGCGTCGGGCACGGCCGATGCTTCGGTGGCAGTCGATGCGTGGGTAACAGTTGGTGCGTCAGTCACGGGAGAAGTCTCTGGTACGAGAGGGGTTTCCGGCACAGGGGAGGCCACTGGCGCGGGAGAGTCGTCGGTCACGGTCACTGGCGCGGGAGAGTCGTCGGTCTCGGTCGCCGTCACAGCTCGGCCCCGACCGCGCTCAGGAACGTGCGGAACTTGGCGGCGGTCTCGGCGGTCTCCGCCTCCGGCTCGGACGCGGCGACGATCCCCGCCCCCGCGTACAGGCGCAGCCGCCGCTCCTCGGCCTCGGCACAGCGGATGGTGACGACCCACTCGCCGTTGCCGTCGGCGTCTCCCCAGCCGATCATGCCGGTGAAGAAGCCCCGGTCGAACGGCTCCGTCTCTTCTATGACCTCGCGCGCGAGGTCGGTGGGCGTGCCGCAGACGGCGGGGGTCGGGTGCAGCGCCATGCCCAGTTCCAGCGCGGAGGTCTCCGGCGCGGCGAGGGTGCCGGTGACCGTCGTCGACAAATGCCACATCGTGGCGGTGCGAACGAGGGTGGGCGTCGCGGGAACCTCGATCGTCGCGCAGTACGGGGCCAGGGCCTGGTGCACGGCGTCCACGACGACGGCGTGTTCGTGCAGGTCCTTGGCCGACTGGAGGAGCGCGGCGGCGCGGCGGACGTCCTCGGCGAGGTCGTCGCTGCGCGGCGTGGAACCGGCCAGCGGGTTGGCCACGAGCCGGTCGCCGCGGCGGGACACCAGCAGCTCCGGGCTGGCACCGAGCAGCGTGCGGGCCGGGCCGGTGGGCAGCGCGAAGGTGTAGCCGGAGGGGTCGCGGCGGGCCAGGCGCTGGAGCATGGCGGGGGTGTCGAGCGGTTCCCGGGAGGAGAGTTCGAGGGTGCGGGCCAGTACGACCTTGCTGAACTCGCCGTCCCACATCCGCTTCACCGCGCGGGCCACGCCCGCCCCGTACTCCTCCGGCGCGGGGACCGGGCGTATCTCCCAGTCCGCGGCGCGCGGCGTCTCGGTGGGCAGCGCGATCAGCGGGTCCGCGGTGAGCGGCGGCGCCTGGCGCAGGTCCCGGGGGACGGCGAGCGCGGCGGGCGCGGTCTGGTCGAAGGGCACCGCGCCGATCACGACGGGCGCGGGGTGGCCGGCGTCGCGGGCGGCGGTCAGCGTCCGGTCCACCCGTTGGTTCAGCGGCGCGTCGCCGTGCGGCACCTCGGTGTGGGTGCCGTACCCGAGCAGCGTGCGGGTGGGGGTGGCGAGGAAGCGGTCGCCGGGGGTGTAGGCGTCCAGCAGGGCGGTGGCCGCTCCTACGGCGGGGTGGGCCGCGTCGGCCACGGGGACGTGCGTGGCGACTTCGGGTGCCGTCGACACGGAAGCTCCAATTCTCGGGCGGTGGCCGTCTCTTGACGGTCGCGGGGGTCGAGGGGGTACGGGACTACGGGTGCGCCGCGGCTTGGGGGAGCCGCGCGGGGACGCCGGTCAGCGCAGGGTCGCGCCGCCGTCGACGTACAGCTCCTGCATGGTGATGTGGCGGGCCCGGTCGGAGGCCAGGAAGGCCACCGCGTCGGCGATGTCCTCGGGGTCGGCGATCCGGCCGAGGGGGATGCCGGTCCGGTAGGTGCCCAGGTCGCCGGAGAGCACCGAGTCGGGGGCCGTGTCCCCGGTCCACAGGGCGCGCTGCATGGCGGTGTCGGTGGAGCCGGGGGCCACGATGTTGCAGCGGACGCCGCTGCGGGCCAGCTCCAGGCCGAGGCACTTGGTGAACATGGTGGCGGCGGCCTTGGACGCGGCGTACGCGGCCATGCCGGTGCGCGGGATGCCGGCCGCGTTGGAGCCGACGGTCACCACGCAGCCGCGGCGGCGCTCGGCCATCCGCGAGGTGACGGCGCGGGAGACCTGGAAGACGCCGGTGGTGTTGACGGCGAAGGTGTGCGCCCAGTCCTCGTCGGTCAGCTCGGCGACGGGGGCGGTGTGCAGCACGCCCGCGACGTTCACCAGCAGGTCCAGCGGGCCCAGTTCGTCTTCGACGCGCTCCACGCAGGCGTCCACGGCCTGGCGGTCGGTGACGTCCAGGGCGTACGCCGTCAGGGAGCCCGGGGACCGGTCGGCGGGGTCCTCCTTGGCCTGGCGCGCTTCCCACTGGCGGGCGAGTTCCTCGGCGCCCGCCACGCTCCGGTCGGTGGCGGCCACCCGCGCGCCCAGGTCGGCCAGTTTCTCGGCGACGGCGGCGCCGATCCCCTGACCGGCGCCGGTCACGAGGGCGGTGCGGCCGGCGAACTCGCCGCGACCGTCCGGTATGTGCTCAGACATGAGTGGACCTCCACGTTTGTTAGGTGAGCCTAACCTAATGTCCCCGGGTTGCCCAGCCGCAGGCGGGGGCGGGTGGTCCGCCCGACGGCCTCCCGGCGCCTTCAGGCGCCCCGCGAGCACCCCCAGGCGACTCCAGAGGGCTTTCGGACGGCTTTCGCGCAACTCCAGTCAGCCTTGAGGCTGCCTTTCGACGACTTTCAGACAGCCATGCGGCAGCTCCGAGACGCCTCCGTGGCAGCTTTCAGACGGCCACCTGGCAGCTTCAAGACACCCCCATGGCGGCTTTCAGACGGCCATCCGGCAGCTTCGAGAAGCCCCCATGGCAGCTTTCAGACGGCGACGGTGCTTCCCCCACCGAACCCGGCACCCCGCGCGCCACCCACCGCCAGGCCGTCCCCTTGCGCGACGACCCACTCCAGCGCCTCCTGGTGCCCACACGGACCATGGACGGCCCGCCACCCCTGGGGCACGTCGGCGAACCGCGGCCACAGCGAATACCGGCCGGGGGCATTGGTCAGAATGAGGAACTCCCCGTCGGCGTCGGCATCGGCGTCGAAGGGGTTGGCGGGCGCGTCACTCATCGTCGTCACTTCTCCAGTTCGTTCTTCGGGGTGGCGGTTCGGCGCGGCTCGGCGAGCTCCGCCGCGACCCGGCGCGCTTCACGGGGCTCGGCGCGCGGCATCGAACGGCCTCGCCCCTCGCACTCCGTCCGGCCGGAGCACGCGGGCGCCGCACGGCACGGCGCGGCGCGGACGAACCAACCGCCGTACGCCACCGCCACCGGCACCGATGCCGGCACCGGCCGACGAAAACTCCCGGCCGCACCGCATGACCAGCGCGACTTAGGTAAGCCTAAGCTACCTCTCGGCGCGTCAGACAGACCCTCACCCGATACGCAGGCCCCCAACGCCCGAAACCCCACACGACCCACCAATAGCCGCAGGCAACGCCAAAACCCTCACCAAAAGGACGCCCCACCCGGCGACACCCCTCCCCCGCCCCCTCCCCCGGAGAAACCATGACCATCCCCAACCCCGCCCCGAAAACCGCCTCCCTCTCGGAAGCACCGTCGAACCGCATCAAAACCGCCACCGAGAGCACCCTCAAAACAGCCATCCGCACCCACATCCGCACCCACCAACCCACCCTCCTCACCCTCAGCCGCCGCATCCACGCCCACCCCGAGACGGCCTTCACCGAGCACCGCGCGGCGAACTGGTGCGCCGAGGTCCTGCGCGAGCACGGCTTCACGGTGACGGCGCCCGCGTACGGTCTGGACACGGCCTTCGAGGCGACGATCGGCGACGGCCCCATCACCGTGGCCCTGGTCTGCGAGTACGACGCGCTGCCGGGCCTGGGCCACGCCTGCGGCCACAACCTCATCGCGGCGGCCGGGGTGGGCGCGGCCCTGGGCCTGGCCCCGTACGCGTCCGAACTCGGCCTGACCGTCCGCGTCCTGGGCACACCGGCCGAGGAGCGCGGCGCGGGCAAGGCGCTGATGCTGGAGGCCGGGGCGTTCGCGGGGGTGGACGCGGCGATGATGGTGCACCCGTGCCCGTTCGAGGTGGCCGACTTCCGTTCGTACGCGCTGAGCACCCTCGCCGTCACGTACACCGGGCGCTCCGCCCACCCCAGCATGAACCCGCACGAGGGCCGCAACGCCGCCGACGCCCTCACCGTCGCCCAGGTCGCCATCGGCCTGCTGCGGCACCAACTCCGCCCGGAGTGGCGGGTGCACGGCATCACCACCGGCGCGGGCACGGCGGCCAACGCCATCCCGGAGCGCGCCACCGCCGCGTACGAGATCCGCACCCCGACCGCCGAGGAACTGCGCGAGGTACGGCAGCGCCTGGAGGCGTGCTTCCGCGCCGGCGCCCTGGCGATCGGCTGCGAGGTCACCATCGAGCAGACCGCGCCCGACTACCTCGACTTCCGTGGCGACCCGGCCCTCACCGCCCTATGGCGGGCCAACGCGCGCGCCCTCGGCCGCCCGGAACCGTCCGACCGCCCGCCCTTCGCCTGCACGGACATGGGCAACGTCTCCCGTGCCGTCCCCTCCATCCACCCCGTCCTGGACATCGGCAGCGGCGCCTGCGGCCCCCACCAGCCCGAGTTCGCCGACGCGGCGGCCTCCCCTGAGGCCGAGCGGGCGCTACTGGAGGGAGCCGTGGCGATGGCGTGGACGGCGGCGGACTTCGCGGCGACCGTCTCTTCAGCCTGAGGCGACGCGCATCGGCCGGCTCCCCGGCGCGAGCCCACGCGGCAGCCGGCTCCTCATGCGCCCCGCCCAGACACCTCCAGAGCCAGCCGATAGCGGGCTCCCGGGGCGTACTCTGCCCCGGAACGCGCCCTCGGCCCGGGACCGGCTCCCCGCCGGAATCCAGCAAGGGATAAGGTTAGCCTTACCTTATGCCCACTCGGCAAGGGGTGAGAGAGTCCGCACACCCGAGAGGCGCCTCCCGTATGGAACTCCGCGTCGAACAGCTCACGGCCGGCTACGCCGGTCACACCGCCGTGAACGGCGTCGACCTCACCGTGCCCTCCGGCCAGGTCGTCGCCATCGTGGGCCCCAACGGCTGCGGCAAGTCCACCCTGTTGCGCTCCATGGCGCGCCTGCACGAACCGGCCTCCGGCCGGGTGCTCGCGGGCGACGCCGACGTCTGGAAGCTCCGCCAGCGCGCCGCGGCGCACCGCATCGCCCTCCTCCCCCAGTCCCCGCAGGCGCCCGAAGCGGTCACGGTGGCAGGACTCGTTCGCTATGGCCGCCACCCCCACCAGGGCCTGTTCCGCCAGTGGTCCCGCGAGGACGAACGCGCGGTGACCACGGCCCTGCACGCCACCGGCACCGCCACCCTCGCCGGCCGCCGCCTGGACCAGCTCTCCGGCGGCCAGCGCCAGCGATGCTGGCTCGCCATGGCCCTCGCCCAGGAAACCCCGATCGTCCTCCTGGACGAGCCCACCAGCGCCCTCGACATCGGCCACGCCGTCGAGGTCCTGGACCTGGTCCGCCAGGTCGCCGCCGAGGGCCGCACCATCGTCATGGTCGTCCACGACCTGGCCGCCGCCGCCCGCTACGCCGACACCCTCGTCGCCATGCGCGCCGGCCGCATCGTCGCCTCCGGCCCACCCCAGGAGGTCGTCGACACGGCCCTCGTCCGCGAGCTGTACGGCATCGAGTCGGAGATCCTCACGGCGAGCTCGGACGGGGCGCCGGTGGTGGTGCCGGTGGCACGGACGGCCTGAGCGACCCGACTCCCCCAGGAACGAGCCGCCCGCCGGTTCGCCGATCCGGGCCGCCACAGACCACCCCGTGGCCACGGTCACACGTATGACGCTGCCTGCCTCCACCGCCCAGGCTTGGCAGGCATCGCTCAGCCGACGTGGCTGAAATCGCACGTTGCTTGACCGCCGGGTTCAGGGCAGCAAGTCGTTTCTTGACTGCTCACGCTGCCTCTGCCCAGGGCGGCACCGAGGTCATCCGGATTTTGCCCGTAGCTGAGGACGATGCGGCAGTCCTCCCCCCACAGGCCGGCCGCCACGTCGGCCGATACCGCGCGGCGTGGACGGGAACCGCGTACCGAAGTGGCGCACAGCCGGTCCGCCGGAACGGCCTCCGGCGCTTGGCGGAATCCCACCAGCGACGGTGTGCCGAGCAGAACCACTTCGCACCGCTCGTTGCTACGGTCGCGTCTATGACGCTCCCAGTCTCCACCACTCAGGCTGCTGACCTACGGGTGCAGCCGGTTGGCGAGGTTCTTGATCGCGTCGCGCGGTCTCTGCAGGCGCGTTTCCTCCCGGAAACGGTGGTGCGCAAGCGCCGGTCCGTGGGGGCCCGAACAGAGCGGGATACCTGGGTCCGCATTGAGCGGCGCTCACTCGACAAGATCAGCGATCAGGGATGGAACGGCACCGAGTGCGCTGCCCGCTTGGAAGGCGTCGTCCAGCCGGCGTGGCGGGCATGCGTGGTCTGGCGGGACACGGACGGCCCCGTAATGTGGCGGGCCGACGAAACCGACCTCCTACCAGCCGCTCCCGTCGGAAGTGCCATCGTGAGTGATACTCCGGAACTTTCGGACGAGTGGTGGGAGGCGCTGAACGCCTCCTTGGACGCGCTGGCGGCTCACAAAACCGCGCGGGTTGCCACACCCGACACCGACACCGTCACACAGGCGCTGGTCACCGAAGCCCTGCAAGGTGCCTTCTCCCGTGACTTCGATACGACCATCCAGAACTGGGTGCCGGCCCACGCCGACCTGAACTGGGCCAACGTGACCGCCCCGGCGTTCAGCCTCTTCGACTGGGAGGACTGGGGAAACGCCCCGCAAGGACTGGACTCCGCCTCTCTGTGGGCGAGCTCGCTCGCCGTCCCCGCTCTTGCCGACCGCGTACGGCACGAACGACAGCGGGATTTCGAAAGCCGGGACGGCAAGCTGATGACGCTGTTCGTGTGCGCGAAGGTCCTCGGGCCGTGCGCGCACCCAGAGGACCCCCGGCTGAAGCCGGCGCGGCGGATGGCGGAACAGGTCGTCGAGGAGCTTCAGGCGAACTGATCACGCGATCGGTCCCGAAGGAGCCTCCGGTACTCCTGGACGGTCCGCTCTTCAACCTGGCCTGTCAGGGCGTCGACGAGCTCGCCCAAATGGGCCCGTTCGTCGGTCCCTACAACAATGGAGCCGGCCCGCGGCAGGTGAGAGGCGACTCTGAACGCTGCCTGCACACGGGAGAATCGGCGGCCCTCCCGAAGGAAGACGCGTGGGTCGATCCTGTCCCACACCGGAGCGCTGGTGCTGCCTCCGAAAGGGCTCATCCCCCAGACCTCGCCACAACCCAGACCCCACGCCCTGACGAGGGCATCCACGGCCTCCAGGGTTCCGGCGCCGACGAGCAGGCCTGCGCGGACCATGAGGACGGATGGCCTCGGGACGGTCGCATCGATCAGGCTCGGCAACAGGGACGGATCCCAGGACGCGACACCCCAGGCGGTGCACAGCCCTTGCGCCGCGGCCTCCCCCAGGGCGGTGCACGCCGCTGCCAGCAGGTGCTGGTTGTACGGGGCGGCATTGCGGAGCGAGTGTTCCGGGTTGTGCACAAACACCACGTCCAACTGCTGCCCGAGGTCCTCGACCGCCTGTTCCACGGCCGTGTGCAGCCGCACGGGATCCAGGGAGTGCTCCGCCCCGTCAGGCCCGGGGAAGTAGCCGACCTTCGTGGAGATCGTGAACTTCGGCAACAGGTCACCAGCTGTCCGCCCCAGGACCTGGTGCGAGCGGAAGCCCAGATAGTTGGTGCTGGTGTCGAGCGCGGTGACACCCAGATCCAGCGCGCCGGTCAGAACGCGGCGTTCGTGACGAGACCGGTGTAGCCCGAGGACAACTCGGGGGTCAGCACCGCACACAATTCCTCCTCCACCAGAACCCCGGCGACCTCCATCACTTCGGCCCCGACGACGACCGCGGCCTGTTCCAGCACGACCGGCCTGCCGCTCAACAGCAGACGCAGCGCGGGTAGGGCCTCGGTCGCGAAGGTCATCTTCTTCCCCGAGGACAAGACGTCGACGGTCTCCCCGCTTCCCTGAATCCGTGGAGGCAAGTGGCTGGTGCACACCACGGCGTCGAGCGGCCCGAGTATGTCGAGGAATGGCACCTGCCGGGGCAGCGGCATCTGCTGCCCGTACGCGGCCAGGAACTCTGCTGGGGAACGCTCGCCGAGCAGCGCGGTGGCGGCTTCCGTCAATACCGTGCTGTTCGGATCGTTCCAGCGGTCCAGGTCGTGCCTGAAGACTTCGCGTTCGCGGCACCAATCGGCGAGCCAGGAGAGCCAGCTCGCTCCGGTGCGCTTGGTGGTGCCGAAGGTGACGTGAAGGCTCTTCCCCGCGCCGCTGCCGGTCCTGGTCGCCTGGTGCCAGTGTCCTCGGGGAATGTGCATGACGTCACCGGTCCTCAGCGGACCGGACCAGATGATCTTGTCACTCGGGGTGTTGTTCGGGTCGGAGTCCCGGTACATGGGGACCTTGCGGGAAGCCGCACGTACCTCCCACTCCTTCTCACCTGCGAGCTGCACGATGACGACATCGTGGTCGTCCCAATGCAGGGGGAAGCCGGTGGCGTCGTTGGTCGTCAGATAGGCGTTGACTTGCACGCGCTCGTGGGACCACCACTGCAGCGCCCGGCAGGCGACCTCCAGCGTCGGGTCGAAGACATTGGCCTGGTCGAGGACGAGCGTCGCGCCTTCTCCCAGAAGCTTCGCGAGGCCGCGCATGTCGACCATGGGGATGCTCTGGCCCCGAGGGCTGATGCTGTCGGTGTAATAGACGGCCGGGTGCACCTCCTCCCCCTTCTGGAAGCACCGGAACTGCGGACGGTGCAGGCTCCTGCGCATCGCCATGTCGAGCAGGCGATTTGGCGTAAGGAGACGGGAGACGAGTGCGGGATCGTCCATGCTTCCCCGCGCGAAGCCCTTGCCCAGTTCCGTCGCTCCGCTCCAACCGAGCGCCGTTTCGATCGCGCTGATCAACCGATGTTCCATCGCTGTGCCCTCCAAGGGTTCGACCACTTGATGCGACGCGGCTGGGGCCGGCACGGGCCAGTCGTGCCGGCCCCAGCCGCCTGGTGCCTACTCGCTGTCGTGCAGGTTGCCGTCGCCGCCCGGCCACGGCGCGTCGCCTGAGCTTCCGGCGTTGTCGGACCGGAGGCTGTCGTACCGATCGTGGACGGCCGTCAGCTCTTCCACCGCCACCAGGAGCCCGCTACGGGCCGTAGGCGGTACCGTGCGTTCTTCCACCTCGTACTCCTTCCTCTCGTGTCTCCCGCCGGGGGCCGACGGAAGGTCATGGCCGCCCCGGGGCCGTGGAACAGACGGATTTCCGTGGGGTGGCGGTCATCGGTGGCGCCATGAGCCTTTGCGCCCGGCCTACGGCCAGCCGGCCCCGGCCGCTCGTCACCAGGAAGGCCGTGTCTCGGCGCACAGGCTTTCCAGAAAACGCTGGTCCGGTTCGGACAGGCACGCGCGGCAGATGAAGAGCGCCACGAGATGGCCGACCGGCATCGCTCCCGCTCTCGTCGTCTGCTCGGGCACAGCCAGCCCATGGAACCGACGGGCACAGGAATGGAGCCGCCCCGGAAACCGTTCCGGCGAGCGCCCCACCGGGAGCGCCGTTACTCAGTCAACGGCTTTCTGCGCGAGCACCGGAAGGTTTCCAGGGGGTTTCTCCTGGAGTGACGCCCTCCCCGCACCTGGACACCACAAGTAGCCTCCCCACTACGCCGCGCATGGACGACGGGAGTGGTGACGTGCTTGGTGAGCCGTTGGCAGTTCATCCGCTGAGCTTCCTCCTCCAGACGCGCGGGTGGGGGAAGGCCTCATTCGCCCGGCTCATGCGGGGGCATGGGAGGTCACTCGGTATCCCACTGGCGACCAACCGGACGACTGTTTGGAAGTGGGAGCAGGGTCAGGAGCCGGATGCGGACGCCCAACGTGTCCTCGCCGACCTCCTGCGCGTTTCGTACGAACAGGCCCGCGCGGAAGGGTGGCCCCGGTGGCTCCCCGTATGGGAGGTGACAGGGCTCACCGCACCGTGGACCGAGGCGGGGACCGTCGAGGCGTTGTCCGATCTCGTGGGAAGTGGCCGTACGGATCGCCGAGGCTTCCTCACCATCACCGGCGCCGCCCTGGCAGGCCTCGCCGCGAGCTGGGCGGACGCGCCCTCCGCCGTGGCCGCGGCCCTCAATGGCGACCGGGTCACGGACATGATGCTCTCGACGATCGAGCAACGCATCAGCACCCTCCGCGTACTCGACGATCAGCTCGGCGGCGCCCGGTTGCTGGAGCAGGCGCGAGGCGATCTCGCACTGGTCACCGGTCTTCTCAGCGGTGGCCGCTACACGGACGTGGTCCGTCTCCGGCTGTACGCGCTGGCGGCCCGTGTCTCGCACCTGACCGGATGGATGGCCTATGACGCCGGTCTGCGATCCGCGGGGCAGCGCTACTACGTCGGCGCTCTGCGCGGCGCCCGTACCGCCGGCGACGACGCTTTCGGCGCTTTCGTTCTCGCGGAGATGGGGGTGCACGTCTCCGAGGCAGGACGCACCAGCGAGCGCGTCGGCCTCGTCTCCACCGCCATCGACCACGCACCGCGCTCCCTGTCCTCCCGCACCCGGATATTCCTTCACCTGCACAAAGCTGAGGCGCTCTCGCGCGATGGCGACCAGCGCGAGGCCGGTGCGGCGGTCAACCGTGCCATGTCCCTTTGGACGCGCCACGAGGCGGAAGGCAACCCCGACTGGCTCGATTGGTTCGGCGAGGCGCAACTGAAGTCGACCGAGGGCAAGGTTCTGTTGCGCTCGGGACAGGTGGAGCGCGCGATGAGCTCCCTGGAAACGTCCGTGGCGAGTGCCGCCCCTCGGGACAAGGCGGTACGGTCCAGCCGTCTCGCCGAGGCGCGGCTCGCCGGCGGTGACCTGGAGGGCGCGTTGGACGCCGCGAACCACGGCGCCAAGTTGCTGGAGGACCGCGTCACCTCTGTACGGGCTCTGGGCCGCCTCAAGGAGTTCTCCACGAGGCTGGAATCGCACAAGTCCGAGCCCGCTGTCCGGGAGTTCCGCGAGCGCCTGCAGGAACTGCCCGTCGTCGTATGACAGCCACCGTCTGAACGCCGAGGATGAGGCCGCCCCGGTCAAGAGAGCGGTGAGGCTGCCAGGATGACCGGCATGACGACGGTCTACGGTGAGGTGGCACCAGGATTCGAGCCGGTTCGCGCGGCGTTCGTGGAGAACTTCGCCCGGCACGGGGACGTGGGCGCGGCGGTGTGCGTGTACCGGTACGGCCAACCGGTGGTGGACCTGTGGGGCGGCATCGCCGACCCCGTGACCGCTCGTCCCTGGACGCGGGACACGCTGCAACTGGTCTACTCGGCGACCAAGGGCGCGACCGCGACCGCGGCGCACATGCTGGCCGAGCGCGGCGCTCTCGACCTGGACGCACCCGTCGCGACGTACTGGCCGGAGTTCGCCGCGAACGGCAAGGGGGACGTCCTGGTGCGCCAGCTCATGTCCCACCAAGCCGGCTTGGTCGCGCTGGATCGGCCAGTACCGCTGCGGGATGCCTTGGCCTGGCATCCGATGACGACAGCACTCGCCGCTCAGCGACCCCTTTGGTCCCCGGGCACGGCGCACGGATACCACGGGCGGACCTGGGGCTGGCTGGTCGGTGAAGTGATCCGCCGGGTATCCGGCCGAACGCCGGGCTGCTTTTTCGCCGACGACATCGCGGCTCCCCTCGGTCTGGACTTCTTCATCGGCTTGCCGGCCGACGAGCGTGACCGAGTCAGCCGCATGACGTACCAACGCCCGGACATCGACCTCACCGCCATGCCCACCGAGTCGGTCCCCGAAGAACTTCGCGAACAGGTCGCCGCCTGGCGTAACCCGGCCTCGTTCAGCAACAGGGCATACGCGGTCACCCGCCCAGCCGAGATCGACTTCGGCTCACCCGAGGTGCAGGCCGCGGAGCTCCCTGCCTCCAACGGCATCGGCACCGCACACGCACTCGCACGCTTGTATGCCGCGCTGATCGGCGAAGTGGACGGAGTGCGTCTGCTCGGCCCGGCCGCCCTGGCGTCCGCGGTCAAGGAGCAAGCCCATGGCAAGGACAGGGTCATGCTGATCCCGAGCCGCTTCAGTACCGGCTACATGCTGCCCACAGAGACAAACCCGATGATCGGGCCAAGCTCTTTCGGCCACACCGGCCGGGGAGGATCGCTCGGCTTCGCCGATCCGGAGCACGGCGTTGCCTTCGGCTATGCGATGAACAACATCATCGGCGGTACTGGCGATGTGCGTGCGGCGTCCCTGGTCGACGCGGTGCGAAAGTCGCTGGTGTAACAAGTGGCGCGGCGGTGCCCCTGTCTTTCCGACGGCCACCGCACGATCAGGAATGGCCGTTCGGCAACGTCAGCACCCGATACGCGGGCGTGGCGGCCACGCTTTCCACAGCATGCGTCCAGTCGAGGTGACAGCGCCTCCCCCGACACCTGGATCCGCTTCTCGGGTTCGGCCACCCGCCACCTTCGTCCGAGCGGGAAACGTCCGGCATCACACCCGGCGTCGGAACAGGCCCCCCAAAGCCCGCCCCGACGCCGCCTCATATCAACTACGCCCCGGAAACCTCCCCCCGCACCTCCCGCGCCGCCCCCACCAAATTCTCCAGCGCCGCCCGCACTTCACTCCACCCCCGTGTCTTCAACCCGCAATCCGGATTCACCCACAACCGCTCCGCCGGAATGGCCTCCAGCGCCTTTCGGAGAAGGGCACCCACTTCCCCCTTCCCGGGCACGCGCGGCGAGTGGATGTCGTAAACCCCGGGGCCCACCTCCCTCGGATAGCCCGCACCCGCCAGCTCGTCAGCAACGCGCATGTGGGAGCGGGCCGCCTCCAGGCTGATGACGTCGGCGTCCAGGTCGTCGATGGCCCGGAGGATGTCGCCGAACTCGGCGTAGCACATGTGCGTGTGGATCTGGGTGTCCGGGCGGACTCCGCCGGTGGTGAGGCGGAAGGCGGCGGTGGCCCAGGCCAGGTACTCGGCGTGGCGGGCCGCGCGGAGCGGCAGGGTTTCGCGCAGGGCCGGTTCGTCCACCTGGATGACGGAGGTGCCCGCCGCCTCCAGGTCGGCGACCTCGTCGCGCAGGGCGAGGGCGACCTGGCGGGCGGTCTCGGCGAGCGGCTGGTCGTCGCGGACGAAGGACCAGGCGAGCATCGTCACCGGCCCGGTCAGCATGCCCTTGACCGGGCGCGGGGTGAGCGACTGGGCGTAGCGCGTCCAGCGGACCGTCATCGGCTCGGGGCGGGAGATGTCGCCGGCCAGGATCGGCGGCCGGACGTAGCGGGTGCCGTAGGACTGGACCCAGCCGTGCCGGGTGGCGAGGTAGCCCGTCAGTCGCTCGGCGAAGTACTGGACCATGTCGTCGCGTTCGGGCTCGCCGTGGACGAGGACGTCCAGGCCGGTCTTCTCCTGGAAGGAGATCACCTCGCGGATCTCGGCCTCGATGCGTTCCTCGTACGCCGCCTCCCCGATCCGTCCGGCGCGAAGATCGGCGCGGGCCGTGCGCAGTGCTGTGGTTTGCGGGAACGAGCCGATGGTGGTGGTCGGCAGGAGCGGCAGGCCCAGGTGGGCGCGCTGGGCGGCGGCGCGTTCGGGGTACGGGTGGGAGCGGTGGGTGTGGGCGTCGGTGACCGACGCCGCGCGGGCGCGGACGGCCGGGTCGTGGGTGATGGCCGAACCGGCGCGGGACCCCAGGTCGGCGCGGTTGGCGGCGAGTTCGGCGGTGATCGCGCCGGTGCCGTGGGTCAGGCCGCGGGCCAGGGTGACGATCTCGGTGGTCTTCTGGCGGGCGAAGGCGAGCCAGCGGGCGATCTGCGGGTCCACGTCCCGTTCGGCCGTGGCGTCGAGCGGGACGTGCAGCAGCGAGCAGGAGGCCGCCACGTCCACCCGGTCGGCGAGGCCGAGGAGTGTGCCGAGGGTGGTCAGGGAGGCCGCCAGGTCGTTGATCCAGACGTTGCGGCCGTCGACGACGCCCGCGACCAGGCGTTTTCCGGGCAGGCCGCCGGCCGCCGCCAGGTCGTCGAGGTTCGCGGCGGCGGGTCCGGTGAAGTCCAGCGCGAGCCCGTCGACCGGGGATTTGGCCAGTACCGGCAGCGCCTCGCCGAGTCGGTCGAAGTAGGACGCCACGAGGAGTTGGGGCCGGTCGGTGAGGGTGCCGAGGTCGCGGTAGGCGCGGGCGGCGGCGTTCAGTTCGGCCGGGGTGCGGTCCTGGACGAGGGCGGGTTCGTCCAGTTGCACCCACTCGGCGCCCGCCGCGCGCAGGTCGGCGAGGACCTCGGCGTACACCGGGAGCAACCGGTCCAGGAGGGTCAGCGGCTGGAAACCGGGGTCGGCGCCGGGGGCGGGCTTGGCAAGCAGGAGGTAGGTGACCGGGCCGACGAGCACGGGGCGGGCGGAAAGGCCGAGGGCCAGGGCCTCCCTCAGCTCCCCCGCCTGCCGGGTGGGGTCGGCGGTGAAGACGGTGTCCGGGCCGAGTTCGGGGACCAGGTAGTGGTAGTTGGTGTCGAACCACTTGGTCATCTCCAGCGGCGCCGCGTCCGCCGTGCCGCGCGCCATCGCGAAGTAGCCGTCCAGCCTGTTCGCCGCGACGGCGGCCCGGTGCCGGTCGGGAATCGCCCCGACCATGACGGTGGTGTCCAGTACGTGGTCGTAGAGGGAGAAATCGCCGGTCGGGACGTCGTGGACGCCGGCCTCGGCCAGCGTCCGCCAGGTGTCCCGGCGGAGGGCGGCGGCGGTGTCCTGGAGGGCGTCCGCGCCGACGCGGCCCTTCCAGTAGCCCTCGATGGCCTTCTTCAGCTCCCGGTTCGGGCCCTGCCGGGGGTAGCCGTACACGGTGGCCCGTGCTGCCGCGGACTTGCTGATCACGGAACTCTCCTTCGCGAGCGTGCGTGCCGTGCGGCCCGGAGACCGGTGGGGACGCGCGAAGGGTGCACCACGGCACGGGCCGCGCCGCCCGCCGTCACCGGCCGCGTGCGCTCGTCCGCTGGGTACGCCGCTCCGACCCGCCCTCGAAGGTCGTCCGGGCTCCGCGTGCGATCCGTCGCACGCGGGCAGCGGGCAGGTCTTCGGACTCGCGGGCGCGTCCTCGTGGAGACCCATGAAGACCCGTAAAGGCCCATGGAGGCTCGTAAAGGCTCATGGAGGCCCATGGAGGACACCTACTGGCCGTCGCTTCCCGGGCCCGTCACCGGGTCCAGTGCGTATGACGGCGGTCGTTCCCGCTCACCGCTGCGGGGCAGTCCCGGATTCGCACCGGGTTCCCTCTTGCGACGCGCCTGCCTGGCGGGCAGGGCGAACCAGCTACGTCGGCCAGCGTAGGCGGTGCGGGAGTCCGGGGGCACGGGTGTTCGCGTGCCGGGTCGGGGGTTGGGGTGTGATGTGAGTCACGGGCGCCGGGTGAGGCGGGATGCGGGAGGTCCTTGCCACCCGCACCCTTATTGCGCATAGCTTGCAATTAGAATTACGGGGCAATAGATCACCGGCACCACAAGGAAGGCCCTCATGGCAGCTCAGCGGATCGTGCTGGGGATCGAGTCGTCCTGCGACGAGACGGGAGCCGGCCTGGTCAGCGGTGGTCGGCTGCTGGGGCACGCGGTGGCGTCGAGCATGGACGAGCACGTGCGGTTCGGCGGCGTCGTCCCGGAGATCGCGGCGCGCGCCCACGTGCACGCGCTGAACCCGGTCGTCCGGGAGGCGCTGGACGACGCCGGGCTACGGATGTCGGACGTCGACGCGGTGGCCGTGACGACCGGCCCCGGCCTCTCGGGCGCGCTCCAGGTGGGGCTCGCGGGCGCGAAGGCGCTGGCTTATGGGCTGGGCGTGCCGCTGTACGGGGTGCACCACCTGGCCGGGCACGTCGCGGCCGACACGCTGGAGCACGGCCCGCTGCCCAACCCCTGCGTGGTGCTGATCGTCTCCGGCGGGCACACGTCGCTGCTGCTCGTACGGGATCTCGTCCGGGATCCGATCGTGCACCTCGGGGACACGCTGGACGACGCGGCCGGCGAGTGCTTCGACAAGGTCGCGCGGGTCTTCGGGCTGCCGTACCCGGGCGGTCCGGCCGTCGATCGCGCGGCCCGGGACGGCGACCCGCGCGCCGTGGCGTTCCCCCGGCCGCTGACCGGGCCGCGCGACGACCCGTACGCGTTCTCCTTCTCCGGCCTGAAGACGGCCGCCGCCCGCTGGGCCGAGCGCCACCGGGCCACGGGCACGGACCTGCCGGTGGCGGACGGCGCCGCCTCGCTCCAGGAGGCCGTCGCCGACGTGCTGACCCGCAAGGCCGTCGCCGCCTGCGCCGCGCACGGCGTCGGCACCCTCGTCGTGGTGGGCGGCGTGGCCGCGAACTCCCGGGTGCGCGCGCTGGCCGAGGAACGGTGCGCGGCGGCCGGGATCACCCTGCGGGTGCCGCCACTGAAGCTGTGCACGGACAACGGCGCGATGATCGCCGCTGTTGGCGACCTTCTGGTGCGGGCCGGTGCGGAGCCCGCGCCGCTGGACGTGTCGATCGATCCTTCGACGCCGCTGGAGTACGCGGCGCTGCATCCGGTGGTGGCGGGGGCGGGGCGGGCGGCCGCCGCCTGACGTGCGGCTGGGCGGGGGGCGGGGGTGGGGTGTGGGTGGTTGCTGACGAGTTTCTGCGGCGGGGCTGGGGCCTCCGGGATGGGCGCCTGACGTGTTTTGGGAGGGGAGGCCGTCAGCCTCGGGGGGTGTGTCGCTGACGAGCTTCCGCGGCGGGGCTGGGGCCTCCGGGATGGGCGCCTGACGTGTTTTGGGAGGGGAGGCCGTCAGCCTCGGGTGGCCGTGTCGCTGACGAGCTTCCGCGGCGAGGCGGGTGGGCCTCCGGGATGGGCGCCTGACGTGCTTCTGGGCGGGAGCGGGCGGGTTCTTTGGGACGGACGGGAGCGGACGCGGCTCCCGGTCGGCGGCCTGCCGGGTTCGGCTGCCAGGCCCGGCCGTCGACTCTGGCCGTCGGCGCTGGCCGTCAGGTCCGGCCGTCGGCTCTGGCTGCCAGGTCCGGCTGCCGGCTGGCGGGGGCCGCCTCTCAGCCGCTCTCCCTCGTCCTCAGCCGCCCTCCCCCACCACCGCGTACGGCACATACGTCCGCCGGTCCGGGTCCACCGCCAGCCGCCCGCCAGCCGGGGGACGGGCCCGCTGGGCGCAGTCGCGGCGTTCGCAGATGCGGCAGCCGAGGCCGATCGGGGTGCTCGCGCGAGGGTCGTCCAGCGCGATGCCCTCGGCGTAGACGAGTCGCCGCGCGTGCCGCAGCTCGCAGCCCAGCGCCACCGCGAACTCGGCGCGCGGCGCGTGGTGCCCGAAGCCGCCACGGGTGACCGTGCGGGCGATCCAGAAGTACCGCTTGCCGTCCGGCATCTCCGCCACCTGGGTCAGGACCCGGCCGGGCGCCGAGAACGCCTCGTACACCGTCCACAGCGGGCAGGTGCCGCCGAGCCGCGAGAAGTGGAAGTCGGTGGCGGACTGGCGCTTGGAGATGTTCCCGGCCCGGTCCACCCGCAGGAACGAGAACGGCACCCCGCGCCGACCGGTGCGCTGCAAGGTGCTCAGGCGGTGGCAGACGGTCTCGAAGCCGACGCCGAAGCGCGCTTGGAGGAGTTCGATGTCGTAGTGCAGTTCCTCGGCGGCGGCGTGGAAGGCCGTGTACGGCATGAGCAGCGCGCCCGCGAAGTAGTTGGCCAGGCCGATGCGGGCCAGCGCAACGGACTCGGGGGAGGTCAGATCCGCGCTGGTGGCGAGCGCGTCGAGCAGCGGGCCGTGTTCCAGGAAGGCGAGCTGGGTGGCCAGTTGGAAGGCCCGCTGGCCGTCGCTCAGCCGGGGCGACAGGAACAGCAACCCGCTCTCGGCGTCGAACCGGCGCGCGTCCGCGAGCCGCTCGGGGGCGGCCCGGACCACCCGGACCCCGTGGCGGGCGGCAAGGTGCGCGGCGAGCACGTCCGCCGACGGGCCGGAGGCCGTCCCCGGGCCGGAAACCGTCCTCGGGCCGGAGGCCCCTCCTGCGCCCAGACCGGTGGCCGTGCGCTCGGCCTCGGTGTCCAGCGCGGCGAAGTGGTTGTGGTGCGCGTAGAAGAAGTCCCGTACCTCGTCGTGCGGTTCGGCCGGGGGCAGCACCACCGGGCCCGCGTCCCCGGGTGAGGCGAGGGCGGCGACGCGTTCGGCGGCGTCCCGGTAGCGGCGGTGCAGCGCCACCAGCGCGCGGGCCACCTCCGGGTGGTCCCGGGCCACCTCCGCGACCTCCTCGGTCGGGACGGGCGTCCCGCACGCCTCGTCGGCGAGCGCCGCCCGCAGATCGGTGGCCAGCCGCTCCTCGTCGGCCTCGGAGAAGAACTCCGGATCGACGCCGAACACCTCCGCGATCCGCACCAGCACCGGCGCGGTGAGCGGACGCCGACTGTGTTCCAACTGGTTGAGGTAACTGATGGACAACCCCAGCAACCGGGCCAACTCCACCTGGTTCAACCCGCGCTCGCGGCGCAGCCGGCGCAGCTTGGCGTGGGCGTAGATCTTCCGTTCGGCGACCGGTCGTCCCATGGCCATACGCGCTCCCCTCTGGTGCCTCGTCCGGCCGCTGCCCACCCACTCGGCAGCCACCCGTCGGTTTGCCGCTGCTCCCTGTCCGTTTCGGCGCGCGCCGTCCCGATCGTTTCGGTGCGCCTTCTTGATCACTCTCGCGCCTTTCTTGCGAAATTACCATCCGCAGGTTTCGCGACTTTCGCAGTTTCACAGCCGTACGAGGGACGAATTCCGCAGCGTGGAGCCATCGCCAGCGGGGCGGGGACGGGGGAGGCTCGTCCGTACACGAGGTCCGCGTACGAGGTCCGCGTACGAGAGCCGCTTTCCAGAGCCGCGCGCGAGGGACCCCGTACGAAAGAAGCCACGTACGAGAACCACGTACGGCAGCCGTGCAAGCAGAGTGGCAGCCACGCAAGCAGGGCGGCAGCCACGCAAGCAGGGCGGCAGCCACGCAAGCAACAGACAGCCACACAAGAAGAACGGCAGCCACACAACCAGGCAGGCAGTCGTGCAAACAGGACGGCTGCCACGCAAGCAGGCAGGCAGGCAGTCAGTCACGCAAGCAGAACGACCACGCCCACCCCCCACCAAGGAGCCCCATGATCGACCACCACGTACGCGTCCACCCCAGCGCCGACCGTCTCCCCCGCGACGGCCAACTCGCCTGGAAACTGGCCACGGTCGCCACCGGCACCCCCGACGCCCCGGACCTCGACCCCGACGCGGCGGCGATGGCCGTCAACCGCGTCATCGACAACGCCGCCGTCGCCGTCGCCGCCCTGCGCCGCCGCCCGGTCGCCGTCGCCCGCGCCCAGGCGCTGGCCCACGCGGCCGAACCGGGCGCCTCGGTCTTCGGCACGGCACCCGGCACCCGCGTCCCGCCGGAGTGGGCGGCCTGGGCCAACGGCACCGCCGTCCGCGAACTGGACTTCCACGACACCTACCTCGCCGCCGACTACTCCCACCCCGGCGACAACATCCCGCCCCTCCTGGCCGTCGCCCAGCACACCGGCCGCACCGGGGCGGACCTGCTGCGGGCGGTCATCGCCGCGTACGAGGTCCACGTCGCCCTCGTCAGGGGCATCTGCCTGCACGAGCACCGCATCGACCACGTCGCCCACCTCGGCGCGGCCACCGCCTGCGGCCTCGGCACGCTGCTGCGGCTCGACACCGCGACCGTCTACCAGGCGGTCCAGCAGGCCGTGCACACCACGACCGCCACCCGGCAGTCCCGCAAGGGCGAGATCTCCAGCTGGAAGGCGTTCGCCCCCGCGTTCGCCGGCAAGGCCGCCATCGAGGCCGTGGACCGGGCCATGCGCGGCGAGACCTCCCCCTCCCCCGTCTACGAGGGCGAGGACGGCTTCCTGGCCTGGCTGCTCGACGGCCCCGACGCCACCTACACCGTCACGCTCCCCGAACCCGGCGAACCCCGCCGCGCCATCCTCGACACGTACACCAAGGAGCACTCCGCCGAGTACCAGGCCCAGGCGTTCATCGACCTGGCGCGGCGGCTCCGCGAGAAGACCGGCCCGCTCGGCCTCGTCCGCGACATCGTTCTGCACACCAGCCACCACACCCACCACGTCATCGGCTCGGGTGCGAACGACCCCCAGAAGTACGACCCCACGGCGAGCCGCGAGACCCTCGACCACTCGGTGCCGTACATCTTCGCCGTGGCCCTGGAGGACGGCACCTGGCACCACGAGCGTTCGTACGCGCCCGAGCGCGCCCGCCACCCGGAGACCGTCGCGCTCTGGCGCAAGATCACCACGGTCGAGGACCCGGACTGGACCCGCCGCTACCACGCCCCCGACCCCGCCCGCCGCGCCTTCGGCGGCCGTGCCGTGATCACTCTGGAGGACGGTTCGGTCATCGAGGACGAACTCGCGGTCGCCGACGCCCACCCCTCCGGCGCCCGCCCCTTCTCCCGCCCCGGCTACACGACGAAGTTCCGCACCCTGACGGAGGGCATCGTCACACCCGACAACCAGGACCGCTTCCTGAACGCCGCCGAGCACCTCCCCGAACTCGAATCCCGCCGCCTGGCCCTCCTCTTCCCGGACGTGGACACATCCCCGATCACGGCATACGACGCCCGCCTGCCGAAGGGCCTGTTCTGAACGGCCCACGCTCCTCTCCCCCCCAATCACACAAACCCCCTCCAACCACACACAGCCCTCCAAACACACACAGCTCCCCAAGGACACAGACCCACCATGCTCCACACCCGCACCACCCCCACCGACCGCCGCCGGACCTTCCGCGAACAGCTCGCCTCCGGCCGCCTCCTCCGCGTCCCCGGCGCGATCAACCCGCTCTCCGCCCGGCTCATCCAGGAGACCGGCTTCGACGCCGCCTACCTCTCCGGCGCCGTCCTCTCCGCCGACCTCGGCCTCCCCGACATCGGACTGACCACCGTCACCGAGGTCGCCACCCGTGCCCAGCAGATCGCCCGCGTCACCGACCTGCCGGTGCTGGTGGACGCCGACACCGGGTTCGGCGAGCCGATGAACGCGGCCCGCACGGTCCAGCTCCTGGAGGACGCCGGGGTCGCGGGCCTGCACCTGGAGGACCAGGTCAACCCGAAACGCTGCGGCCATCTGGACGGCAAGTCCGTCGTCCCGCGCGCCGACATGGTCCGCCGCCTCCGCGCCGCCGCCGACGCCCGCCGGGACCCCGGCTTCGTCCTCATGGCCCGTACGGACGCCCGCGCGGTCGAGGGCCTGGACGCGGCGATCGACCGTGCCAAGGCGTACGTGGACGCGGGCGCCGACGCGCTCTTCCCCGAAGCACTCGCGAACGAGGCCGAGTTCGCGGCGTTCCGCAAGGCCGTGGACGTGCCGCTGCTCGCCAACATGACCGAGTTCGGCAAGGGCCCACTGCTGACCGCCCGCACCCTGGAAGACCTCGGCTACAACATCGCCCTCTACCCCGTCACCCTCCTCCGCCTCGCCATGGGCGCCATCGAGGACGGCCTGCGCACCCTCGCCACCGAAGGCACCCAGGAGTCCCTGCTCCCCCGCATGCAGACCCGCTCCCGGCTGTACGCACTCCTCGGTTACGAGGACTACGCGGCGTTCGACACCACCGTCCACGACTTCACACTCCCGCCGGGGCGCTGACCCTCGTGCGGCGCGGAAACCCGGTTCCCCCTACGGGACGGGGGCCCGGTGCGCCGTATGGCACAGAGCCCGCTGACCTGTACGGGACGGGGAACCGCTGACTCGTACGGCACCCGCCCCGCCCGCTCACCCACTCTCCCGCCCACCCACTGTGGAGGCCCACCATGTCCGCCACCACCACCTCCCCCGCCCCCGAAATCCACCGCGGCCTGGCCGGCGTCGTCGTCGACACCACCACCATCTCCACCGTCATCCAGGAGACGAACTCCCTGACCTACCGCGGCTACCCCGTCCAGGACCTGGCCGCCCGCTGCTCCTTCGAAGAGGTCGCCCACCTCCTCTGGCACGGCGAACTCCCCGACCGCGCCCAGCTCCACGCCTTCCAGACCCGCGAACGCGCCCTACGCCCTCTGAACCGCACCCCGTCCGAACTCCTCGCCCGGCTCCCCGAGACCTGCCACCCCATGGACGTGCTCCGCACCGCCGCCAGCCTCCTCGGCGCCGAAGACCCCACCGAGGACGATGGGTCCCCGTCCTCCCACCACACCAAATCCCTGAACCTGCTGGCCAAACTCCCCGTCGTGGTCGCCACCGACCACCGCCGCCGGCACGGGCTCGCCCCCATCCCGCCCGACCCGTCCCTCGGCTACGCCGAGAACTTCTTCCACATGTGCTTCGGCACCGTCCCCGACCCGGACGTCATCCGCTGCTTCGAGATCTCCCTCATCCTCTACGCCGAACACAGCTTCAATGCCTCAACCTTCACCGCCCGCGTGGTCACCTCCACCCTCTCCGACCTCTACAGCGCGGTCACCGCCGCCATCGGCGCGCTCAAGGGCCCCCTGCACGGCGGCGCCAACGAGGCCGTGATGCACACCCTGGAGGAAATAGGCGACCCCGAGCGGGCCGAAACATGGCTGGACGACGCCCTCGCCACCAAACGCAAGATCATGGGCTTCGGCCACCGCGTCTACAAACATGGCGACTCCCGCGTCCCGATCATGCAGGAGGCCACAGATCGCCTGGTGGCCCGAGCCGCCGATCCTGCCGTGACCCGGCTGGCCACTCTGCATGCGGCCCTTCGGCGGGCCATGCTCGGCCGCACCGGCATTCATCCGAACCTGGATTATCCGGCGGGGCTGGCGTACCACCTGATGGGGTTCGATACGCCTACCTTCACGCCGATCTTTGTCATGAGCCGGGTCGTGGGGTGGACGGCGCACATCATGGAGCAGTTGAGGCATAACGCCTTGATTCGGCCCTTGGGTGCGTACACGGGGCCGGGGGAGCGGGCGGTGCCGGGGCGGGGGCGGTAGGAGTCAGCGGACGTAAACGAAAATGGCGGCCCTCCGCCGTAGACTCGCAGGTCAGGCAGTGTCGGTCCCGCGCGTGCGGGGGTGGTCCGTCCATGTTCTTCGCCGCCATGGCGATGGCCGTGTCGGCCCCACGCGTGCGGGGGTGGTCCGACGGTCGCGCACTGGGTGCCGATCACCAGGCAGTCGTCCCCGCGCGTGCGGGGGTGGTCCCACCGTCGCGCAGCCGCCGCCAGCGTGGTTTCGTGTCGCCCCGCACCCGCAGAACCCCTCACCCACACAACAACGCCGCCCGCAAATCCAACGCATGCTCCAACCGCGACACATCCCGCCCCACCAACTCCTGTATCCGCCGCACCCGGTAATGCACGGTATTGACGTGCAACCGCAGCGCCTCAGCGGTCCGCGCCCACGAGCAGTTGTGCGCGAGAAAAACCTCCAGCGTCTCCAGCAACACCCGATGCGCGGCGCTCCCCGCCCCCACGAGCGGCCCCAGCGTCTTCGCCCGGTAAGCGGCCCGTACGTCCTCGGGCACCCCGGCCAACAGGGCCTTCACGGTGCACAGGTCATCGGTGAGGGTGGCGTGCGCCGTGTCCGGGGACGTGTTCCGGGCGACGGTCAGGGCGTACCGGGCCTGGACCAGCCCACCGGCCAGCCCCTCCGACGCGCGCACCACACCACTCACCCCGACATGCGGCGCAGCGTCCCCCGGCCGATCACCCCAGAACCGCGCCCACTCCTCCTTGAACCGACCCCATAGCGCCCCCGCACCCTCGCCATCCCCGTCCGACACCACCCCCACCACGTCCCCGTCCGCACCCACCCCCACCACAAGCGCCCCAGCTCCCCACCGCTCCAACGCCTCCCCAAGGCCGACGGCAACCCCAGCACCACCGCGCTCGCCATCCCCCGCCCCCGCAGCTACCGCAAGGACCCGGTAAGCCCCCTCGACCGGCAGCCCGCACCCTCGCAGCGCCGTCTCCCAAGCACCCCGATCGCACCCCACCCCATCCGCGATCCGACTGATCAACGCGTCCGCCGCCCAACGGCGATCAACGCGGCCATCAATCCGACGGATGTCTTCGACGTGCATAGGGTGACTCCCTCTCGCGGTGGTCGGCCGCGAAATCCGGTGTCCCGCATTCACCATGCGAGTGCGAGTCAGCACATCGTAAATGCCAGCCCATTCAAGAGGAACGCCTCTTGTTTGAACGTCCATCCGACGCCCTCGCGCACTGGATCTTCCGCATATGGCACCAATGGCGCCGACTGCCGCGTGGCCGCCTTTGCCCCAGGAGTCGCCGGCGTCATTCCGGAGGGGCAGTCATGCTTACCTTCGCAAGGACGACGACCCCACCACGGTCACCAGGCACACGCCCAGGGCTGCACTTGCCGGGCTGCCACGCTTCATGCGGAACACCACCTACGCACATCAGGGACACTGCAGACGGCTGCTGCCGGACCTGCTCCTCGCCGCTCAGCCCAGCCGTCGCGAATGTCAGAGGCTTGATGAGTCTCGTGACTGCGTCATCGATGGTGATCGGCATAGACGAGCTCATAGGAGCTCTAGAAGCCGGCATACATCCACCAGGTGCCACGAATGCCTAACGACTCCGGAATTGTCGCCCCAGGCGCTCGGCCAGTCGCGCCACGGAGTCACCGCCCACCGGCCTGAGCGCGGCCACGGCGCGCCTTCGTCATGTGCTGCCCTATCGCGATGACACAAGCGGCAGTCGTCCATACCTGCACCAGTTCAATGGCGTATTCGCGGCGGTCCGGACGGCAGACCAGCGCGGCCATCCCCAACAGGCCGGCGAAGACGACGAGGAGCACGGCTGGGACCGCCCGTAAGGGAAGTGCAAGAGCACGAACCACCGATGTTGCTTCCATGCCGAGCTCACCCAGCCAGGACGGGGCGGGTCGTGGACTCGGCGAGCCAAGCAAGCATGGCGCGCTCCTTCGTCCTGATCACGCTTCTGATGAGTGCGCAGTCACCACATCGCGTCCGGTCGAGTGACTGCTGGGCAGCATCGGAAAGCACAAGAACGAGGTCGCTTCTGCTGCCTTCCAGGGCTGCACGCAGTTCCGCGCAGTTGAGGAGCCGAAAGGCGAGGCTGACGTCCTGCCCGACGTAGCCGTGCTCGTCCCGGATCACATGACCTGTGTGCAATACGGCCCTGAGACGAATGCACTGATCACTGGGCGAGGCCACGTTGTGATCACCGATCGCCTGGGCAAGCGTGGGCACGACGGTCAGAAACAGCTCATCCGCTCCGGCAACGGGGTCCAGAACGACCATGACGCCGTCGCCGCGGTCCAGCAGTTCGTACTGATCCGGCTGGATCCCGGCCTTGGCGAGCCCCTGTCCGAGGGCCTCGTAAAGAGCGCGCCTCATAGCCAGACCTGTCCAGTCCGATCTCCCTGGACAGTTGAACCCCGCGATGTCGAGGCCAAAAAGGATCTTACGTACGTGTTGATTCACGCAGCCACACCCTCGGGTGGTATTCCTTGGCATCCCTAGAGAGTCAAAATACCAGTCGCTGCCGTCAATCGTCAGCCAGCGCCTTGAGTGCGTCCATGTCGTGGATGACGATGTACCGCCGCTCCGTCGTCGCGACCCCCTGCTGCCTCAGCATCCGCAACGCCCGCACCACTCCTTCCCGTGATGCACCCGCCCACGACGCCAACTCCTGCTGCGAGTCCACGCGTACGCGCACCGTGCCGACCTGCTCGTCCTTCACGCCAAGGTGGCCGGCCAGATCTATGAGCCGTGCGGCCACCCGCTGCATGACCGTTTGGGTCACCAGTTCCTGGCGTGCGTGGTCGGACTCGCGGAGACGTGTCATCACGATGCCCATGAGGGCACGGAGCGTTTCAGGACGTTCGGTGAGGAAGGCGTTGAACTGCTCGGACGTGACAATCCCTGCTGTCACGTCGGAGAGTGCGATCACGGACGCGGACCTCGGCTTGCCATCCATCGCAGCCATCTCGCCGACGATGTTGGGGCTCATCCGCAGGCCAAGCGCCACTTCCGTGCCATCTTCGGTTTGAGCCACCACTTTGGCGACGCCTTCCCGAAGCACGACAGCATGCGTTGACGGCTCGCCCTGCCGCAAGATCACGTCACCTGAAGGGAAACGGGCCGTAATGCCAAGTTGAAGCAGATCCTCCGAGTCCTCAGGCGGAAGCGCACTCCACACATCGTCCTTTTCCGACACCGATTCCTTCTTCGCCAGGGAGTTACGTGCGCCCTCAAGGTAGTCCGCCCGTAGTCAAGCAGTCTGTGGGCGATCAGGCAGCATGCCTACAGGCCGCGGTGAGCAGGCCGCCATCGGAAGTATCTCCGGAAGACGCCGACCCGCTCACCTCACTGGCGCGCCAGCACGACAAGTAGGCCTGTCCAGCGGCAGAGGTTGGCCACTCGCGTCACGCCTCCACAGCCACCGCCCCCTGCCGCACCACCACAGCATTCAGCCGAATCGCGAAAGCCGCCGTGTCCTCCACGCCCAACTTCGCCAACTCGGCCTTCCCCAACCCCACCGTCACATCCACACAGAACGCGATGACGTACACGTCATCCCCGGTCTCGTCCTCGTCCTGGAACGCGAACAGCAGATCCCGGTAGTAGCTGGTCCGGTCGGCCTCCTCCCGGTAGAAGGACAGCCCGGGTTCACCCTCCCGCCCGGCGATTCCCACGAAGGCATCGACGAGCGTGCCTTCCACCTTCGACCAGAAAGCGGGGCTCTCCACCGTCACCGGCAGCGCCTGCCGTACGGCTTCCTTCAGGGACATCACCATGACGTGCACGGGCGCGGTCTCCTGGAGACCCCAGCCCCGCACCATCTTCACCACGGCACTGTCCGGGATGGCGTCCGCCGCCGCCCGGATGTGCCCGAAGTCGAAGTTCACCGTCGCCGGCGCGATCGCCTCCTGGAACTTCTCCGCGATGCCCTGTGCCTGACTCAGGTGCGCCGCCCCTACCTCGAAGACGGTCCGGAAACTGGCCTTCTTGGCGGCGGGCTGGTCGACCATGGCGTACTCCTCACACATCGGAAGTGATCGCGCCCGGGAGAAGTATGCCGGTCGGCGGCGTGGTGGAGAGAGCCGCACCCTTGGTGTCAGGCCTGGGGCACCAAGTCCCCCAACAACGCCTCAAGCACCCTCTCCTCCTCCACCCGCACCCCCACCTCGGCCAGCGCCTCCGCGAGCGGCGGGTCCCAGGGGGACTCGGTCGGTGTGCCCGTCAGGGGCGCGGAGCCGAGGCCGGTGGTGACGGCGGTGCGGTAGTCCGCGGCCGTGTAGCGCCAGGGGCGCCAGGGGACGGTGCGGCGCAGGACGGTGGCGATGCGCAGCCCGCCCCAGTCGAAGTCGCCGTGGTAGAGGAGCGTCCAGCCTTGGGCGGTCGCGTGGCGCAGGAGGGTGAGGGCGGCGGCTGAGGGCTGGCCCTGGAGGCAGACCATGGGCGGGCAGGAGGCGCCGTGGGCGTCGGCCGCGGCGGACAGGACGGAGGGGTTCTCGCACACGTGGATGGCGGAGGGAGGGAAAGCGTCCCAGGGGCGCCCGGCGATCTGGCGCAGGGTGAGGACCGCGGGTTCGCCGGTGTCGGCCATCCAGTCGAGGGCCGGGGTGCCGCGCAGGTTGAGGGTGAGGACGGTGGAGGAGAGGTCGTCGCGGAGCAGGCCGGCCGCCGCCCAGGCCTCGCGGCGCCATTGGGCGCCCGTCCCGTCCGGGAAACCGGTCAGCGCCCGTACCCCGGACAGGACCAGGGTGGCCAGGGGCCTGCCGTCGTCCAGGGCGTGGGCGTCGCCGAGCGTGCGGGCGGAGAAGGCGGCCAGGGATGTGGCGGAGGTGACGGGCAGGGCGCCCAGTGCCGTGGCGGTGGAGTGCAGCAGGTCGGCTGCTGCCCCGGGGGTGCGGGCCAGGCGGCGTACGAGGCCGTCCCGGCGCAGGTCCGCCGCCCAGTCGGCGAGTTCGGGGGCGAGGGTCGCGAGGGGGGCGTAGGCGCGTTCCCAGGCGCGGGCCTCGGCTTCCCGTACGTCGTCGATCCGGGTCACCGGGCCGGTGAGGGCGATCACCGCGGCGGCCAGGCCGTCCGGGCTCGCGCCGGAGCGGCGCAGGACGGCGTCCACCTCGTCCAGGCGCAGGGTCAGGGACCGGCCGCCGCGCGGGCGGCGGCCCAGCAGGCGTTCGGCGGCCTCGCGTTGCGTCGCGTCGGGGGCGGAGAGGGTGACGGCGCCGGTCAGCGGCTGGGAGCGGGCGAGGCGCCGCCGGGCGCGGTCGAGGAGCCAGGCGAGGCCGGGGGTGCCGAGGAGGCGGGTCACTCGGGCGGTGTCGACGCGGGCGGAGGTTGGCGGATCGGTCGCCGGTGGGGCCTGGGCCGGCGGGAGGGACACGTCCGGGGGATCCGCGACCGGCGACGAGGCCTGCCCGCCCGCCACGCCGCCCGCCACGCCGCCCGCCACGCCACCCGCCACGCCACCCGCCGGGACCGTCGAAGCCGGCGACGGGCTTCCCCCGGCATCCGTTGCCCCCTTCGCCGCATGAGGCTTCACGCCCACAACGCCTCCTGGGCTCCCGTGTCGCCCTCACCGCCGCGCGGCGCGCCGATCAGCCCCGCGCCACCGCCCGCCTCCCTCCCGGTGCCCGTCTCCCCGGACGCGGGCGCCCACCCCGCGCCGGCCCCCGGTTCCGTCCCCCGGAACCGTTCCGAGCCGTCCCACTCCCACCGGGTCACCAGCACCGCCGCGATCTCGTCGACGCGGGAGAGCTGGGCGATGGCGATCCCGGGGACCTGCGGGTAGCAGGCCCACTCGCGTTCGCTGGTCATCACCACGTCCAGGTCGAAGGCGTGGAGCAGGCCCAGGCACTTGGCGCGGGAGTCGTCGTCCACCCCGGCGAACGCCTCGTCGAGGGTGACCAGGCGCGGGGCGTGCGGGCCCGCCGCGCTCGCGTAGTGCGAGGAGGCGGCGGCGAACAGGGGCACCGACACGGCGAGCACCCGCTCGCCGCCCGAGGCGGGGCCGGTGGCCGGGACCCACTTGCCGTGCTGGTGGCGTTCGACGCCGAACTCGTGCCAGGCGCGGTAGTCGAGCGCCGCCGTCAGGTCCTCCAGCCAGCTCCCGGTACCGTCCTCCGCCTGCCGGCGCACGATCTGTGCCTGGAGGAACTCGCCGACCGCCGCACGGTCCTCGGGGGACCAGGCGTCCGCGGACTGGCGCAGGCGCTCCCGGGCCTGGGCGAGTCCCCGCGGCGCCTTGCGGGACGGCCGCCACACCAGGCGCAGTTTCATGCCGGTGGAGGTGGGCCGTTCCTCCAGTTCGTCGTTCATGGCGCGGACCTGGCGTTCGGCGGCGCCGATCAGTTCCTGGAGGGTGCCCGCGACCTCGGTGATCAGGTGGGTTTCGAGGATTTCGCGTTCGTGGGCCGACAGGATCCGCGTCAGCTCCGCGACCTCGGTGGCGAGCGCCTCCGCGAGTTCGGGGACGGCCCGTTCACGGCCCTGGTAGACGATGTCTACGCGGATGCCGTCCTCACTCGGGACCGCCGACGCGGAGTGCCCGTGCCGCGACAGGGCTTCCTGCATCTTGGCGAACTCCTCGCTCAGACGCTTCTGTACGCGTTCCCAGGCGCCGTCCGAGTCGTCCACGCCGGCGAGTTCGGACTCGATGGCACGGGCGAGCGTGATCGCCGGGGTCGCCGCCCAGGGGCCGTCCGACTCCGGTACGGGGATGTCGGGGAGGGCGACCGCGAGCAGTCCGGTCGCGGCGAAGCGCTGGAGGGTGGCGATGGCCCGTTCCCGTGCGGCCGTCGCCTCCGTGACATCCGTGCCCAACTGCTCGATGCGGCCCTCGGCCTTGCTCGCGCGCCGGTCCGCCGCGCCCTGGGCCGCGCGCACCCGCTCCTGCTCGTCCGCGCAGGCGGCCAGCGCCTGCGCGGTCTCGCCCAGCCGGCGCTGGAGCTCGGCGACGGCGGCGCCCACCGTCGAACGCAGCGTCGCGTGACGGGCGTCCGCCGCGGCGGCGGAGCGGGCCGCCTCTTCGGCACGCCGGGTCAGCTCGGCCTCACGGCCGGCGGCCCGCTCGGTCTCGGCGCGTTCGGCGGTGACGGCGCGTCCGGCGTCGTCCCGTTCCCGCAGCGCGGGCCAGAGCGCGGCGAGGAGGGCCGCCAGGTCGGTGAGCGCCTGCCGCACGGCGGCCAGGCCCTCACGGTCGGCGGGAAGGCCGACGTCGGCGGCCGTATCGGTCAGCTCCGCCGACGCGGCGTCCGCCCGGACCGTCGCCTCGGCGAGTTCGGCGGCCCGCTCCTCGTGGCGGGCGCGGGCCCGGTGGGCGGCGTCGGCGGCGGCGGTGGCCAGCGCGTGGGCGTGGCGCAGCGCGTCGTCGTCCGGGACGGCCGCGAGTTCGGCGTCCAGGGCGCGGCGGCGCTCCGCGACCGCCCGGCGCCGCTCCTGGAGGGTCTCCGCCTCGTCCGCCAGCCGGGAGACCTCCGCCCGCAACGCCGCGACGCGGGCGCGGCGGGCCTCCTCACGGGCGCCCTCCCCCACGTACTCGGCCGCGTCCTTGGCCCAACTGCCGGTCAGCGCGCCGGTCCGGAAACGGCCGTCCGGCGACACCCAGGTGCCGGGGACCTGGGGCGCGGCACCGGGGTCCGTGACGCCGCCGGGCACGAGCCCGATGCCCCCGAGCAGCCCGCGCACCGTCTCCTCGCCCACGGCGCCGGCACGTACGTCCCCGTGGTCCACGGCCGGGCGCAGGGCAACCGCGAGGCTGTCCCCGGTGACGGCACCCACCGGCTCCAGCAGCACGTCGTGCCCGTCCGCCGTCAGCACCACCCCGTCCGGCCGCACCCAGGCGTCCAGCAGCCCGGACGCCTCCAGCGCGGCTTCCAGCCCGGCCCGCTCCCCCTCCGAAAGGTGCGGCTGGAAGTCGACGAGCCGCCACAGCGGGGCCCCCAGCGCGAGGTCGCGGATGCCGGGAGTGCGCGTGTACGGGGCCCGCGGCCCGCGCTGCCCGCCCGCCTCCAGGCCGGTCAGCTCCCGCTCGGCCTCGGTCCGGCGCTGCGTCGTCTCGGCGTGCTCGCGCGCCAGGGCGGCGGCCTCGTCGGCGAGCCGGGCGGCCCGTTCCCGGTGGGCCCCGGCCGTGGCGGTCCGCGCCGGGTCAGGGCCGTCAAGACGCGTCACCCACTCCTGGAGTTCGTCGAGCAGCCCCGGCACATCCGCCACCGCCAGTTCCGCGCAGCCCGCGAGGTGTTCGCGCACCCGGCCGACCAGGGCGCGTCCTTCCTCCCCCGCCCGCTCCTCCGCTTCGGCCTGCCGGCCGGAGCTGTGGACGACCTCTTCCTGTGCCTCGTCGGCGCGCCTGAGGGCGGCCTGCCGGTCGGCCGCCGCCCGCTCGGCGAGCGCGGCCAGCCGTTCCACGTGCTCGATCGTGCGCCGCCGGCGATCGACCGCTTCCCCGGCCGCCCGCCGCAGCACCGCTTCGGGCGCGTCCTCGGCCGCCACCTCACCGTCCAGCCGGGCCACGGCAGCGACCTCCCCCACCCGCCCCCGCAGCTCCCCCACAGCCCGCTCGGCGGCCGACAGCCGGTTCTCGGTGGCCTTGAGCCGCCCCGCCGCCCGCGTGTGCGCCTCGGCGGCCTGCCGACGGTCCTCCCCGGCGCGGGTCAGCTCGCGGGCCGTGCGGGTGGCGTCGGCCGCCGCCTGGTCCAGCTCGCGGGCGTCCCGCATCTCCGGACCGGTGCGCAGGGCGTCGTTCTCGGCGGCCAGCCGTGTCGCGCGCTCTTCCAGGGCGGCCAGCCGTTCCGCGGCGGCCTCGCGCTCCTCCACCGCCCGCGCCCGGTCCGCCTGCGCGTGGCTCAGGTCGCGCTGCAACTGCTCGTAACGAGAGTGCTCGGTGCGCGGCAGACGGGCCCGGCGGCGGGCCGCGACCCGCGCGTAACGCCGGTAGTGATCGAGGAACGCGGTCGCCGCCCGCTCGGCCTCGCCCGCCGCCCGCAGTTCCTCCTTCTCCTCGTCCAGCGAACGGAACGCCTCCGCCACGTCCGCGATCACCGCCTGGTCCATGGGCGGCAGCGCCTCCGTCAGGGCGCGCGAGAGGGCCGCCTCATTGGGACGCTTGGAGAGCTGTGGCTGCCGCAACTGGATCAGCAGGTCCACCAGCGCCCCGTAACGCCGCTCCCCCAGCCCGAACAGCGCCTCGTCCACCGCCCTGCGGTACGCCTTCGCCGTGTCGTAGACCATCCCCCGCCCGGCGACGGCCTCGGCGAGCCGGTCCCGGGACAGGGCGGTGCGGGTGGCGTCGAGCAGCCGCAGCTCCGCCCCGACGCGCTGGTCGGTGACCGCGAACCAGTGGCGGGCGATGCCCCGCCCGCTGACCGCCTTCAGCCCGCACAGGAGCGTACGGAAGTGCTCCTGCCCGCTCGCCTCGTCGCGGCGGCCGAACTCGATCCAGGTGTAGCCGAGCCGTTCGGGGTGCGGGTGCTCCCCGCCGAGCAGCAGGTTCCATTCCATGCGCTTGCCGGGGTCGCCGTCGGGCTCCACCCGGCGCGCGGACAGGTCGCCGTCCAGCAGGAACGGCAGCGTGAGGGCCAGCACCTTCGACTTGCCGGTGCCGTTGTTGCCGCGCAGCAGCAACCTGCCGTCGCGGAACCAGAACTCCTCGTCGTCGTAATGGAAGAGATCGACGAGCCCCACGCGCAGGGGCCGCCACCGGCCGGGGGCGGGGGTGGGCAGAACGGTCACCGCTGGGGGCCTTTCACTTGTCGTTCGGCTGCGTGTGTCTTACGGCTGTGTGTGCCGTACGGCTACGTGCGTCGTACGGCTGCCTGTGTCGTACGGCCGCGTGTGCCGTACGGCCGCGTGCGTGCCGCGTGGTCATCTCACCGGCTCCCGCCCCGGCGCGGCGCTCCGGCCGGACGCGTCCCCGCCTCCCGGCCGGGCGCACGCGTCCCCGCCTCCCGGACGACGGGCTCCCCGACCGCGTACCGCGCCAGCGCCGGCAGGGGCAGCACGCCCTCGTCCGTACGCGTGATGAGCCCGAGCGCCGACAGCCTGCCCAGCGCCCACTCGACGAGTTCCGGCTCGGCGCCCGGCTCCCGGGCCGTCTTCGACCAGAACCCGCCGTACTCCGCCGCCAGCTCCCGCACCCGCCGCTCCAGCTCCGCGATGCCGACGACCCCGGACGCGGCGGCGAGATGCCCGGCCAGAAGCAGCGTGACGTGCCCCTGGGTGCCCTGCTCCGGCATCCGTACGTCCGTCAGGTCGTCCAGCGGATCGACCATGGCGATGCCCTCGGCCCGTACCTCCGGGACGAGGCCGGTCAGCTCGTTGATGCGTGCGGTGATGAACCCGCGCTGCCGGGTGAGGTAGCTCAGCTCCTCGTCGGAGAGGTCGGCGTAGTAGAGCACGGGGTCGTCCAGGAGGCAGCGGGTCAGCTTCCAGCGGATGGCGCGGAAGCGGAGATCGTCGCTCTCCAGCTCGACCTGCGCGGTGAGCGCCGCCAGCCGGGCGTCCAGGTCCTCGGCCTCCTCGTCGCCGATCATGGACGGTCCGCGCCGCGTCGCCAGCAGCCCCGCCAGCACCCGCCGCTGGACGTCGTACAGCACGTCACCCGCCCCACTCACGTACGCGTCCTCGTCACCCGCCACCCGGCGCAGCACCCCCAGCCGCAGCAGCAACCGCACCACGGCCGCCAGGTCGAGGCGCTCGTCCCGCCGCTCCAGCGTGAAGGCGATCCCCGCGGCGACGAGTTCCGGATCGGCGGCGGCCAGCACCACCTGCTCCGCGAGCCGCCCCAGCGCCACCTGCGCCTCGCCGCGCTCCAGCGAGGCCAGCGTCAGGCACAGCAGGACGTAGCGGCGGCGGGTGAACGGCAGCGCGGCCCGGCTCGCCTCGCGCGCGGGGTGCGTGGCGTCGGTGAGCGTGCCGGGCGTCTTGCGCAGCCGCGCGGTCTCCGCGTCCACGCGCAGCGACCAGCCCGCGTTCCGGTCGAACCACTCGCGCAGCTCGGCCGCGTGCCGCCGCACCAGCCGCAGTTCGTCCGCGAACGGCCCGTCCGCCGTCAGCAGCGGCTCCTTGAGCAGGGCCCGCGCCGCCTTCTGAAGGTCGGCCGCCCGCTGCCCGTCGAGGACCTCGGCGAGGGTGTCAGCCACGGGTCACGTCACCTCCCGGTCGGGGACCTGATGAACGTCCTGACGAGGGGAAAGCTCGTGACCGACATCCTGACGAGGGACCTGCTGACGTGAGACCTGCCGCACGTCCTCGGGCGCGGAGGCCCGCCGACCGGACGGCATCCCCTCCCCCACCAGATCAACGATCTCCACCCGATGATCCGGCCCCCGGAACACCCCATCCGGCGTCTTGATCTCCGCCGTCCCCCCGTCCTCCACCACCGTCAGCCGGATCTCCATCGACCCGTCCCCGCTGGTCGCGACGGTCCGCTTCATCCCCGGCCGCCACGTGGACAGCGCGTCCCCCAGCAGCCGCAGGAACAGCCCGAACGCGGCCGGGTCCAGCTCCCCGATCTCGGACAGCCGCGTCTCCCCGTCCGTGGCCAGCCGCGCCCGCGCCTCCGCCGTCTCCCGCACCTGCCGGGCGGCCAGCTCCGCGAGCCGGCGCTTGGCCTCGCCCCGGTCCTCCACCCGCCGCGGCTTGCCGCGCCGCTCGTAACTTCCGGTACGCCGCAACTGCGGACTGATCCGGACGGGCTCCGCCTCCGCCCACGACGTGGACGGCGCCACGGGCTCGGCCTCCCGCGCGTTCAACGTGTCCGCGTTCACCGTCAGGTGCCGCGACGCGTGCAATCCGAACGCCACCCGCCACAATCGGTGCCGCGCCGCGTCGTCGGGCGCCTGCGCGAACAACCGCGCCAGCACCCGGAAGTCCGCCGACCGGTCCGAACGCCCCGCCCGCCGATCGTTCAACTGCCGCACCACGGCCAGCAACTGCGGGATCGCCCCCAGCGCCCGCCCCCGCAGCAGCCGCGCCT
Organism: Streptomyces sp. NPDC003077; assembly: GCF_040611095.1. Taxonomy (NCBI): domain Bacteria; kingdom Bacillati; phylum Actinomycetota; class Actinomycetes; order Kitasatosporales; family Streptomycetaceae; genus Streptomyces; species Streptomyces sp. NPDC003077. Next base: position 23,599 of record NZ_JBEXNM010000027.1, on the reverse strand, counting down.
GCGACTCCCGCCCCTCCTCCGACACGAACCAGTCCGCGAGCCCCGTCCAGCGCCCCCGCCACCGCTCGTACGCCACCGCCTCGGCCCGCTCGGCCTCCTCCGGAGCCGCGTCCGTGGCCTCCCGCACCGCCGCCAGCCGCAGCAGCGGACCGACCCGCCCCTGATCCTCCAACTTCCCGATCAACGCGGCGATCCGCCCGCCCAAAGTGATCAGATCCTGGATGAACCGCTCCAGGTACTGAATCAACCGGTCCTTGTACGCGAGGAACGCCTCGACCTCCACGTCGTGCAGATCGATCGCCCGTTGCAACGACCCCATGAAGGCCCGCGCGTTTTCTGCCAACGCCCCGAACCGTCCCGTCAACGCCGACAGCGCCAGATGCGCCTTGGCCGGATCGGGCTGGTCCTCCGACGCGATGACGAGCAGCGCCCTCAACTGCGTGACGATGTCGTGCAACGCCACCGTCTGCAGCTCACCCCGCCGCCCCAACGCCTCGTCATACGCCCCGAGCGCCGCCTCGGCCGCCTCGCCGGCCTGGGTGAGCTGATAGATGAACCGCTTCCGGTAGAAGTCCTCCACCGCCGTGACCCGCGCCGTGTCCGGATCCGCGCGCAGATTCCCCCACCCGACGAGCTTGTCCAGCGCATCGGTCACGGCCTCCAACTCGGCGGGCCGCTCTCCCGACGCCAGCGCCGCGTACACATCCTCCGGCCGCAAATGCACCGCGAACCGCTCCTTCGCCTCCAGGAAGGTCCGCATGACGCTGCGGTAGAGCACGGTATTGGGAACGGTGAGGTGCGCGAACGGTGCGTAGTCGGCGCGCTCGTGTGCGGAAGGGTGGCTCGTCATCGGGCGTCATTGTCCATCGGACGGCGGGGGCGGCGTCGTGGGGATGGCCGGATTGGGTGGGGTGGCGGGGGGTGTGGCAGGAAGGTGACGCCTTGGCAGGATCGGCATGTGCCATGACGTGCGACTGCCCCCTCGGCGTCCCGCGCCGAGGGGGCAGAACTTCGCGCAAGGCCCTATTGGGCCACGAAGGTGATGAATGTGGCCCAGGCGGTGGGGGTGACGGTGAGGCCGGGGCGGGCGGTGTCTTTGGAGTCGCGTACGTGGATGGCGTGGGGGCAGGGTGCCATCTCGACGCAATCGCCGCCGTCTCCTGCGCTGTGGCTGGATTTACGCCACGTCATGGCAACTTCTACGCACTCGCCGCCGTCTCCAGTGCTGTGGCTGGACTTTCGCCACTCAAGCGCCACCTCGACACACTCACCGCCGGCTCCACTGCTGTAGCTGCTCTTGAACCAGGTGAGACCCGGTTCTACGTCAAGTCCCACAAAAGTCATTTCTCCCCCAGCAGCCTCTCAATGAAGGCAAGCGATTCCTGCGGAGTGAGCCCTTGAGCGCGCAGAATCCCATACTGCTCCTCGAACTCCCGCACTGCACTGCGTGTCGTGTGAAGACGGCTATCTGTGTGCGCTTCCACGTAAGCGAACCTGCGCCCCTCCTTTGTCTCGATCAAGGTGAACGGTCCACCAAGAGCACCGTGCTCTTCTCGCCCTGTTGGCATTACTTGCAGTTCGACATTGCGCTGCTGCCCAACGAGGAGAATCTGCTCCCACTGTTCCCGCAAGGTCTCTACGCCGCCAAGTGGGCGTCGGAGTGTGACCTCCTCAATAACGAAGCTGATCGTGGGCATCGGCCTCCGCATGAGGATCTCCTGGCGAACCAGCCGAGCAGTCACGCGCTGGTCGATCATTTCCTCGCTGAGCAACGGTCGCCACATTCCGAACACCGCGCGCGCATACTTCTCCGTCTGCAACAGCCCTGGCACAGCCTGGTTCGCGTACACATGCAGCTCGACCGCTTCCGCTTCCAGCCTCGCCGCATCCCGGAAGAACGCCGGATAGTGCGCCCGCGCCACCTCCTCCTTCATCTCCTTCAGGATGCCGCCCGCGTCCACCACCTCGTCCACCTGGTCGATGAACCGTGGAGGCGGGACTCGCTGCCCTTGCTCGTACGCGGCGATGGTGGACACCGAATAGCCCGTCATCGCCCCGAGTTCCGTACGTTCCAGCCCGGCCCGCATCCGGAAGCGCTTCACTTGGCGCCCGAAGGCCCGCAAGACACCCCACGACTCCTGCCGCCCCAACCCCCTCCCGAGTTCCGGCTCCGGGCCGGGGCCTGGCTCCTCGTCCGCCGGTCGTGTTGGTTCGCTCAGGGGATTCATGCCCGCACCACCTCCACCGGCCAACGCGGCCCCGCGTCCGCCGACACGCTCAGCCCCGCCCACTCTCACAGGCCGGACACTGACGGCAACCGCCCGTAAGCGGTTCGTGTCTGGCCACGCTAGGGCCGCGACGAAAGCGTGGGCCACGTGAACAGCGAAACTTCCCCCGCCCCGGGGACTCCCCCGCGTTCCCCGCGATCAGCCAGCACGTCCCAGCAGGCCCGTGACACCCACACGGCCCGCCAGGCCCGCGAGTTCTCCATGCGCTTCACGTCCTCACCGCGCGGCGCACGCCTCGCCAGGCAGCTTGTCTCGTGCCGACTCGACGCCTGGGGCCACCCGTACACCTGCCGCGCCAACGAAACGCTGACGCAGATCACCGCCGAACTGACCGCCAACGCGGTACGGCACGGGCATGTCGCCGGACGGGACTTCCACCTACGCCTGATCGCGACCGCCGACACCCTGCGCGTCGAAGTCACCGACACCCGCGCCGAACGGATGCCGCCCGGCCGCCTCCACCAGCCGCAGGACGACGCCACCTCCGGACGCGGCCTCCTCATCGTCGCGCGGCTGGCGACCCGGTGGGCGGTCACCCCGCGCACGGAGGCGCCCGGGAAAACAGTGTGGGCGGAGGTGGGTCTGCGCTGAGAAGCACTTCGTGGTGGCTGGATTCCGCGGGTAAACGTGTGTGGCCGTCGTCCGGGAATATCCCGGGCGACGGCCACACCGGAGCACCATGATTGACCGCGCTTTCGCGATACGGGCGTCTCGGACTCAGAACCATTCGGTCTGGATCCGGGGCACGGATCTCAGCACACAGCCGTGCGGTCGTACGTGCCGTAGCCCGAGTAGCGCCAAAGTTTGCGGGTACCGTCCCGCATGGTGAAGCAGGGGCTGTCGGAATCTCCGGAAATGACCACCTGCACTCTCATCGTCCGGCCGCAGTAGTTGTTGAGCAGTATTTCGAGAGTCGCGCCTTCCCCGTGCACGTACCGCTGGATACAGGAGGGCGCCGTGCCCCCCGCCATGACACCTGCGGACGCGGCCGAGGCGGTTGCGGGCATGATGGTGAACGCACATGCCATCGCTGCCGCCGTGGTCGCGATTTTGCCACCCCTACGCATGATCTTTCCGTCCTTGTCCATAGGTTCTTTCGGCGATACAAGCAACCGTGAACGGCTGCTTTCGAGCCCACTGCCGAAACCGCCCGGCAACATTGCCTCGGGCCGGCTCGCCCTCGCGTCGAGCGGTCGCTGTTCGGCCATCCGGACTGCTCAGCAGCTTGCTCACGCCGATCAGGCAGGGCAAGGTCAGCACGCTGTCCCGGACAGCGTGCTCCTGTCCGGCCTGGTCAGCGCCCTGTCCGGATTCCGTACCGCGCGGCAGGAGTCGGGGTGTCCGCGCGGTGCGTGGCCGCACCACTGCGGTCCGTCCCCGAGCCTCCCTACGGCCGTCACCTGACCTTCAGCCGCCCACGAGCCACGAACTTGCCCAATTCCCAAAGGAACAGCAGGCCAACGGCAGGCACGAGGGACCACGCGAAATGCTTCATTCCGAGGTCGGTGGTGCCCAGCAGGCGGTGGAAGATGTCCATCTGCGTGATCGCCACGGCGAGGAAGAATTCGATGAGCATCGCCCGGTTCATCTGCTTGCTGTCGAAACTCGCGGTCGTCAGCGCGGTGCCGGTCTCGCTGCGGCATTCGAGTGCCGCGACGATCAGGCACAGGTCGAAGGCGGTGAACGCGATGGAATTGCCGAGCGCGAGGCTGTCGAAGAGGGACTGGCCGATCTGGATCACGCCGAGCAGGCCGATGCTGATGGCGAGACCCGCCAATCCGACCGTGACCATCACCCTTGTGGTGAGTACGCGCTCGCCGCGCGGCCGTGGCTCGCGGGCCATGAGGTCCGGGCTTTCCCGGTCGAAGCCGAGGGCGAAGCCGAAAGCGGCGTTGACGAAGAAGTGGATCCAGAGCACCTGCGCGGCGGTGAACGGTTTGCCCGCGGCGATGTTGAACAGGGTGGCGCCGAGGAACGTCAGGACGAAGACGACCAACAGGACCAGCACGAAGCGGATGTACTTGGTGAGGTTGTCGTAGATCTTCCGGCCCTGCTCGACCGCGTAGACGATGCTGGCGAAATTGTCGTCGGAGAGGATCACCTGGCCCGCGTTCTTGGCCACCTCCGTGCCGGATCCCATGACGATGCCGACGTCGGCTGCCTTGATCGCCGGGGCGTCGTTGACGCCGTCCCCCGTCATGGCCACCACGTCGCCCTTCTTCTTCAAGGTGTCCGCCAGCAGCACCTTGTGTTCGGGCGCGACGCGGCCGAGTACCCCGATGTGCTCGATGGCCTCCAGTCGTTCGTCCTCGGACAGGGCGGCGAAGTCGGCGCCGAGAATGGCGTCCCCTTCGATGCCGAGCTGTTCGGCAATGGCGGCGCCGGTGGTGACCTCGTCGCCGGTGACCATCCGGACGCGGATCCGGGCCGCCTGCGCGGCGGCGACCGCGGCCCGCGACTCGGCCCGCGGCGGGTCGACCATCCCCACCAGGCTCGTCATCCGCAGCTCGGTGACGTATCCGAGGAGGTCGCCGGCGGGGTCGAACCGTTCCGGGTCCAGGTCGCGGACCGCGGCGGCCATCACGCGCTTGCCCTCCCGGGTCATGCGGTCCTCGTGCGCCTGTATCCGCTCGCGCAGGTCCACGTCCCACGGGAGGCTCGTGCCGTCGTCGCGGAGCGCCGTGGCCGTGCGGGCCGTCACCGCCGGTGCGGCGCCCTTCACGAAGCACCGTACGACCGGCCGCCCGGAGGCGTCGGCCGCCGAGTGGAACGTGGCCATCAGCTTGTAGGTCGGATCGAACGGCAGAGTGGCCAGCCGGGGCAGGCGCTCGCGAGTGGCGTCGATGTCCAGACCGGCCTTGTGGCAGAGGACGATCAGCGCGCCCTCGGTGGGGTCCCCGACCACGTCGCCGTCGACGAGTACGGCGTCGGAGGCGACCAGGTATGGCAGAACCGCCTGCTCGATGGTGACAGAACTGCCAACGGCGTGGTGCACCTTGCCTTCCAGGCCGTAACCGCTGCCGGAGACGGTGTAGCGGTCCGTCGGCGTCACCACCTCCACGGCCGTCACCTGGTTCATGGTCAGGGTGCCGGTCTTGTCGGAGTTGACGGCCGAGGTGAACCCCAGAGTCTCCACCGATGGCAGTTCCTTCACGATCGCGTGCGATTTGGCGAGATTGACGGCACCGATCGAGAGGATGGTTTGTGCCACCGTGGGCAGCGCCTCCGGGATGGCCGCGATGGCCAGGGCGATGGCACTCACGAACAGCACGTCCCATGCCTCGCCGCGGCTGCGCCCCAGGGCGAACATCGCGATCATCGTCAGCCCGGCCGCCGCCGCGATCCAGAGAGTGAGCCGGTCCAGCTCCTTGTCCAGCGGTGAGGCCTGCCTGGGGGTGGCGGAGAGCATTCCGGAGATTCTTCCGATTTCGGTGCCGGCTCCGATGGCGGTGATGACGACGATGCCGCTGCCGTGCGTGACGGGCGTGTGCATGAACGCCATGTTCGACTGATCCGCCGGGCCCTGCCGTTCGCCGGACAGCGTCCGCGCCTCCTTGGCGACGGGCACGCTCTCACCCGTCAGCGCCGCCTCGTCGATCTGCAGGGAACTGGCCTCGATGACGCGGCCGTCCGCCGGTACCTCGTCCCCGGCCGACAGGAGCACGACATCGCCGACCACCACCTGTTCGGCCGGGATCTCGGCTTCCCTCCCGTCCCGGCGCACCCGGGCGGACGCTTTGATCATCGACTTGAGGGCGTTCATGGCACTCTCGGCCTTGCCGGCCTGCCGCATACCGATAACCGCGTTGAGCACCGTCAGGACCAGCAGGATTCCCGCGGTCCCCCACTCCGCGACCACCAGGGACACCACGGCGGCGGCCACCAGGATGAGTTGCATGTAGCTGCGGTACTGGGCCAGGAACCGCCGCCAGCCCGGCTCGGGCGCCTCCGCCGGCAGTACGTTCGGGCCGTCGCGGGCCAGCAGTTCGGAGGCGCGCGCCGTGGACAGCCCGGCGGCCGGGTCCACCCCGAGAGCCGCCGCGACCTCCTCCGGCGACCGCGCGTACCACCGTTCGGGCTCGACTGCTCGATGGTTCCGAGCACCTGTCTCCACAGCCATCGTGACTGCCTCCGCTCCGGTCGTTCCCGGACTGCGCGCTGTGCCTGTTTGCTGGTCTTGTGCCTGTTTGCTGGTCCTGTTTCCTGAGCCTGTTTGCTGTCCCTGTGCCTGGCCCTGTCCCTGTTCCTGGCCCTATCCCTGGCTCTGCTTTTCCCGCCGGTTCTTCCTGCCGTTCTTTCCGCCGTTCTTTCCGGCCTCCTTTCCGCCGCCCTTTCCGGGCTCCTTCTTTCCGTCCTTCTTTCCGTCCTTCTCGTGTCGCTCGTGGCTCTTGGCGGCCACCGATGCCTTGTACGGATCCGCCGGGGCGCCCCGAGGCGCTTCCTTCTCCAGCTCCTTCTTGGCTTTCGCGAGCTCTCGACGGGCCGGTTCGCTCATCTCCGGATAGTGCGGGCCGATGTCGATCAGCGTGTGCGCGAGCACGGCGGCGGCGCAGAGCCGCGCCAGCCACTTGCGGTCCGCGGGCACGACGTACCACGGAGCCCAGGGGGTACTGGTGGCGGAGAGCATCTGGGAGAAGGCCCGCTGGTAGGCGCCCCAGTGCGCGCGTTCGCGCACATCGGCCGCCGAGAACTTCCAGTTGCGATCCGGCACGTCGATCCGCTTGAGGAACCGGATCCGCTGCTCCTCTTTCGACAGGTTCAGAAAGAGTTTGACGACTTTGAATCCGTTCTCGGCGAGGTACCGCTCCCAGGCGTTGATCTCCCGGTAGCGCCGCGCCCATACGTCGCCGTCCTTCGTGGCCCCGGGCAGCTTCTGCCGGTCGAGGTTCTCCGGGTGCACCCGCACCACCAGGACCTCTTCGTAGTGCGACCGGTTGAAGATGGTGATCTCGCCGCGCCGGGGCAACTGACGCGCGTAACGCCACAGGTAGTCGTGGTCGAGTTCCTCGGCGGAGGGCACTTTGAAGTTCGCCACCCGTACGCCCTGCGGGCTCATTCCACTCATCACGTGGCGGATCGTCCCGTCCTTGCCACCCGCGTCCAGTGCCTGCAGACACACCAGGACGCCCCGGGTCTGCTCGGCGGCAAGCCGCCGCTGGTACTCGGCCAGCAACTCGATGCCTACATCCAGAAGTTCGACCCCGTCCGACTTCTTCGCGATGCCCGCCCGGAACCTGGGATCGAAGTCCTGCTTCAGATCCACCTCCGATCCAGGAGGGACCCGCAGCTGTTCGATGAACGTCTCGATGCGTTCGGCCGTCGAGTCGGCCGTCGAGTCGGGTGTCGAGTCGGTTGCCGCATCGGCTGTCGTGTCGGTCATCCGCGGTCGGCCCTTTCGGTGTGGGCGTGCCCCGGCCGGGTACCGGCCGCGGGCGGGCATCCCCGTCGGCGGCTGTTCCTGCCACGTCACGACGCGGACACGGGCGGGGCTCCCGGACCGGGCCGACGGGCGGGGGAAGGCAGGCTCACGAGCACCGGTCGTCCGCCCCGGCCCGTCCGGCCCGTCCGGCCCGTCACGCGCCGTCGGACACGTCGGAGCAGCCCTGTACCAGGGCGGTCAACGGGCTCCGCCACGTCAAGCACAAGGCAGAACGACGAGAACGACGAGAACGAGGCAGGGCACGGGCTCGGACGTCGCGTCGCCGCCCGAGTACCGGGCCGGTCCCCGCCACGGCCACGACGCCGCTGCCGATCCGAGGCGCGGCGGCTGTTCCGTCTCTCCCGTGCTCGGCGCGCTCGCACCGTGTCGACGGTGAATCCTGCCGGTGCATGTGGCATCACCTGCCGCCCATCCCGGGACGCACGTCGGTCGGTGACCGGGCCGCCGAGGTCCGGGGCGGCAACTGTAGGGGGAGCGTACGGCGGACCGTCCGCTTGAGGAACACCGTTCGACTCCCCCCGTCGGCGGGCGACAACGCCGTTCACGACCGCCCTCGCGGCGCCCCCCAGCCACGCCCGACCCGTCAGAACGGGCTCGGACCACCTGCCGCGTTCCGCCCCCCGGGTGCCGCAAGCACCGGACGCCTTCCCCGAATCCGGACCCCGCTGTCATTTGGCCCATCCGGCTATGGCTCCTTCCGCTCGGGCGCCCTACCGTCGGCAGCGGACGGACCCAGGACCCCGGCCGTGAAGACCCGCACGCCGGTCGCCTGCCACCGGAACGAGCCCGCGCACGCTCTTCCGCACCGCACATCCCGCTCGGAGCACCGCCGCCGACCCGCCCGGCCCACTGTCGCTGCGGTACGGCCACACCAACGCGGCGGTAGGGCAATCGGAAGGAGAGCACCATGAGCGGTTCCGTCACCCTCGCGTACGACTATCCGCTGCTCGGCGTTTTCTGGACCACGTTCTGGCTCTTCATGTGGGTGCTGTGGTTCTTCCTGCTCTTCCGCATCATCGGCGATCTCTTCCGCGACGACGCGCTGAACGGGTGGGCCAAGGCGGGCTGGATCGTCTTCGTGGTCGTGCTGCCCTTCATCGGCGTCCTCATCTACGTCCTCGCCCGGGGACGCGGCATGGGCCAACGCGAACTGAACAGGGCACAGGCCCAGCAGCAGGCTTTCGACGCGTACGTACGCCGGACCGCGACGCCGGACACACCCCGCGCCACGCAGGCCGACGAGCTGACGAAGCTGTCCCAGCTCAGGGAGCGCGGCGATATCTCGGACGACGAGTTCCAGCGGGCGAAGGGCAAGATCCTGCACTGACTTCGGCGCCCTCGCGCCGACTCCGGTGTCCTTGCGCCGACCCCGTTGGCCTTGCGTCGGCTTCGGTGACCTCGCGCCGACTTCGGTGACCTCGCGCCGACTTCGGTGACCTCGCGCCGACTTCGGTGACCTCGCGCCGACTTCGGTGGTGGCGACGGTCGTCGTCCTGGTGAGGCGGTCTGGTCTTCCGAACGGAGGTAGCCATGGCCGGAGACACATCGGATTCGCCCGCCGAGCCGGCCCCTCGTACGGACACCGCGGCAGCAGGCTCCGGTCCGGAACCGAAGCCTCGTAAGCGCCGCCGGGGACTGTGGTCCGTCACCCTCCCCGGGTGCTGGGGCGCGCTCCTGTTCGGCTGCCTCTCCTTCACCCCGTCGCTGCTCCCGCGCGGCGGCATCCTGCAGGGCCTGATCTGCGGCATCGACGCGGCCCTCGGCTACGCGGCCGGGGTGCTCGCCGCGCGGGTGTGGCGCGCGTTCGCCGATCGGGATCCGCGCCCTCCGCGACGCAGGTCCTGGACGGTCCTCTTCCTCGGCGCGGCCGTCCTGTTCGGCCTGTCCTTCGGCTTCGGGCAGTACTGGCAGTACCGGATCCGCGAGCTGATGGGGGTTTCCGACTACAACGTCCCGCTCGCCGTGGTCTCCCCCCTCGTCGCGGCGCTGGTCTTCGGCCTCCTCCTGCTCACCGCGCGCGGCGTCCGCGGCCTGTACCGCCGGCTCGTCCGCCTGCTCAAGCGCTGGATCGGTCCGCGTGCCGCGTCCGCCGTCGGCTGGATCGCGGTCGCCGCGCTCGTCTGGGCCCTCGTCACCGGCCTGCTGCTCGACGGCCTGGTCGGCCTCGCCAACAACGCCTTCTCGGTCCGCGACACGACGACCGAGGAGGGGGCGCACCGGCCCACGACGACCCTGCGTTCCGGCGGGCCGGGGTCGCTGGTGCCGTGGGACTCGCTGGGCCTGCAAGGACGCAACTTCACCGGCACGGGCCCTTCGAAGGGCGCCATCGAGAAGTTCACCGGCCGCCCGGCGACGGAACCGATCCGGTCCTACTCCGGTCTGGCGTCGTCGGACGACACGGAGTCCCGCGCGGCCCAGGCGGTCGCCGACCTGACCCGTCAGGGCGGTTTCCGGCGCGCGAACCTGCTCGTGATGACGACGACCGGCAGCGGCTGGGTCGACCCCGCCGCGGTGGACACCTTCGAGTACCTCAGCGGCGGCGACTCCGCCACCGTCGCGATCCAGTACTCCTACCTCCCGTCGTGGCTCTCCTACCTCGTCGACCAGTCCAAGGCCCGCGAGGCGGGCCGCGCCCTCTTCGACGCCGTCTACGACACCTGGTCGAAACTGCCGTCCGGCAACCGCCCCCGGCTGTTCGTCGCCGGGGAGAGCCTGGGGTCCTTCGGCGGCGAGACCGCGTTCAGCGGGGAGTACGACCTGCGCAACCGCACCGCGGGCACCCTGTTCGCCGGTCCGCCGGCCTTCAACACGCTGTTCCGGGAGTTCAGCGACCACCGTGACGCCGGCAGCCCCGAGGTGCGTCCCGTCTACAAGGGCGGACGAACCGTCCGGTTCACCAACGACCCGGCCGAGAAGATCCCCCCGGCGGACCGGCCCTGGAACGGCACCCGCGTCCTCTACCTCATGCACCCCTCCGACCCGATCGTCTGGTGGAGCCCCCGCCTCGTCTACGCCGAACCGGACTGGATCGGCCAGCACCCGGGCGACGACGTGCTCGAACAGATGGTGTGGCTGCCATTGGTGACCTTCTGGCAGGTCACCGCGGACCTTCCGTTCGCCGCCGACGTCCCGAGCGGCCACGGCCACACCTACGTCACCGAGTACGTGGACGCCTGGCACGCCGTGATGCGGCCCGCGGACGTCACCGCACAGGACCTCGACCGCCTCAAGGACATCATCGCGGCCGACAAATGACCGCTGACCACGCACGGAACCAGCGTCACACCGTCCCGCAGCCTCACACCGGTCCCGCAGCCTCACAGTCCCGCCCGGTCAGCGCAGCAGGAAGCCGGCCAGGTAGCCGAACGCGTTGACCGCCCAATGCAAGCCCATCGGCGCCAGCAGGCTCCCGCTGCGGCGGCGCAATTCGCAGAAGAGCACGCCCGACGCCCCGGTGAACAGCACCGCCGCCACCACGGCGACCGCCGCCCCGAGCGCGGAACGGCCGAACAGCGGCGTCAGCGCGGGCTTGTCGGTCGCCAGCCCCAGCGACGGCAGCACGTGCCACACCCCGAACAACGCGCTCGACACGGCCGTCGCCCACACCGTCCCCCCGGCTCGGCGCACCAGGCCGTACAACACCCCCCGAAAGGCGACCTCCTCCAACAGCACCGTCCCGACCGGCACCGTGACCAGCACCCGCCACGCCACCTGACCACCACTCAGCCCGCCATACCGCTCGTCCGCGAACAGCCCCCGGGCAACCGGCAGCAACGCCGCCCCCGCGTACCCCACCGCGACCAGCCCAACCAGCACCACCGCCCACCGCGCCCCGCGCTTCAGCGACGCGGCACCCAGCCCCGCATCCGCCCAGGTACCTCCGGCCCAAAACAACACCACCAGCAGCACCACACAGACCACGACGGCGGTCGCCACCCCGAACGACGGCGCCCACCGCCCATTGACCAGGTTGGCAACCACCAGCACGGCCACCGTGACACCCACGGCCACACCCGTGCCCATCGGCCGCACCACACGCCCGGCGCCGCCGACCGAACCGTTCCCCTTCCGATTCACGGCAGGTCCCTGGGGAGGCTGACACCGGCACATCGATGGCGGTGCGCCGGTCGTTGCGCCCATCCTGCGGCTGGCGAGGGGCGGGGTCCAGCGGGTCCGGGCGGCGGAAAGCCGCCACAGCCAAGGTCTCGCGGACGGCGGACGGCACGGGCCCGGCCCACCCATCTCTACTCGTCGGCCTGAGTTCTGCGGTTCCGATTCAGGCGGGGTCGGGAGCGCCGCCCTGCCCACTCCAAGATCACCACGCACTCCACATGCCGCGTCACCGGTATGACGTCGCCCTGTACCGGTTATGGAAAAGCGCAGATCACAGTGATCCATCGATTCTCGCCCCGGCTTGTCGGCGCCCGGAGCGCCAGACGAGCGTCACGGCCGACAGCCTGCGCTTGCTCCTTGCCGACCACGCCCGCCATGCCCCGGGCCATGACGTGTCCATGTAGGTCGACGAGGAGGCCGGAAGGACCGACCGGACGCCCCCGGCGCCGTCCGCCGATGTGCCCAAATGTGCAGGTCGCCACACCGTCTGGTGAGTGGACTCCCAAGACTCTCGACAGCAACCGGACCGTGGTCCACACCAGGGATAGACCCGAGGTCGTTGCCCTCCGGTCGGAGGGCCGGCCACAGGGACACTCATCCCCAGTGTTCCTCCTGGTAGCGCAGGAGGTCATCGCCGTGGAGTTGCTTGGTGGCGTTGCCGACCCGAACCCAGAAGTCGGTTGCGCTGTTGCCGCCCTTGGCGGGCTTGGCGAACACCGGCTTACCTGCCGCGGCAACGCTGATCTGACAGACGACATTGCCGGAAATCTCGGGGAAGCGTACGCGGACGGTGGTCGCTGTCGGGGTCGACAGGCTGCTGTCGAGGAGTTGGCGTACGAAGAGCTCATACCCGTCGACGCTGGCCTGCGACTCCAGAGTGGTGAGGTCGTTCTCGATGCCGAGGACTGCTCCGTCGTCGGCAACACCGATGAACAGGTTCCCGCCCTCGCCGTTCAGAAAGCCGCAGACGGCCTTGACGATGTTGTGCCGTAGGGACTTGTCGGCCTGCCGAGTGTGCACGTTCCAGCGGGCGCTGGCCTTGAACTCCGTGCTCTGGGACTCGCCGGCGGCGATCATGTCGGCCGGAGTGGTTGGGACGTACGCGGGCCGCTCCCTCGTAAGGGTTTCGAACGCTTCCCGCACGACCTTGGCGATTAGCTGGCGCCGCCGTTCCAGGAAGGTGAAATAGTCGAGCTGTTCCCAGCCGACCGGGAGCGCGTGCCACCGTACCTGCCGCTCAAGGACCTGCGGATCCATCGCGTCCGTGATTCTCGGCCAGTAGTCATGTGGTGCGTCGGTGTTGGACAGTTCGTCTGCCGGCCACGTCACGTAGGCCATGTTGGCGATGGCATTGACCTGGCGCCGGTCGGTGATACCCATTCCGGCGAGCACCTTGCGGTGGAACAGGTTGCCCCGGTCGACAGCCTTGGCGGGTTGAACTGAGGGGTCCAGCAGCTCACGGATTCGTTGGTCACCGAAGAGCATTTCGGCGTCGAGGATGTTGAGCGCCGCCTGGTAGGCGAAAAGCACCGGTGAACGTGACGAGGATGTGTCCAGCCGGTTGGGCAGGGAGATCTCCCAGTAGTCGCCGGTGAAGTTCGCTGCGATGATCCGGTCGAGTTCCGCGGTGAAGGCTCGGCCGTCCCCTGACGGCAAACTGCCGATCCTCCCCAGGTCGAACTCCATCTGTGACTCCGGCGAGTTGGAGTACCGACCGGTTGTATGCGCCATGAAGAACCACCGTCCGATCACGGGACGGAGTTCATCGGCCGTCAGTCCGAAGTCGTGGCGTCCGATCAGCCAGAGCGTGTAGCTGTAGAGCAGGGCGTTGTCGGAGGTGATCATCTTGCGACTGCGGAAGCCGGCCGCCGTGACGCACTGGAAGAACCCATGCCAGCTGGTCAGGTCCAGGACCTTCGTGTGTGCTTGGGCGAGCCGGTCGAACTGCTCCTGCCGTCGAGCGGCGGTGGCCTTGCCGGTTTCGAGATCCTTTCCTCGCAGGACGCTATAGACGTGCTGCAGGCGGGCGCGCCGGAAGGCGACAGCGACGGCTACGCGCAGCAGTTGGTCCGGGCTGGGGTCCAGAAAGGCATTCCGAGGGCTCGGACCGGGGAGTCCTACGACCACCGCGCCGCGACTGAAGTCTTCAAGCTGGCGGCGGCCCTTCTCCCAATGCACTGACATCAGGGTCAGGATGAAGTCGGACTGGTTGAGCTTCACGCCTTCGGAGTTGATGCGCACGAAGATGTCGGCGACCTGCTCCTCGTTGGCCGAAGCACCCAGTTCCACAACCTGAAAGCGAAACTCATGCAGGTCCCGGACCCTGTCTATGCGTTCTTCGAGCTCATCCTTGGCAGCGTCCGACAAAGGCTGCCCGCTGGCCTGTTCAAGCCGTTGGAAGAACTGCCGGACGGTGGGCTTGTAACCGCCTTGGGCCCAAAGCGCGGTGATGTCCGGTATGAAGTGGGCGTCACGCTCGATCGCCGCGTCCGTGACCTCGAACGTCTGGTCCTCCGGGTGGAACGCGATGCGAATGTTTATCTCGTCGAAAGACTTAGTGACGATCTTGCGCCCGGTCAGGACGGCGAACAGGGCGGTCAGCCGCTGCTGCCCGTCAACGACCAACATCTGAGGTGCTCGATCGCCGGCTTCCGTTCCGATCTGCCGTGCCCCTACCTCAGCGCCGGTCTCCCAGAACATCAGCGTGCCGATCGGGTAGCCCCGATACATCGAGTCGAAGAGATCGCGGGTCTTCGCCGCAGACCAGACGAACGGGCGTTGCATGTCTGGTAGTCCGATACGACCGTCTTCGATGTTCTCGATCAGGTGCCGGAGCGTGTAACCAGTGTCACGGTACAAAGTGGGTGGCACAGCCGAAGGCTCCTAACGTCCGAGGGCAACTGGTCGACGGAAGCGGTCATGGCGTCGGAACAGCACCCAGGTTAGCCCGCGTCACCCTGACCGAGCGGCACCGCTTCGGTCCGGTGGTGATGCGGCTGGCCAACTGCTGCCGCTTCATGCAACGTTCGCCTTGTCTCCGTGATCGACCGGCCGGGACTTGGCGATGTTCTTGATCTCCCGCCGCTCGGGCAGCGAGAACTTCCTCGGACGCCCGCCCGCGCACCTTGGATCTCGGCGCTCGGGCTGCCGGTGAAGGTCAGGACCTGATTGAATTCGGCGATCTCACAGAACGAGTCCTCAATGTGGGCCTGGATGTCGAGGCGATCGCTCGTTGGTCCCGCGTAATCGAACCAGATTCTGCATCCAGACTGGCCGTGGGCACAGCTGCGGCCTCGTATGTCCTCCGTGAGCTCCAGCCCGCACCCGGGGTGCGTCAGGTCCGCGATAAGCCGGTCATGGTTGGTGAGGTGCCGCTTGGCATAGGTCAGGCGGAATCCGAAGGGGGCGTTCTTGGTGAACCCGGCCATGTCCAGCCAGTCTGCTCGGGACCGGAAGACGAGAAGGCGACGCAACAAGCCGCAGCCCAGTGCCGCTGGCTTCCACCGCTCCTGCGCGTACCACGCGGGTAAAGGCTACTCGTCGGGCGTCAGCCCCCGATGGCGAAGCGGTGACGGCCAGCCGTGCTGCGCTGCGTGCCGTTGCCGGATTTCCGCAGCCCGCGTCCACGAGTGCTCCGCTGGGGCCAGCAGTTCCGCGCAGGGCGTCATCCACCCTCGGCCACCTCATTCGCACGCGCCACCCCGGCAGGGCCTGACCTGCCCTGCGGAGTGTCGGACACCCCACCAGGTGAGTGTCATTGCAACGTGAAGTTATCGCCTGCAATGCCCACACCGCACAGCGCGCGGGCAAAAATGCAGGTCAGGAGCGCTTCCCGGCCCGCTCCAAAATCACCACGCACTCCACATGCTGCGTCACCGGAAACAGATCGAAAGCCCGCATCCGCCGCGGCACATACCCCGCCCCGCCGAAGTACTTCAGGTCCCGGGCCAGCGCGGCCGGGTCGCAGGCCACATAGGCGATGCGGCGGGCGCCCAGCCCCGCCAGGTGCTCCACCGTCTTCTTCCCGGCCCCCGCGCGCGGCGGGTCCAGGACGATCAGGTCGACCTTGTCGATGCCGGTGCGCGGCAGGATCTGTTCGACCTTGCCGTGTTCGATGCGGACGCGGTCCAGGTCCTGGAGGTTGTGGCGGGCGTCTTCGACGGCGCGCTTGTTGGATTCGATGCCGAGGACGGCGCCCTTTTCGCCGACGCGGTCGGCCAGGGCGCCGGCGAAGAGGCCGACGCCGCAGTACAGGTCGAGGGCCATGTCGCCCTTCTTCGGCATCAGGCCCTGCATGACGGCCTCGACCAGGAGGTCGGCGGCCTTGGGGTGGACCTGCCAGAAGCCGCCGGAGCCGACGCGCCAGGTGCGGTCGGCGGCGCGTTCGCGGACGAAGGGGCGGCCGTGGACGCGGTGGACGCCGCCGTCCTTCTCGTGGACGCGCATCACCGAGACCGGCTTGTCCAGTTCGACGATGGGGAGCCGGCCGCCGGGGGTGGGGGTGAGGATGACCTGGCGGTCGTTCGAGCCGGTGGCGGCGATGGCCTCGACGGTGGCGATCTGCGGCCAGTCGCGCTTCTCGACGCCCAGCTCCGAGACCTCGGGGGCGGCGATCAGGCAGTGGTCGATGCGCTGGACCTCGTGCGAGCGGTGCTTGCGCAGGCCCGCGTGGCCGTCGGCGTCGATGGCGTACTGGACGCGGGTGCGCCAGGCGGGCACCTCGCCCTTGGCGACCTTGTCGCCGGGCGCGGGCTCGACGGTGCCGTCCCAGCGGGCCTCCTCCGGGGTGAGCCCGGCCAGTCGTTCCAGCTGCTCGGCGACCACGGCGCCCTTCAGGCGGCGCTGCGCGCCCGGGGCGACGTGCTGCCAGTCGCAGCCGCCGCACTTGCCGGGGCCGGAGAAGGGGCAGGGGGCCGGGACGCGGTCCTTGGAGGGGGTGTGGATCTCGACGGCGTCGGCGCGCAGGAAGCGGGCGCCCTCCTCGCCTTCGGTGACGCGGACGGTGACCCGCTCGCCCGGGAGCGCGTGCCGGACGAAGAGGACCTGTCCGGCGTCGGTGCGGGCGATGCAGTGGCCGCCGTGCGCGACCGGGCCGACCTCGACCTCGTACTCCTCGCCGACCAGCGACTTCGTGGGTTCTGTCTGCATGGCGGGAGGGCTCCTGGGGTGGGTGGGGCGGTACGGGTGTGGTGCTGTCCGCCGCGTGATCGCACGCAAACGGCCAGCCGTCGATTCTACGTGGCTTGGTGGGGGAAACGGCGCCCCGCCCGCCCGGACCGGGGATGAATACGGGAAAGCGCCCACCAGCGCCCACCAGGAGGACGAGCGAATGGCGGGCCGCGCCCCGTTCGCCGCGAGCACGGACGGGGGCAGGGAGACACGAGCACGGGCGGGGGCAGAGAAAACAGCGCCCCGCCCGGCCGCTGACGCATACGGAAAACGGCGCCGCGCCCACCGGAAATCCGGCAGGCGCGGCGCCGTCATGGAAAGCCGGGGCTACTTCTTCGTCCCCGTCTTCTCCTTCTTCGGTGCCGACACGGGGCCGCGGCGGACGGCTCCCGGTGCGTTCCACTCGGCGCGCTTGCGGGCGCGCTGCTTGGCGGCTTCGGAGGAGTCGAGCTGCCAGGGGACGGAGGTGACCATCACGCCGGGGGTGAACAGCAGGCGGCCCTTGAGGCGCAGGGCGCTCTGGTTGTGGAGCAGGTGCTCGTACCAGTGGCCGACGACGTACTCGGGGATGTAGACGGAGACGGCGTCGCGCGGGCTCTCCCGGCGCAGCGACTTGACGTAGTCGATGATCGGGCGGGTGATCTCGCGGTAGGGGGAGGCCAGGACCTTCAGCGGGACCTCGATGCCGCGGCGTTCCCACTCGTCGCGCAGCACCTTGGTCTCGGCCGGGTCCACGTCCACGCTGACCGCTTCGAGGGTGTCCGAGCGCATCAGCTTGGCGTAGCTCAGGGCGCGCAGGGTGGGCTTGTGGACCTTGGAGACCAGGACGATGGAGTGGACGCGGGAGGGGCGTACGGCCTCGTCGCCGGGGACGTCCTCGGCGGCGATCTCGTCCGCGACCCGGTCGTAGTGGCGGCGGATGGCCGTCATCGTCACGTAGAAGATGACCATGCCCAGCACCGCGACCCAGGCGCCGTGCGAGAACTTCGTGACCAGGACGACGACCAGCACCAGGCCGGTGAGCGTGGCACCGAAGGCGTTGATGGCGCGGGAGCGGTGGATCTTGCGGCGGGCGGTCTGGTTCTTCTCGGTCAGCAGGTGGCGGTTCCAGTGGCGGACCATGCCGATCTGGCTGAGCGTGAAGGAGACGAAGACGCCGACGATGTAGAGCTGGATCAGGCGGCTGGAGTCCGCGCCGTAGATGTAGACGAGGACGGCGGCGGCGCCCGCGAGCAGCACGATGCCGTTGGAGAAGGCCAGCCGGTCGCCGCGGGTGTGGAGCTGGCGCGGCAGGTAGCGGTCCTGGGCGAGGATCGAGCCGAGCAGCGGGAACCCGTTGTACGCGGTGTTGGCGGCCAGGAACAGGACGAGCGCGGTGGCCGCGGCCAGGACGATGAACAGGAACGTCCCGTCGCCGAAGACGGCGGCGGCGACCTGCGAGATCACCGGGTTCTGGGTGTAGCCGGGGCCGACCGGGACGCCGTTGTGCAGCAGGTCGGTGGCCGGCTTCTCGGCCATCTTGACGTTCGTGGCCATGGCCAGGGCGATGATGCCGCAGAACATCGTGACGGCCAGCCCGCCCATGAGCGCCAGCGTGCTCGCGGCGTTCTTGGACTTGGGCTTGCGGAAGGCGGGGACGCCGTTGCTGATGGCCTCCACGCCGGTGAGCGCGGCGCATCCGGACGAGAAGGCGCGCAGCAGCAGGAAGATCAGCGCGAAGCCGGCCAGGCCGCCCTGTTCGGCGTGGATGGTGTAGTCCGCGGTGGGGGCCTTCATGGTGTCGCCCATGATCAGGCCCCGTACGGCACCCCACACGATCATGATGAAGACGCCGGCGACGAAGACGTACGTCGGGATGGCGAAGAGCTTGCCCGACTCCTTCACGCCGCGCAGGTTCATCAGCGTCAGCAGGGCGATGATGATGACCGCGCAGAGCGTCTTGTGCTCGACGAAGAAGGGGATCGCCGAGCCCAGGTTCTCCACTCCGGAGGAGATGGAGACGGCGACCGTCAGGACGTAGTCGACCAGCAGCGCGCTGGCGACGGTGAGTCCGGCCTTGGGACCGAGGTTGGTGGTCGCGACCTCGTAGTCGCCGCCGCCGCTCGGGTACGCGTGCACGTTCTGCCGGTAGGACGCCACGACGGTGAACATCAGTACGACGACCGCGACCGCGATCCACGGGCTGAAGTGGTAGGCCGACACCCCCGCGACGGACAGGACGAGCAGCACCTCCCCCGGCGCGTAGGCCACGGAGGAGAGCGGGTCGGAGGCGAAGACGGGGAGTGCGATGCGCTTGGGGAGAAGGGTTTCTCCGAGCTTGTCGCTGCGCAGTGCGCGCCCGATCAAGATGCGTTTGGGCACGTCGGTCAATTTGGACACGCAGAGGATGCTAAGCCTTCGTCAAGGCGCTCGCCCACCCGCCACCCGGACGGGTGGCCACAGCAGAACCGGAAGTCGCTCACGCGAACTGCTTCTCGAAGATCATACCGCGCGCGGACCTCTGTCGGCCACCAGTTCGGCACACGTTCTTTGCACGCCCTTCGCCCCCGTCCCATGGGCGCTCAGGGGCATACCAACGTGGCTCCGCCCTCGCCGAGGGCGTCGGCGCCGGGGTCTTCGCGGCGGGGCGTGCGATCCCCGGTCGCGCGCCCGGCGCTCTCCGAGCGTGAGAGCGCGGGAACGGCGCGTGTCGCGCCGGGCTGCACCAATCTTTACTCGATCCTGATGCGTCATTAACGCCATCCTGGCGGGCGGACGCCTTGGTGGACGCCCGGGCAGAGTCTGGGCAGAC
Source organism: Streptomyces sp. NPDC003077 (assembly GCF_040611095.1). Classification (NCBI taxonomy): domain Bacteria; kingdom Bacillati; phylum Actinomycetota; class Actinomycetes; order Kitasatosporales; family Streptomycetaceae; genus Streptomyces; species Streptomyces sp. NPDC003077. The sequence goes on along the minus strand of NZ_JBEXNM010000027.1, from coordinate 3,798 downwards.
CCCTTGGCGGAGGGGCGCGCCACCCCCGCCCCCCTTACCCCCGCCGTCCCCCCTGCCCCACCCGGCCGCCCCGCCCCGGCTCCGGCCGGTTCCCCTCGGTGGCGGGCCGACGCGCCAGGAGGTCGCCGAGCCCCTGGCGGGTGACGGCCAGCAGGACGCGGTCCTGGGGGCGCAGGACGTAGCCGGGGCCGAGGTCCCGGACGAGCAGGGCGGGCGGGCGCGAGCGGTCGCCGTCAGCAGGTGACGGCACGGGGGCGTCGGGGGCGGAGGTGTCCACCGCCAGGACGCGCAGCCGCCCCGGCTGAAAGACCTCGCCGACCGTCCGGCCCTCCAGCGCGGCCTGGCCTCGTACCTCGACGCGCGCGATCAGCAGCACCCGCCGCTCGACGGGGACGGCCCCCAGGATCTGGCGGCCCATCATCGCGCCCGCGAAGGCGGGGGCGGCCAGGAAGGTGACGCTGCGGCTGCGGGTCAGGGCGCGCGGGTGGGCGGCGCGCAGGGTGCGGTAGACGGCGGTGGCGAACCGGTCGTCGAACAGCCGCAGCGTCACCCGCAGCCGGGGCTGGACCGAGCGGGCGGACAGCGCGACCTCCAGGTTGGTGGTGTCGGAGCTGGTGAGGGCGAGGAGGCTGTGCGCCCGGTGGATCTTGGCGGCCTCCAGGACGCCTTCCTGGGTGGCGTCGCCCAGGACGGTCGGCACGCGCAGCCGCCGGGCCAGCGCGACGCCGCGCGCCTCCGGGTCGGCCTCCACGCACACCACCGGGATGCCCATCTCGTGCAGCCGCGCCAGCACCCGGGTCCCGACCTTCCCCAGCCCCAGCAGCACCACGTGCCCCGACAGCCCCCGGGGCGGGCGGCGCAGGGTGGAGGCGCTGCGGAAGGTGCCCAGGCCCTCCAGCGCGGCGGCCACCAGGACGGGCAGCAGCAACAGGCCGGTGAGGCCGGAGAGGAGCTGGAGGATCTTGCGGGGGACGGACTCGCCGATCGCCGGTTCGTTGATCGCGAAGAGGTCGAGCAGCGAGAGGTAGGCCGCGTGCAGCGGGGAGTCCCCGGTGGTCAGGGACGAGGCCACGGCCAGCGCCAGCACCGCCCCGACGAACCCGGCCAGCGACCAGCGCAGCCGCCGCGAGAACAGCGACCGCAGCGGCGCCCCGCGCCCGCCGAGCCCGCGTAACCGGCCGCCGTTCGACGGGCCGCCGCCGTAGGCGACGTTCTCCAGGACGACGGTGCCGCGCCCGGAGGCCGTCGCCGCCGTCTGGTCGTCGGGCAGCAGCACCGGGCCCTCGTCCGGGCCGTTGGCCCCCGCGGGCGCGTCGCCGGCCGCCGGGTCGTGCGCGGCGGCGGTCAGGACGGCGAGGGTGCACAAGGGCGGGCCGCCGCGGCCGGCCGCGCCCGGCGGGCGCTCCACGGCGCGCAGCAGCAGGCCGTCCGCCTCGATGACCTTGCTGGTCCCGGCCACCGCGGTGGCGACCAGCGCGGGCGCCACCGTGTCGGCGTCGGACAGGATGGTGGTGGACGCGTCCGCGCCCCCGGTGTCCTCGCCGTCCGGGGCGCCGACCGCCGCCGCCTGGTCCAGCAGCGCGGCCAGGTGCTGGCCGAGTTTGCGGTTGTAGAGGCGGATGACGAGCCGCAGCCGGGGGTTCAGCCGCCGGGCCCGCAGCGCGGCGTGGATGTTGGTCTCGTCGTCGTCGTAGACGAGCGCGAGCGCCTCGGCGGCGCCGATCCCGGCCGCGAGCAGCGTCTCGTCGTCGGCCTCCGGCGCCTCCATGATCCGGACGAGTTCCTCGGGCGCGGTCTCGCCGGTGGTGCTCGCGCCCGCGTCGGCGACCGGACCGGCGGACGTGCGCACGGCGGCCGACACCCGGCCGAACAGCGCCTGCGCCCGCCCGAGGCCGCGCAGCGACGGGGGCACCCGGGGCCGGGAGACCTGGGCGGAGGGGACGACGAGGGTGACGCGCTCGCGGTAGACGTCGGTCAGCTCGGCGGCGAGCCGGTGCGCCAGGGCGTCGTCCCCGCAGACGAGCAGGTGCGAGGCGGATGGGCCGGAAGGTGACTGCTGAGGCAGGGTGGACACGGTTCGTAGCGTGCCGTATGGGCGCGGGGCGGCGCAGCGGAATTGGTGACGGTGCGCTCGCGTCGGCGCCGTCGCCTCTTGTGAGTGTCGGCCGTCTCCGACGCGTGCCATATGAGCGACGTACTGATCGATTACCGAACAGAAGGCGACCACCGGCGCAAGGGAACTTACTCGAAGCCTATGCACTCTTGTCGCGTTCTTAACGCGCGAGTGGGCCCGCCGAGGGAACCGCGGGGCCGGGCCGGTCCGTATGCCAGGTAGCGTGGTCGCCGAACGGACCGGGAACACACCAGGTCAAAAGCAACCGGGTCACAGCACAGGAAAGGTGCGAGGTAGGGGCCGATGCACATCGTCATCATGGGGTGTGGGCGCGTGGGTTCCGCGCTCGCGCAGACCCTGGAGAGCCAGGGTCATACGATCGCGGTGGTCGACCAGGACCCGACCGCGTTCCGCCGGCTGGGCTCCTCCTTCGGAGGCCGCCGGGTGACCGGCATCGGCTTCGACCAGGACACGCTGCGCGAGGCGGGTATCGAGGAGGCCGGGGCGTTCGCCGCCGTCAGCAGCGGTGACAACTCCAACATCATCGCGGCCCGGGTGGCCCGCGAGATGTTCGGCGTGGAGAACGTCGCGGCCCGGATCTACGACCCGCGCCGCGCCGAGGTCTACCAGCGCCTGGGCATCCCGACCGTGGCCACGGTCCGCTGGACGGCGGACCAGATGCTGCGCCGGCTGCTGCCCTCGGGCGCCGAGCCGCTGTGGCGCGACCCGAGCGGCGGCGTCCAGCTCGCCGAGGTGCACACCTCCCCGGCCTGGGTCGGCCACAAGATCAGCAAGCTGCAGGAGGAGACCGGCGTCCGCGTGGCCTTCCTCACCCGCCTCGGCGAGGCGATGCTGCCGAACTCGCAGACCGTTCTGCAGGACGGCGATCTGGTGCACGTCATGATGCGCACCGAGGACGTGGAGAAGGTCGAGGCGGCCTTCGCCGAAGGGCCCGAGGAGGGACGAGCATGAGGGTCGCCATCGCGGGCGCCGGCGCGGTGGGACGTTCCATCGCGGGCGAACTGCTGGAGAACGGGCACGAGGTCCTGCTCATCGACAAGGCGCCGACGGCGATCTCCGTCGAGCGGGTGCCGCTGGCGGAGTGGCTGCTGGCCGACGCCTGCGAGATCACCTCGCTGGACGAGGCCGCGCTCCAGCGCTGCAACGTCGTGATCGCCGCGACCGGTGACGACAAGGTCAACCTCGTCGTCTCCCTGCTGGCCAAGACCGAGTACGGCGTGCCGCGCGTGGTCGCCCGGGTGAACAACCCGAAGAACGAGTGGCTGTTCAACGAGGCGTGGGGCGTGGACGTCGCCGTCTCCACGCCGCGCCTGATGTCCGCGCTGGTGGAGGAGGCGGTGAGCGTCGGCGACCTCGTCCGGCTGCTCCGCTTCAGCCACGGCGACGCCAACCTGGTCGAGCTCACCCTGCCCCCGGAGGCGGCGCTGGCCGGGACCCGGGTCGGGGACGTGCAGTGGCCGGAGGACACCTCTCTGGTGACGATCATCCGTGGCAACCGCGTCCTGACCCCGAACAAGGAGGACGCCCTGGAGGCGGGCGACGAGCTGCTCTTCGTCGCCGCCCCGTCGCGCGAGGAGCAGCTGGAGGACCTGCTGTCAGTGCGGCGCGAGGACGTCTGAGGGACGGACGGCAGCCCGTAAACAGGCGGCCGGGGCCCGGACACC
>NZ_JBEXNM010000026.1:0-104250 GCF_040611095.1 Streptomyces sp. NPDC003077 | reverse complement strand
GTGGGGGGTGGGCGGGGGGGGGGGCTTTCGGGCGCCGCCCCCGCCCCGGGCACCCGCCTACCACTGATCGGCCGGCGACTCCCGTCGGGCCGACTGCCGGGCCTCGTGGACGAGGATCGCCACCTGGACCCGGTTGGTGCACTCCGTCTTGCCGAAGATCCGCGTCACGTTGGCCTTCACCGTGGCGAGGCTCATATACAGCGACGCGGCGATGTCCGCGTTCGACTGGCCTTCGCTGAGGGCGAGGGCCACTTCCCTCTCCCGGGGGGTGAGCCGGTCCAGGGCGGTGCGGGCCCGCAGGGCCTGGGCCTCGACCTGCTCCCGGTCGTCGTACCGCACGACATGGCTGATCAGCCGGGTGATCACGGACGGCGACAGCATGGACTCGCCGGCCGCGACGCGCCGGACCGAGTCCAGGATGTCGTCGGGTGGGGTGTCCTTGAGCAGGAAGCCCTTGGCACCGGCGCGCAGCGCCCGCAGCAGGTGCTTGTCGGTGTCGAACGCGGTCAGCACGATGATCGCCGGGCCCTCCCCGCCGTCGGAGCGCAGCTCCTCGGTCGCGGTGAGCCCGTCCATGGTGCGCATGCGGATGTCCATGAGGATCACGTCGGGCCGCAGGCGGTGCGCCAGCCGGATCGCCTCGGCCCCGTCGGACGCCTCCCCCACCACCTCGATACCGGCCCCGGCGCCCAGGACGGTGGTCAAACCCATGCGTACGAGCGGGTCGTCGTCCACGACGACCACGCGGATCACTTCGGCCATGGAATCCACGCTTCCAGATGAAAGGCGAGCTGCCCAGCGGCATCCCGCCGGACTCCGTGTTCCAGCCGCCCGCCGGCGACCTCCAGCCGTTCGGCCAGGCCGATCATCCCGAACTGGGAGCCGGGGACCAGCGGGCCGTCCCGTCCGAGAACCAAGGGGTTGCGCACCAGGATGTGCAGTTCGTCCCCGGACCGCTCCGGCAGCCCGTCCCCGGGCCGTTCCACCAGCTCGTTCCCGGACGTTGCCGACGGTCCGTCCCCGGAGCGTTCCAGCAGGACGTGGACGGTCGTGCCGGGGGCGTGCTTGCGGGCGTTGGTCAGTCCCTCCTGGACCACGCGGTACGCGGTGCGGCCGACGGGCGACGCGGTGGACAGGTCCGGCAGCCGGTTCGCCACCTCGATACTCATCCCGGCCGCGCGGCACTCCTCGAACAGGGAGCAGAGGTCGGCGAGGGTGGGCTGGGGCTGGAGGCTGTTGCCGACCGTGCCCATGCGCAGCACGCCGAGGATCTCCCGCAGCCCCTCCATCGCCTGGTGGGAGCTGTGGTAGATGGTCTCGGCGGCCCTGGCCACCTCCTCGGGCGGCAGGTCTTTGCGGATCTTGAGCGCGCCTGCCTGCAGGCTGACCAGCGAGATCTGGTGGGCGAGCACGTCGTGCATCTCCCGCGCGATCCGCTCGCGCTCCTTGGCCCGCAGCAGCTCCGTGCGTTCCAGGGCCGCGGCCTCCGCCGCGCGGGCCTGTTCCCGCAGCGCGATCACCAGGTCCAGCCGGGACCCCATGACGCGGCCGTACCACGTGGTGAGGGCGAGCACCGCGACGTCGACCGCGATGGCGACCAGGGGCGAGGTCCCGTCGCCCGGGCCCCACAGCGCGAACGGGACGCGCATCACCGCGAAGAGCGCGGTGACCGCGAACGCCACGCGGCGGGGGCGGTAGGTGGCGACGCCGGCGACCGCGAAGAGCGCGGCGACGAGGGCGAAGTCCGTCACCGCGAAGCAGCACGCCAGCACCAGGGCGACCCGGACCGGATGCCGACGACGCCACCACAGCAACGCGCTGCCCACGACCCCCAGCAGCATCAGCCAGAACAGCGCGTCCCCGGTGATCTGTCCGCTCTCGGAGGCGGCCACCCCCCAGGCGAGGGCGGCCAGGGCCGAGAGCGCGGCGTAGAAGAGGTCGAGGAGTTTGGCGTTGCCGGGACGCGGGCGGGAACGCGGGTCCTTCGCGAAGGCGCTCCGTTCCCGCGGCTCACGACTGGACAAGTGGCCGCCAGTACTGTTCGGTTCCCTTTTCCCTGACGGTGTAGCCGAGTTCCTCGACCGCCTGCGTCAGCTCGTGCACGTCGAACCAGGATTTGCGTTTCAGCGCTTCCTTGCGGGCCGCCAGCACGGCGTCGACTTCGGGGCGCAGCGCGCCCGAGCCGTGCACCCATTTCTTGAACAGGTCGGCGTACGGGTCGCTGTCGCTCCAGGGATATCCGTGCTTGCGGAAGACGGCGGCGATCCGCTGCGCGGGGGCCGCGTGGCTGCCGCGGACGACCTGCCGGGAGCCGTGGTCCAGGACGACGAGCTGCTTTCCGTCCATGAATACGGCGGAGACGTCCGCGCGATCGACGGCCTCCTGCCAGTGTTCGGCCGTGACCTCCACCCGGGCGTCGGTGAGCGTCACCGTCAACGACTCCGAGAGGGCGATGAAGGCGAATACGAGCCCGATGACGAAACCGCCGGCCGCGAAGGCGACGACCTGCCACGTCTCTTCGGGAGAGGCGAGGAACTCGAAGACGATCCGCAGGGGCAGCTTCGACCAGCCCGTGACCTGGCGGGCCAGAATCGGCAGCAATAAGCCGAGGACGGCGCCGATCAGGGGTATACCAACCAGAAGCAGGATTCTGTCGGAACGGGGATAGCCGAGCACCGTGGCGGTGGAGGTGTCGGGGGCGGATTTGGCGAACTTGTCGTGGGGCTGCTTACTGGCCATATCGCGCATGTTATGAGCGTCCGAGCGCCAGGGGACAGTAGCCGAAGGTCGACGAATCGGGGACGGTGGCCGAAGGCCGGGGAATCGGCGGGCCGCCGTCAGCCGTGGCGGCTGGTCTCGTGGAAGAAGCCGGGCACGGTGTGCAGGGCGCCCGCGGCGGACACCTCCTCGTACACGTGGCGGGCGAGCGCCAGGTCCAGGACGCCGAGGCCGAAGGGCGAGAAGACGACCGTGCGGTCGCCGGGCGGCGCGACCCGGCCGGTGAGCACGTCGTACAGGGTGCCGGCGACGAAGTCGCGGTTGCCCGTGCGCTGCTCGGCCAGGTGCGGTGAGGTGTTCGCCTTCAGGCAGTGGTCGACGTCGTCGACGATGTTGTACGAGTCCAGGATGATCTCGGGCGACAGGTCGCGCAGCGAGACGTGCAGGACCAGCGGGTGGTGCGCGAAGTCCGCCGGGTCGTGCAGGTGCGGGCTCCCGGCGACGGTGGCGAAGACCACGAGATCACTGGCGCGGACGAGGTCCGCCGCGCTCTCGTGGCGCACGGTCGGGGTGTCGCCGGTCCGGCGCAGGTACTCCTCGAACGCGGCGCTGTGCTCCGCCGACAGGTCGTGCAGCCCGATCTCGTCGAACCGGAAGCCGGCCGCCGACAGGAAGCGGTGCACATAGCGGGCGATCAGCCCCGTGCCCACGATGCCGAGGCGGCGGGGGCGCACCCCGCGCGCGGCACTCAGGCGCGCGGCGGCGAGCGCGGCGGACGCGGCGGTGCGGCTCGCGCTGATGACGGAGCTCTCCAGGCACGCGAACGGATATCCCGTCGCGGTGTCGTTCAGGATGAGGACCGCCGAGGCCCGGGGAATTCCGGAATCGATGTTCTCGGGAAAGCTCGCGATCCATTTGATGCCGTGCGCGTCCACGTCGCCGCCCACGGAGGCGGGCAGCGCGATGATCCGCGAGGACGGGCGGTCGGGAAAACGCAGGAAGTACGAGTCGGGATTGACGGTCTTGCCCTCGCCGTGCAACCGGTACGCGTTCTCGATCACCTTGATGACCTGCTCGTCACGGCCGGAGAGAATCCGCTGAACCTGCTCACCGGAGATCACCGAGAATTCGGGTATGGAAGCCATGGATTACGACTATCGGGTGTGACGCCGGATTTCAAGTGTCTATGGGGGGACGTTGGGGCGGTAGTACGGTGCCGGGCATGAGTTCAATTCTCGTTACCGGTGCCGCCGGTTTCATCGGTTCGCACTTCGTCCGTTACTGGGTCGAGAAGTATCCGGACGACCACGTGGTGGCGCTGGACGCGCTCACTTACGCGGGAGTCGAGGAAAACCTCGCCGACGTGCGCGAGCGGATCACTTTCGTGCACGGCGACATCGACGACTCGGCGCTGATCGGCCGGCTGCTCGCCGAGCACGGCACGCGGACCGTGGTGAACTTCGCCGCGGAATCCCACAACAGCCTCGCGGTACTCGACCCCCGGCGCTTCTTCCAGACCAACACCATGGGCACCCAGGCGCTGCTCGACGCCTGCCACACAGCGGGAATCGAGCGGTTCCACCACATCTCCACCTGCGAGGTGTACGGCGACCTGGCGCTCGACGACGAGCACGCCTTCACCGAGAGCGACCCCTATCGGCCGCGCACCCCCTACAACGCCAGCAAGGCGGCGGCCGATCACGCCGTCCGGGCGTACCACGAGACCTTCGGGCTGCCCATCACCATCACCAACTGCGCCAACAACTACGGGACCCACCAGTTCCCCGAGAAGGTGATCCCCCTCTTCATCACCCGGGCGCTGGAGAACGAGCGGATTCCCGTCTACGCCTCCAAGGACAACCGGCGCGAGTGGATCCACGTCCGGGACCACTGCCGGGCCGTGGAGGCCGTGCTCCAGCGCGGGCGGATCGGCGAGACGTACCACGTGGGCACGGGCTTCGAGGCGAGTGTGGACCAGATCGCCGACGCCGTCCTGGCCGAGCTGGGCCGCCCCCAGGAGCTCAAGCGGATCGTGCCCGACCGCCCCGGCCACGACCGCCGCTACCTGCTGGACTGCTCGAAAATCCGGGACGAGCTCGGGTGGGAGCCGGAGACCGGCTTCGAGCAGGGGCTCAAGGAGACCGTCCAGTGGTACGCCGAGCACCGCGACTGGTGGGCGCCGCTGTACGGCCGCAGCCCGGTGGTCGAGGGCACTCTGACGCGCGGCTAGGGACGCCTTGGCGGCCGGGCCGGCCGCGGGGGGATCCCGGCCGGCCGGGTGACGAAAGCGCGAGTCGGCGGGGCGGCGGGGCGGGGCGGTGGCCGCGTCGCGCCGCGCCCCCGTCCCGCCGGCGGGACCACGACACCGCAGCTCCGAACAACGACCGCGCGCGACCGCGCGCAGGGAGGAAACACATGGCGAAGAACGTGATCGACGGTGCGGCGGGTGGTGAACGCCCCCTGGTGACGGTGCTGGGCGCCTCCGGCTTCATCGGCTCCGTGGTCACCGCGGCGCTCGCCGCCGAAGGGGTACGGGTGCGCGCGGTGGCCCGCCGCCCCGCGCCGCTGCCCGAGCGGAACGCCGGCCTCGTCGAGGTGCGGACCGCGGACCTGACCGTCACCGACCGGCTCGCGGAGGCGGCGGACGGAGCGGACGCGGTGATCAACCTCTGTCTGTGCCCCGGCGGTTGGCGGGCGTCCGAGAGCCCCGAGGGCGAGCGGATCAACGTCGGCGTCATGCGGGACCTGCTCGCGGTGCTGGCGGAGCGCCGGAAGGGCACCACGGCCGTCGCACCCGTCGTCGTGCACGCGGGAGCCGTGTCGCAGGTCGGGATCCCGCCCGTGGACCGGCCGCTGGACGGCACCGAGACCGACGAGCCCGTGGGGATCTACGCCCGGCAGAAGCTGCGGGCGGAACAGGCCCTGATGGCGGCGACCCGCGACGGCGCCGTCCGGGGCATCGGCCTGCGGCTGCCCACCGTGTTCGGGGACGCCCCGGCGCCCGTCAGCGACCGGGGCGTGGTGGCCACCATGATCCGCCGCGCCCTGGCGGGCGAGGCGCTCACCATGTGGCACGACGGCTCGGTCGCCCGCGACCTGGTCTACGTGCACGACGTGGCCGCGGCCGTACTGGCCGCGCTGCGGCACGCGGACGCGCTCGCGGGCCGGCACTGGCTGGTGGGCTCCGGCGAGAGCGTCGCGCTGGGCGAGGCGTTCGCCGCCGTCGCCGAGGCGGTGGCGCGGCACACCGGCAAGCCGGCCGTCCCCGTGGTCAGCGTGCAGGCGCCGGACCACGCGCCGGTCACGGACTTCCGGGACATCGTGCTGGACACCTCGGCGTTCCGCGCGGCGACCGGCTGGCAGCCGCGGGTTCCCTTCCGGCAGGCGCTGGAGAACACGATCGCGGCCCTGGTCGCCGAGGGCCGGGAGCACTGACCTCGACCTTCGGCCAGTGTCGTGCCGACTTTGGTCTAGGGTCGCGCCGCATCTCTCGGTCCTGGCCGCCCGGAGACCGAAGATGGGGTGAGCGTCGCTTCCTGACGCGTCATCAGTGAAAGGGAGACGGGGTTCCGCACATGGCGGCATCGACGGCGGGCCCGAGCGCGGGCGGCGGGGCGGTCCCTCCCGCCGGGCGCGCGACGGACGCGGGTGAGCCCGTTGCCGCGGTGCGGGTCCGCCGGTCGGCGGAGCGCGTCGCCGGCGGGCGCACGCGGACTCCGGGCCCCGGCCCGGTGCCGAACTCCTCGATCCTCTCCCGCGATCGGTCAGGCGACGCGGGAGTGGTCGACACGGGAATGGTCGATGCGGGATGGTCGGCGCGGTTTTCGGTGCGTCTCTCGCAGGAACCGGTCCCGTTATCGGAACCGTTCGCTCCCATCGGCGGGCGACAGCGCGCAAAACGAGTGGTGACCGACGCTCGTGCCGCTGCCCCCGCCACCTGCCGGGCCTCGCGTGAATCGGTGAGGGCCCGGTGAATCGGCCGGCGGATTGAGCCGTGTGCGTGGATTCTTCGGGGAATACCGCGGCACGGAATTCAGCCGCCGGGCGCGCAGGGAAAACGTGCGGTCGATGGACTCCCCCGGCCATCGACCGCACTTCCCCGCGTGGTGGCCCCGTCACCTTCGGTGCGCCCGGTCGGGGCGTGGCGGATTCCTGGCCCCGCGAGCGGGGCGCGGTGACGCCTTCCCCGCCGCTCCGGCTGTTGAGTTGGCCACACCTCTCCGCCTCCTCCCGGACTGGACCACACAGCCTGGACGGGTACGAGTTCCGGCCCGCGGCCCGGGAGTTGGTTGAAAGTTTCCCAACCTACGGGCCCGGCAAAGAGGTTCGGCGCAGTACCCGCTGACGGTCGCCACAAGCGAAAGAACCCGGCCATTTCGGCCCCGGGTCCGGTCCTGGGCAACTTTGAGCCACCACGAAACACTCCTGAGAACCGGTACGCCGCCGTCCGTTTGCGTCGGGCCGCAGGCGTCCGGGCCGGCGTCGGCGACCCCGGACCACTGCGCTCCTCGTTGCCCACCAGGACCGCTTCTGTCGTCACTTGTCACTCGATGATCGGTGGACGACCACTCTCGTCACAGCTATTGTCTGACACCAACGAGGCCTCAAGCCCGCACCAACAAGTCCTAAAACCCACCCTGACCAAACACTTAGGGCTGCGTGCCATCCTTCCGCCCCGACAGGGACCGATGTCCGGGCAAGAAGGATGACCCGGCGAACAACGCATTCGAAGGGGCCTGTTTTGTCGTCTCCGATTGCGCACGTCCTAGGGGAGCCGTGTGAGTGTGACCGCTCATACGAACCGGCGACGGCGCAGGACATTGTCCGCAATCGACGCGTGCGAACCCTTCTCACTTCGGTGAGGCAGCCGCACGACGAATGACGAATGACGCGGAGAGCATTTCACAAGCTTGGCACGTAACGGGGGTAGACATTGCTGTCTGCAGGTGTTATGCGAGTACGGCTCCTCGGACCAGTGGGGCTGTGGGCCGGTGGCCGACGACTGGATATGGGAACGCCGAAGCAGCAGGCGGTATTCGCCGCTTTGGCCTCACACACACAACAAGTTCTCACCAAGGCTGAGTTGATCAGAAGCGTCTGGGGGGCGCACGCGCCGTCGACCGCGGTGAACAGCCTCTATACGTACATCGCCAGACTGCGGAATACGCTGGAACCAGGACGTTCGCCCCGCGGCGCCTCCCGCGTGCTCGTCTCCGACGGCTCCGGCTATTCCCTGATGATACCTCCCGAGCAAGTCGATCAATACCACTTCACGACGCTTCTCAAAAACGCCCGGAATTTCCGTGCCTCGGGGGCCGTCGACCGGGCCGTAGCCGCCTTCGACGACGCCCTCGCGTTGTGGGAGGGCACTCCTTACGGCGGCCTGCCCGGACCGTTCGCATGCGCCGAGCAGGCGCGTTTAACGGAATTGCGGCTCACGGCCATCGAGGAGCGGGTGGAACTGCTCCTGGTGCGCCGTGACTACAAGGCGGCCCTGGAAGAACTCATCCCCTTGGTGCATGCCTTCCCGGTCCGGGAACGCGTCTGTCACCTGCTGATGATCTGCTGTACGGCCCTCGGTCGGCAAGTGGACGCGCTCAACGCCTATCACCGGCTCCGCGCGGGGCTCGCCGAGGAAATGGGCATCGATCCCGGAGAGCCTTTGCAGCGGCTCTACGCCCACATATTGCGGCAGGACACCTCATTGCCGCAGCTCGTCGAGTGCCTGGTCCAGGCGCTCGCCGGTCCGGATTCCACGCCGCTCGGCGCGGTGTTTCCGGACCGGAAGATCGCCTGACCAAGGGGCCGGGCGACAGGGCGTGTGCCTGCCGGCTACTCGGACGCCGTCGCGTGCGGCGGCGTCCGCTGGGGCCGCAGTTTGCCCAGCGCGCTCCGGCTGATCTCGGGTACCACGTGCACCCTTCGGGGACGCGCCCCCAGGAGCGCGACCACCGGGGACAGGTCGAGGTCGTCCGCTCCCGCGCCGGGGGACGGGACGACGTACACATCCACGTGCTCGCCGATCATGGGGCTGTTGACGGGCACCAACGCCAGGTCCGCGCAGTCGAGTCGGCCGCGCAGCGCGTGCTCCGCCTCGTCGAGGTTGACGCGGCGGCCGTTCACCTTGACCAGCCGTCCGACCCGTCCGACCAGCCGGAAGGTACGGGCGTCGAGGGGTTCGACCAGATCGCCCGTGTGCCACTCGGCCGGCCGCGGCTCTCCCGGCTGGTGGGCGAGGCGGGGGCCGCGGATCACGAGCGGCACCGCGCCGTCCGTCCCGTCCGCACCGTCCGTCCCGGGTGCCTCCCGTTCCACGCGGGTGACGTCCGGGAAGAGCGTCCAGGCGGGCGGCTCGCCACCCTGCCAGCGCCGGGTGGCGATGCCGCCCGTCTCCGTCGAGCCGAGGAGCTCGATCAGCGTCACCCGGCCGGGGCCCGCCTCCTGGAGGAGCCGCCCGGCGTCGGCCGGGAGCATCGCGCTGCTGTAGAGGACGGTGAGGTGCTCGAAGGAGCGCACCCAGTCGATGTGCCGCAGCAGCAGCGAGAAGATCCACGGAGTCGCCACCACCACGGCGTGGCGCTGCCCGGTCTCCGGCAGCGCGCCGACGTACTCCTTCCGGTACCACACCGGGACCCCCAGCCTGGCGGGCATCAGGAACGTGGCCAGCGCCCCGTAGACGTGCAGGGGCGGCGCGAAGGCGACCACGGCGCCCGGCGGGGACGCCGCGCCCTGGGTGACGAACTCGGCCAGCATCCCGGCTTCCTGCCAGGCGGCCTCACGCGTGCGCCGCCAGCAGCGGCTGGGGCCCGTACTCCCGGACGTGTGGAATTCCAGCTCGGCCGGGAGGGCGTCCAGCACCTGCCGCTCGTCGACCGCCTCCCACCGGACGGACCACGAGGTGTCGTTGACTTCGGTGTCGGCGTTTCCCCGGTAAAGCAGTTCTTTCGGCGTGAGGCTTCGATATGGCACGTGCTCTCCCCTGTGGTGGCCCTGCGAGAAATCCCGGCGGATTCGTTCTTTTCCCTCGTCCCGCCGGCGGTACACGACACGTTGTCGACGAGGTGACCGTATACACGGACAACTCCGGTCGGCCAGTGGTCAATTGACCTATCCGTGCCCGGTGGATAGCGTCGTTCCGCGTCGGACCTTCCCGGGACCGCGAAGAATCGACCGCGCTCATCGCACCGACCGCATTCGCCGCGCCGGCTGCGCCCATCGCTTCGGCCGCGCTCACCGCGTCGATTTCTCCGCCTGTTCGGACGATTCCTCTGCACCGAATTACCGAATTACCGATGAGGCATGTGACCACCATGGAAACCAGTACCTTTTCAGCCCTGGCCGATACGGCCCTGCGACTCACCGACGCACAGCGCGACCAGGTGCGCGCCGTGGTCGAACCCCTCCTCACCGCCGCGGACGGGGAGATCGACAAGCCCGCGTGGCTCGCGGCGGCGCGGGCCGCGTCCCCGCTCCTGCCCCGCGACCTCCTCGGCGCGCTGCGCGAGTTCCGCCACGACGCGGGCCCCGACGGGGCCCTGATGATCCGCAACCTGCCGGTGGAGGAGGATCTGCCCGCCACGCCCGTGCGCCCCGGATCGGTCCGCACCCGGGCGTCCGTGGCGAGCGGCGTGATCGTCACCGCCATGCTGCAGCTCGGCGAGGTGATCGCCTACCGGAGCGAGAAGTCGGGCGCCCTCGTGCAGGACGTGGTGCCGGTGCCGGGCTACGAGAGCCAGCAGAGCAACGCGGGCTCCGTCCGGCTGCACATGCACACGGAGAACGCGTTCCACCCCAGCCGCCCCGACTTCCTGGGGCTGCTGTGCGTACGCGCCGACCCGACGGGCGACGCCCGGCTGACCACGGCCTCCATACGCCGCGCCCTGCCGCTGCTCTCCGGGGAGGCGCGCCGGACCCTGTCGCAGGAGCGCTTCCTGACCGAGGCGCCGCCCTCGTTCGGGGACCACCAGGGCGACTCCCCGGTCCACGCGATCCTCGTCGGCGCCCCCGAAGACCCCAACGTGCTCGTCGACTTCGCCGCCACGCACCCGGTGGACGACGGGGCGCGGCAGGCCATGGAGGAGCTGCGTACCGCGCTGGAGCGGGTGACGCACGAGCACACCCTCGACGCCGGGGACCTCGTCCTCGCCGACAACCGGCTGACCGTGCACGGGCGGACCTCCTTCAGCCCGCTGTTCGACGGCACCGACCGGTGGCTGCACCGGGTCTACGCGGCGCTGGACGGCCGCCGCGCCCGCGTCCACGCGGAGAACGGCGGCGCGGTGCTGCGCTGAGGCACCCCGTCCATACCGCGATGGCGCCCCGTCCATACCGCGCTGATCGCGCCGCACCGCGGAGCCCCGGTCCGTCACGGACCGGGGCTCCGGCCGTCAGGCCCCGGGCCCGGCGGAGCGGCACCACTCCAGTACGGCCATCGCGCTGTGCATCTTGTTCTCCGCCTGTTCGAAGGCGATGCTCGCGGGCCCGTCGAGGACCTCGGCGGTGACCTCCTCGCCCCGGTGCGCCGGCAGGTCGTGCATGAAGACGGCCTTCGGGCTGCTCTCCCACAGCCCGCCGCCGACCTGGAAGGGCGCGAAGATCTCGCGCCAGTCCGGGTCCGGCTTCGTGGTGCCGGTGGTCTGCCAGCGCGTCGTGTAGACGACGTCGAAGCCGCCGGGCAGCCCGTCCATGGTGTGCTCCTCCCGCACCACCGCGCCCGTGCGCTCCGCGTGGCGGCGCGCCGCGTCCAGGACGCCGGCCGGCAGCCCGTATCCGGGCGGGGTGCGCAGTTCCAGCTCCGTGCCCGGGTACCGGCTCAGCGCCCGCGCGAGGGCCACCGCCGTGTTGTTGCCCTCGCCCACGTAGAGCACGCGCAGCCCGTCGATCCGGCCGAAGTGCCGCAGCAGCGTGGTCAGGTCGGCGAGCGCCTGGGTGGGGTGTTCGTCGGCGCTCATGGCGTTGATCACGGACATCCGCTCCTGGCGGGCCCAGGCGCGCATCTCGCGCGGGTCTGCGGCCGTTCTGGCGACGAGGACGTCCAGCATCCGGGAGAAGACCCGCCCGGTGTCCTCGCTGGTCTCGCCGGTGTTGATCTGGAGGTCGCCGGGTCCGTAGGTGACCAGGGAACTCCCCAGCCGCTGCGCGCCCGCCGAGAACGCCGTGCGGGTGCGGGTGGAGGTCTTGGCGAAGTACACCCCCGTCACGAGCCCCGCGAGGGGCCGATGGCCCTTGAGGGTGCCCGCGGAGAAGGCCGCGCCGCGCTCGACGAGGCGGTACAGCTCGGCGTCGGTCAGGTCGTCCAGGGAGATGAGGTGGCGCGCGGGGCGAGGGTCCATCGGGTCAGCTCTCCGTCTCGGTGTCGAGGGCGGTGGCGGGGACTGTGGTGTCGGGAGCGGCGGGCTCGGGAGCGGCGGCGTCGAGGGCGGCGGCGAGGTCCGCGACGGTGGAGTGCCGCAGGAGCGTGGGCAGGTCGAGGGCGAGCCCGGCCGCGCGGGCGGCGGCGAGCACCGACAGCGCCAGCAGGGAATCGCCGCCCAGCCGCCGGAACGGGTCGTGCACGCCCACCTCCTCGACCCCGAGCACGCGCTGCCAGACCTCGGCGAGGGCGCGTTCGGTGGGGGTCGTGGGCGGGGTGTGCGGGGCGCGCACCGGCACGGCGTCCCGGGTGGCGACGGCCCCGGCCAGGGCCTGCCGGTCGTACTTGCCGTTCTCCGTCAGCGGGAGCGCGTCGACGACGCGGTACACGGCCGGCAGCAGCGGCTCCGGCAGGAGCGCGCGCAGCCCGTCGTGCAGCTCGGCGGCCGTCGGGGGGCCGTCCGGTCCGGGCGCGGGCACGACCCAGGCGACCGTCCGGCGGTCGCCCGTCCCGTCGGGCAGCGCGTCCACGAGCGCGGCGCGCACCCGCCGGTCGGCGAGCAGGGCGGCTTCGATCTCGGCGGGCTCGACGCGGTGGCCGCGCACCTTGAGCTGACGGTCGGCCCGCCCGGCGAACTCCAGCGTGCCGTCGGGCAGGACCCGCGCCAGGTCGCCGGTCCGGTACAGCCGCGCGCCCGGCGGCCCGCAGGGGTCGGGCACGAAGCGCTCGGCGGTCGCCGCGGGGCGCCCCACGTAGCCGCGGGCGAGGCCGGGGCCGCCGACGCACAGCTCGCCGACGCAGCCGTCGGGCACGGGGGCCAGGTCCTCGTCCAGGAGGCGGAGGGTGGTGCCGGGGAGCGCCCGCCCCAGCGGGGTCCGTTCGCGCGCCGCCCCGGGCGTCACGAGGTGGGCGGAGGCGGCCACGGTCGCTTCCGTCGGCCCGTACTCGGCGACCAGGCGCGGCCCCCCGCCGTGCGCCGCGAGCCGGGCGGCGAGCCGCTCCGCCTGGGCGGCGGGGAGCGCGTCGCCCGCGCAGACCAGCAGCGGGGCGAGACCGGCCCATTGCTCGTCGTCGAGCTGTCCCTCCAGCAGGGCCAGGTGCCCCGGGGTCAGGCCGACGAACGCGTACGGCGCCCCGTCCAGCAGGAGCGCGCCCAGCTCGGCGGCGTCCCAGTCCTGCGGCAGCAGCCGCACCGGCTGCCCGGTGAGCAGGGGGACGAAGAGCGCGGGCGTGCCGAGGTCGGCACCGATGGAGGTCAGGAAGGGCGCGCCGCCGACCGCCTCTCCGGGCCCGCCCTCGGCCGCGCCGCCGGTCGGGCTCCCAGTCGTGCCCCCGTCCGCGTCCCCGTCCGCGCCCCCCGCGTACGTCCGCACCGCCCAGTCCAGGTAGTGCCCCAACGCCCGATGGCTGACGGCCACCCCCTTCGGATCGCCCGTGGACCCGGACGTGTGCAGGACATAGGCCAGGCGATCCGGATCGAGCGTCCGCTCGGGAGGCCCGGCCGGCGCGGCCTCCAGGACGCGCCGTTCCCCGGGCGCGTCCACGACGAGCGAGGTGAAGGGGGCGGTGCGCGGCGCGTGCCCGGTGGCGGTGACGACGACGCGGCAGTCCGCGCCGGTCAGCAGCGCGTGCAGCCGGGCGTCCGGGATGCCGGGGTCGAACGGCACATAGGCCGCGCCCGCCTTCCAGATGGCGAGGAGGGCGGCGACGAGATCGGGGCCCCGGTCGAGCAGCACGCCGACGCGGGTCTCGGGCCCGGCGCCCAGGGCCCGCAGCCGGTGCGCGAGCCGGTCGGCGCGGGCGTCGAGTTCACCGAAGGTGAGGGCAACGGACCCGGTGGTGAGCGCGGTGGCCCCGGGCGTGCGGCGCGCCTGTTCCTCGAACGCGGTGAGGGTGTCCAGGGCCGCCGGGGTGTGGGGGTGCGCGGGGAGGCCGGGCCCGAGTTCGGACTCCTCCGGGTAGCCGCGCCGGGCGTCGCCGCCGGGGCCGGAGGCCGCCATGTCGGCGAGGACGGCGCGGTAGAGCCGGGCCAGCCGCCGGCCGCACTCCTTGCGCAGGGTGCGGGTGTTCGTGGCGATGCTGAGGAGGCCGCGGGTGGGGGTGCCGACGACGACGGGGAACTCGTTGGGGCTGTCGTCGCGGGTGGCCGCCGTGTCCACGAGCCCGGTGTCGACCTGGTGGAAGTCCAGGTAGTGGAAGAGCACGTCGATCAGGTGGGGCTCCCCGCCGGGGACCCGCATCGCGGGCATCGGGAAGCGCCGGTGCGGCCACAGCCCGATCTCGGTGGCGAAGACCTCCCGGACCAGCTCCCCCCAGTCGCGGGCCCCGCGCCGGTAGGGGAACGGGACGGAGTTGAGGTACATCCCGGAGACCCGGTCGGCGCCGCTGACCTCGGGGCGCGCGTCGATGACCATGCCGCCCCGGAAGGCGCGCTGCCGGGTGAGCAGGCTGAGCACCTTGCTGTGCGCGGCGTGCAGCACGCTCTTGTACGGGACGCCGGTCGCGGTGGCGAGGGCGCGCAGCCCCGGTTCCACGTCGTGCAGGGGGATGTCGAGGCGGTACCGCTCGGCGGGCGCCTCCGGGTCGCCGGACCAGGCCCCGGGGACGCGGAACTTCTCGTGCCCGTCGACGAGCGCGCGCCAGTGGGCGCGGTCCTCGTCGCCTTCCAGGGAGCGCAGTTCGGCCGCGACGAAGTCGGCGTAGCGCACGGGCGGCGCGGGCGGCGCGGGCTCGGGTTCCTGTCCCTCGCGCAGGCGCCCGTAGGCGCGCAGCAGTTCCATGAGCTGGTTGTGGTAGCTCCAGCCCTCGATGACGGGGTGCGCCTCGGTGACCGACAGCCACCAGCTCTCGTCGTCGAAGACGTGGGTGGCCAGCCGCATGAGCGGCGCGCGGGCGGGGTCGAAGAGCCGGGCCCGTTCGGCGTCGGAGTACTCGGTGAGCGCCGGCACGTGCCGCTCGGCGGGCAGGTGGCGCAGGTCGTGGTGGCGGTAGGGCATCGTCCCGTGCCGGTGCACGATCTGGAGCGGCCGGGCGCGCCCGGTCAGCGCGAAGGACGTGCGCATCACCTCGTGGCGCGCGACGACCAGGTCGGCGGCGGCCTGGAAGGCGGCCGGGTCGAAGGGCCGGTCGTCGCGGATCCGGAACGCGGTGACGTTGTGGTAGCGGTTCTCGCCGCTGTCCCCGTACATCTCGGCGAACATCCCCGCCTGGGTGCGGGACAGGGGGTAGGCGTCCACGGCGTCCTCGGGCAGGCCGGTCCGCTCCTCGTCGGTGAGGAGCGCGAACGGGGCGACCGAGGCGAACCGCTCGGTGCCGCCCCCGCCGCCCTCGCCGAGCGCCTGGCAGAGCCCGGCCACGGTGCGGTGCTCGAAGATGTCGCGGACCGCGACGGGCCGCCCGCGCTCGCGCAGCGCCCCGGCCAGCGCGACGGCGCGCAACGAGTCGCCGCCGAGGTCGAAGAAGTTGTCGTGCACGCCGACCCGGTCCAGGCCGAGGACGGCGCACCACACAGCGGCCATGGCGCGTTCCTCGTCGGTGCGCGGCGCGACGTGCTCGCCGACGGCCGCCGCCGCACGGTCCGGCGCGGGCAGCGCGACCCGGTCGAGCTTGCCGTTCGCGGTCAACGGCAGCGCGTCGAGGGTGACGAACGCCGACGGGACCATGTACTCGGGCAGCGTCGCGCCCAGCGTCTCGCGGAGCCCGCCGGGCGCCAGGTTGTCCGGGTCCGCGCCGGGCGCGGGGACGAGGTAGGCGACCAGGCGCCGGTCGCCCGGGGTGTCCTCGCGGACCAGGGCGACCGCCTCGGCGACGGCCGGCAGCGCCGTCAGCGCCGTCTCGATCTCCCCGGGCTCGATGCGGTACCCCCGCAGCTTGACCTGGTGGTCGACGCGCGAGACGAAGTCGAGGTTGCCGTCGGGCAGGACGCGGGCGAGGTCGCCGGTGCGGTAGAGCCGGGTGCCGGGCGGCCCGTAGGGGTCGGGCAGGAACCGTTCGGCGGTCTGCGCGGGGCGGCCCGCGTAGCCGCGGGCGAGGCCGGTGCCGCTGACGCAGACCTCGCCGACGCCGCCGATCGGCACCGGCCGCAGCTCGCGGTCCAGGACGCGCATCGCCGTGTGCGGGATGGCCCGCCCGATGGAGACGAGTTCCGCGTCCTCGGGCCCGTCGAGGAAGTAGGCGGAGTTGCCGACGGTGATCTCGGTGGGCCCGTACTCCGCGGCGAGCCGGGTGCCGTCCGGGCCCGCCATGCGCAGCCAGCGGTTGGCCAGCCGCCCCGTGAAGGAGTCCCCGGCGGCGATCACCAGTCCGGCCAGGGAGGCGGCCTGCTCGTCCGTGAGCTGCCGGGTGAGCAGGTCGAGGTGGCCGGGCGTGAGCTTCACGAAGGCGTACGGGGCGCCCTCGGCGAGCTGGGCGCCGAGCGAGGTGACGTCGGCGTCCTGGTCGAGCAGGTGCACCGGCTGCCCCGTCATCAGCGGCGTGTACAGGTCGGGGACGCCGAGGTCGAAGGCGATGGACGAGAAGAACGGCGCGCCGCCCGTGCCCGCGCTCGCGTAGGCGTCCACGGTCCAGCCCAGGTAGTTGGCCAACCCTCGGTGCGGGATCAGCACGCCCTTGGGGCGGCCCGTGGAACCCGAGGTGTAGATGACGTACGCGAGGTGGTCCAGGGAGTACCCGCCGGGCGGCGGCGGGGGCGGCGTGACCGGGTGGCGGTCCAGGGCCGCGCGCTCGGTGTCGTCGTCGAGGATCACCAGGCGGGCGCCCGTGTCCGCGAGCCGCGCCGCGTGGCGCCGTTCGGTGACGACGAGCGGGGCGGCGGTGTCGGCGACCATGTAGGCGAGGCGGTCGTCGGGGTAGCCGGGGTCGAGCGGCACGTACGCGCCACCCGCCCGCCAGATGCCCAGCAGCGTCCCGACCATCTCGGGGCTCCGGTCCAGCAGCACGCCGACGGCGCTCTCGGGGCCCACGCCGAGTTCCCGCAGGTGGTGGGCGATCCGGCAGGAGTACGCGTCGAGTTCGCCGTAGGTCGTCCGGCGCCGGCCGTGGCGGACGGCGACGGCCTCCGGCGTGGCGGCGGCCTGGCGGGCGATGGTCTCGTGGACGGGGCGCAGCGCGGCCGGGTCGAGCGGCCGGCGGGTGCCGACGGGGTCGGGCCGGCCGTGCAGCAGGAGGGCGCGTTCCTCGTCGCCGAAGATGTCGAGGCCGGAGACCGGGGTGTCCGGCGCGGTGCTCACGGCGGTCAGCAGCCGGGTGTAGTGCCCGGTCAGACGGCGGGCCGTCGCGGCGTCGAAGAGGCCGGTGGCGTACTCCAGCGAGCCGTGCACGCTGCCGTCCTGCCGCTCCTTGAGGTGCACGGTCAGGTCGAAGCGGGCGGTGCGCCCGGGCACGTCGAACGGCGTCGCCCTGATGCCCGGCAGGCTCAGCGGCTCGGCCGGTTCCTCCTTGGCGAGGTCGAACATCACCTGGAAGACGGGGGTGGTGGACAGGTCGCGCTCGGGTTCCAGGGCCTCGGCGAGCCGGTCGAAGGGGGCGGAGGCGTGGTCGAGGGCGGCCAGGACGGTGCCCCGGTTGCCGGCCAGCAGCCGTTCGAAGGAGGGGTCGCCGTCCCAGCGGGCGCGCAGCACGAGGGTGTTGTAGGCGTACCCCGCCATGCCGGCCAGCTCGTCGCGGATGCGTTCGGACACGGCGGTGCCCACGGCGATGTCCCGCCCGCCCGTGTGCCGGGCGAGCAGCGCCTGGAAGGCGGTGAGCAGCACGATGAACAGGGAGGCGCCGTGCTCCTCCGCGAGCGCCCGCAGCGCGTTCACGTCCGTCGCGGGGAGGGTGAACTCCTCGGTGGCGCCCTCCCAGGAGCGGACGGCGGGGCGCGGCCGGTCGGTGGGCAGGTCGACGGGGCCCAGCCCGGCGAGCTGCTGCCGCCACCAGTCGAGGTCGTCGCGCACCTGGGGGGTGTCCTGGCGGGCGGCGCGCCAGGCGGCGTAGTCGGCGTACTGGACGGGCTCCGCCGCCAGCCGGGGGGCCCGGTCCTCGACCGCGGCGCGGTAGAGCTCGGAGAGTTCCTTGAGCAGCAGCGGCTGGGTGACGGCGTCGCAGGCGATGTGGTGGACGACGAGGACGAGGAGGTGGTCCTCGTCCGCGAACCGGACCAGGCGCACGCGCATCGACGGCCCGGCGGCCAGGTCGAGGGGGGTCAGCGACTCGCTCTCCACGACGCGGGCCGCCGCGTCCTGCCGGGCCTGGCGGGGCAGGCCGCTCCGTTCGACGAGGGCGAAGTCGGCCGGGCCGGGCGCGTCGACGACCTGCCGGGGCTCGGCGCCGTCGAGCGGGTAGCGGGTGCGCAGGATCTCGTGCCGCGCGGCGAGCGCGTCGCACGCCTGGCGGAGCGCGTCCGGCCGCAGGGGGCCGCGCAGCCGGTACGCCGTGGTCAGCAGGTAGCCGGGGTCCTCGGGGGCGAGGTGGTGGAGGAACCACATCTGCCGCTGCCCCGCGGACAGCGGCAGCGGCGCGTCCCGCGGCACGCGCGGGATGCCCCCGCGGGTGCGCGCCGCACCGCCGGACAGGCGGCGGCGCAGCAGTTCCTCGCGCAGGGCGGCGGCGTCGAGCGGCGTGCGGCTTTCGGTGGTCACCTGCGGAACTCCCTGTGTGCGGCGGCTAGTTCGGCGTCGGACAGCGACGCGATCTCGGCGCGGACGGCCTCCTCGACGGCGCTCGCGAGGCCGGCGACGGTGGGCCGGTCGAAGAGGACGCGCAGTGGCAGCGCGACGTCGTACTCCTGCTGGACGCGGGCGATGACCCGGGCGGCGCGCACCGAGTCGCCGCCCAGCCGGAAGAACCCGTTGTGCGCGCCGACGCTCGGCCCCACGCCCTCGGGGCTGGTGAGCACCTCGCTCCAGATGCGGGCGATGGTCTCCTCCACCACCCCGTCGGGGGCGACGTAGGGCTCGTCGTCCGCGACGGCGCCGAGGTCCGGCTCGGGGAGCGCGGCGGTGTCCACCTTGCCGTTCCGGGTCAGCGGCAGGGCGTCGAGGGCGACGACGAGGGTGGGCAGCATGTAGTCCGGCAGTCTGCGGGCGCAGTGGTCCAGCAGGGCGCCGCGCGGCGGCAGTTCCGCGCCGGCGGCCGGGACGCAGTACGCGACCAGGCGCGCGTTGTCGCCCGCGCCGTGGGTGATCACCACGGCCTCGCCGACGTCCGGGTGCTCGGTGAGCACCGCCTGCACCTCGCCGGTCTCCACCCGGCGCCCCCGGATCTTGACCTGCCCGTCGGCGCGGCCCGCGAAGACGAGGGTGCCGTCGGGCAGCATCCGGGCCAGGTCGCCGGTGCGCAGCAACCGGGCTCCGGGCGGCCCGTAGGGGTCGGGGACCAGGCGCCGGGCGGTCTCGGCGGGGCGGCCCGCGTAGCCGCGGAACAGCCCCGTGCCGCCGACGCACAGCTCCCCGATCGCGCCCTGCGGCACCGGCCGCAGGAACGGGTCCAGGACGCGCGCGGTGGCGTGCGCGTACGGGCGGCCGATGGCGACGGTCTCGGCGGTGCTGCCGGCCTCCCAGCGGGTGGCGGCGATGGCGGTCTCCGTCAGCCCGTACTCGTTGACGAACCGCTTCAGGCGGCCCGCCAGGTCGCGGGCGAGGTCGGGCGGACAGGGCTGCCCGCCGGTCTGGCCGACCAGCGGGCGACTGCCCAGGCCCGCCTCGATGAGCATCCGCCAGGTCGGGAACGCCGCCTGGAGGTGCGTGACACCGTGCCGGTCGATCAGGCCGAGCAGCGCCGCGTGGTCCGCCGTCTCCTCGTCGCGGGCCAGGACGACGCGGCGGCCCGCGAGGAGCGGCATCACCAGTTCGGTGAAGACGATGTCGAAGGTGGGCGGCGCGAGCGCGAGCCAGGCGTCGTCGGCCCCCTCGCCGAAGCGCAGGTGGGCGCGGCCCGCGCGCAGGACCTTCAGGACGGCGCGGTGCTCGACGGCGACGCCTTTGGGGCGGCCCGTGGTGCCGGAGGTGTACATGAGGTAGGCGAGGCGGGCGGGGTCGCGGTGGAGGGGGGTGGCGGAGGGCTCGTGCGCGGGGTCGCCGGGGACCGGCTCGTACCCGCCCGGCTGGTCCTCGTTGCCACGGCGTGCTCGCTCGTCGCCTCCGTCGCCGGAAGCCGGTTCGTCCCCGTCCCTCGCGTACCCGGCCTGCTCGTCCCCCTCCGGCACCGCGTCGACCAGGACGAACGGCCCCTCGTAGTACCCCCGGAGCCGCCCGGCGCCCTCGGTGTCGGTGACGACGGCGGTGACGCGCGCGTCGGACACGATGTGCGCGAGGCGCTCGTCGGGCGCCGCGCGGTCCAGGGGCACGTGCACGGCACCGGCCCGCCACACGGCGAGCGGCGCGGCGACGAGGTCGGGGACGCGCGGCAGCAGGACGGCGACGGTGCGTTCGGGCCCGGCGCCCAGCGCGCGCAGGTGGCGGGCGAGGGCGGCGGTGCGGGCCGCCAGGCGCGCGTAGGACCACTGTTCGTCGCCATGGACGAGCGCGACGGCGTCCGGGGTGCGGCGCGCCGACTCCTCGAAGCCGGTGTAGAGGCAGATGTCGGGGCCGTCGGCGTTCGCGTCCGGCTCGCCGCCGCCCAGCGCCACCAGCCGCGCGTGCTCGGTGTCCGGCAGCAGCTCGACCTCGGCGAGCCGGACCGCCGGGTCCGTGACGAAGGACTCCAGCACCCGCGCCCAGGAGGCCGTCAGGCGGTCCACGGCCGCCGCGTCGAACAGGGCGCTCGCGTACTCGGCCCGCACCAGGAGGCTGCCGTCGGTGCGGCGCAGCACGACGAAGGTGAGGTCGGTGCGCGCCGACGTCCAGCCGTCGCGCAGGGCGGCGAGCCGGGCCGCCGAGGGGGCGGTGCCGGTGCGCCCTTCCTCCTGGTAGTCGAACATCACCTGGTAGAGGGGTGTGCGCGACAGGTCGCGCTCGGGTTCCAGCTCCTGCACCAGGCGGTCGAAGGGCAGCTCCTGGTGGGTGAGGGCGTCGAGCACGGTGGCGCGGACCGAGCCCAGCGCGTCCAGGACGTCGCCCTCGGCGTCCAGGCGGCAGCGCAGCACGAGGTTGTTGAGGAAGAAGCCGGCGGTGCGTGCGACGTCCGGACGGTGGCGCCCGGCGACGGGCATGCCGATGGTGAAGTCGGTGCGGCCGGTCAGGCGTGCCATGAGGACGGCGAACGCGGTCAGCAGCGTCTGGTGGAACGTGGCGCCCGAGGCGCGGCCGAGGGCGGCCACCCGTTCGGCGAGTCCGGCGTCGACGGTGCGGGTGCGCAGGCCGCCGCGGCCGTCGCGTGCGACGGGGCGGGGGCGGTCGGAGGGGAGCTTCAGCGGGGTGACGCCGTCCAGGGCGGCGCGCCAGTGGGCGAGTTCGCGCGCGGTCGCCTCCTCGGTCGCCCGGCGGTTCTGCCAGGCCGCGTAGTCGGCGTAGCGGACGGGGACCGGCGGCAGGTCGGGCGCGCGGCCCGCGTGCAGGGCGGCGCCCAGCGCGAGCAGGTCCTGTTCGAGCAGGACGGCCGTCCAGCCGTCGCAGGCGATGTGGTGGGCGGTCAGCAGCAGTCCGGCCGGTCCGTCCTCGTCGACGCCGTCCGCCGTGCGGACCAGGAGGGCCCGCCATACGGGGCCGTTCTCCAGGTCGAAGCCGCGGGCCAGTTCGCCGGCGGTCAGCTCGCGCAGGGCCGCGGCGTCCCGGGCTTCGGCGGCCCGCAGCTCGACGGGCCGTCCCGGCGCGTCCACGAGCTGGACCGGGCCCGCGTCGCGCAGCGCGTAGCGGGTGCGCAGGATCTCGTGCCGTTCGGCGAGCCGTTCCAGCGCGGCGCGCACGGTCCGCTCGCTCCACTCGGGCGGCAGCCGCACCCACTGGGGCGTGGTCCACTCGGGGCTGCCGGGGCGGAGCTGCTCCAGGAACCACAGCCCCTGCTGCCCGGGCGACAGCGGAAGTTCCTCCCCGCGCGGTACGGGGGTGATGGCGTCCTGAGGGAGGTCCGTCGTTCCGGCGGGCGGCAGCGCCGCCTGGGCCTCCACCGTCGAGGCGGTGAACAGGTCGGCCGGTCCGGCGGACAGGCCGAGTCCGCGCAACCGCTCGGCGAGCTGGGTCAGTTGCATGGAGGAGCCGCCGAGCTGGAAGAAGTCGGCGTGCGCGCCGATGGACGCGGGCGGCAGCCCGAGCACCGCGGCCCAGGCGTCCGCGACGGCGCGCTCGGCGCCGGTGCGCGGCGGGGTGCCGTCCCCGTCCGGGGTGCCGGTGGCGGGCCGCGGCAGCGCGGCGCGGTCGGTCTTGCCGCTGGGCGTCAGGGGGAAGGCCGCGAGGGGGACGAACACCGTCGGGATCATCGGGTCCGGCAGCCGCCGCCGCAGGAAGGCACGCAATTCCCCGGGGGACGGCGCCGGGCCGCCCACCTGGATCCACGCGGCCAGCCGCCGGGCGCCGCCGCTGCCGGCCGTGGTGCCGACGGCGGCGGCGGCCACGCGCGGGTGCTCGACCAAGGCCGCCTCGACCTCGCCGGGCTCAATACGGACGCCGTTGACCTTGATCTGGTCGTCCAGGCGGCCCACGTACTCCAACGTGCCGTCGGGCAGCGGCCGGACGCGGTCGCCCGTGCGGTACCGGCGGGCGCCGGGCGGGCCGTCGGGGTCCGGAACGAAGCGTTCCGCCGTCAGCGCGGGCCGCCCCCAGTACCCCAGGGCCACGCCGACGCCGCCCGCGTACAACTCCCCCTCGCCGCCCGCCGCCACCGGCTCGCCCCGCGCGTCGAGGAGCCGCGCGCGCAGGCCGCCGAGAGGGCGCCCGATGGGCACCGGGCCGTGGTCGCGCGCCGGATCGAAGCGGTGCTCGGTGACGTCGACGGAGCACTCGGTCGGCCCGTACGTGTTCCAGATCTCCGCGTCCGGGACGTGCGCGAGCAGCCGGTGGCACAGTTCGGCGTGCAGCGGCTCGCCCGCGCTGAAGATCAGGCGCAGCGCCCCGCACCCGTCCCACCCCGGCAGTTCGGCCAGCGCGCGGAAGACCGAGGGCACGCCCTGCAGCACGGTGATCCGCTCGCGGGCCACCGTGTCGAGGAGCGCGGCGGGGTCGCGCTCGGCCCCGTGCGGCGCGAGCACGACCACACCACCACTGATCAGCGGCGCGAACAGCTCCAGCCCCGCGGCGTCGAAACCGATCGTGGTCTTCTGGAGCATCCGGTCGGCGGGGCCGAGGCCGTGCCGTTCGGCCAGCCACCGCACCCGGTTGGCGATCCCGGCGTGCGAGACCACCACGCCCTTGGGGCGGCCGGTGGAGCCCGAGGTGTAGAGCACGTACGCCGGGTCGTCCGCGGCGGCGTTCCCCGTCGGCTCTTGCGGGAGTTCGCCGTCCGGCAGGTCCACCGCCGGGTCCCTGACGACGCCCTCCGGGAGCTCACCGTCCGGCGCGTCCTCGTCCAGCGTCAGCAGCCGCACCTCCGAGGGCGCGCCGTCGAGCGCGGCGCGGGCGGCCCGGTCGGTCACCACGACGGGGGCCCCCGTGTCGGCGAGCATCCAGGCCAGCCGCTCGGCCGGGTGGTCCGGGTCCAGGGGGAGGTAGGCGCCGCCGGCCTTCCAGACCGCGAGCAGCGCGGCGACCAGGTCGGTGCCGCGCCGCAGGGACACGCCCACGACGGTGCCGGGCGCCACGCCCAGGGCGCGCAGCCGGCGGGCCAGACCGGCGGCCCGCCGCTCCAGCCCCGCGTAGCCGAGCCGGTCCCGCACCGGCCCCGCGGCCACGACCGCGGTGGCCTCGGGCGTGCGGGCGGCCTGGGCGGCGATCAGCTCGGGCAGGGGGACGTTCACGAGAGCTCCTCCACGCTGGGTCGGACGGTCGGGATCAGACGGTCGCCGACCGCTCCATGCGGCGGCGCAGGCTCAGTGGGCGCATATCCGTCCACACCTCGTCGATATGGGCCAGGCATTCCTCCCGGCTGCCCTCGGTGCCTTCGGCGCGCCACCCTTCGGGAAGCGGCCGGTCGGCCCACCAGATCGAGTACTGCTCTTCGTCGTTGAGCACCACGCGGTAGGCGCGTTCGCCGGTGTTGCCGTGGTCATCCATGGGTCATCTCCCCATCCATGGGTCGTGTTCCGTGTCGGTCCCGGTGAATTCGGCCGGAGGTGTCCGCCCGGTGTTTCCGGTGTTTTCTCCCGGACGTTTCCGAACGCCTCACTCGGCGAAAGGACGGCTTTTCGCTGCCCGGCCGAAATGGGCCGCCCATCAATGGCGGACGAGACCGTACTCGTCGTTTCCTCGCGTGGTCAACGTCCATTCCGCCGATGTCCGGCGGGCGTCGCGATACCTGTCCCGCCGGCGAGACACGCGTTCCGTCGTTCAGAATTGCGCGTTGCCGACCGTGGCGAACCGCTCCCGGATCCGCGCCGGGTCGGAACTCTCGGCGCGCGCGAGCAGCAACAGGATGCGCGCCTTGTGCGGCCCGAGGTCGCCCGCGCTGATCACGTCGATCTTGTCCGTCTCGACGCGCGTCGCACCGGCGCCGTACCGGTTGGCCGCGACGAAGACGACGCCGTGCCAGAGCGCGGCCTCCCGCGCCGCTTCGAGTTGCCGGGGCGAGGGGGTTCCGGCGAGCACGATGCCGGCGACCCCGGCCTCGGCGCTCGCGGTGATGGCCTCACCGCCCGCGTCGGCATAAGTGGCGACGATCTCCACGCGCGGCAGCTCCTCGCGCGCGAGGACCGACAGGTCGAACGGCGCCGGCCCGGGCGGCCCCGGGCGCGCGGGCGCGCGCTGGAGCCGTATCTCCTTCTCGTCGACCGTGCCCAGCACGCCGTACTCGCGCGTGCCGAACGCGTGCAGCCGCAGGCTGTCCGTCTTCGTGGCGTCCCGGGCGGGCAGGATCTGGTCGTTGAAGACGACCACGGTCCCGAACCGGCCGGTCCGCCCATCGGCCGCGAGCCGGACGGCGTTGTAGAGGTTGGGCGGGCCGTCGCTGCCGAGCACCGTCCACGGCCGCACGGCGCCGGTGACGACGACGGGCTTGCCGCCGCCCACCGTCAGGTCGAGGAAGTAGGCCAGCTCCTCCAGCGCGGCCGTGCCGCTGGTGACCACCACACCGTCCGCCGTCCGCAGGTGCTCCCGCACGCGCCGCGCGAGGTCGTGGTAATCGGCGATCGTGTATTCGCCGGAGCTCTTGCCGCCGAAGTCCTCCGCCGTCACGTCGGCGACCTCGCCGATCTCCGGCCGAAGGTGGTCGACGAGTTCCGCGACGGGAATTCTGCCCGCGGTATAGGTCTCGAAATCGGTGCGTCGCGCGGAGACGCCCGACAGGGTGCCGCCCATCGCCAGAACAACGACTCCGGGTTTTCCGCGCCCCGCCGTCACCGGCTCCGAAACAGGAAAGTCATCGAGGTTCACGACGCGCAGCATGGCGCCCCACCGGAGTTCTCCGCAAGGATGGCCGGACCCCGGCGAACCCTGTCCTGCCGGCGGGACGGATACGGCACCCCGGTATAGACGGGACAACCTGTTTCCCCGAATGTGCTGTACGGTTCCGGCAATCCTTCCAGGCGAATTCTCGCCATTACCCGGCCGCCGTCGCGCGCCGGCATCCGGGCTTCACGGATGCCGAGATCCGACGTTGTTCGTGAAAGCCGGGACCCGACTCGCGAAAGCCGGCACCCGAGCGCTCGCGAAATCCGACACCCGGCGTCCGCGGATGCCGAAAGCCGAAACCCGGCGTTCGCGCCCGCCGACACCCGGGCGTTCACGAACGCCGGCACCCGGCATCGACGAAAGCCGACACCCGACTTTGTGAAAGGTGAGCAATGCCCGAGATCCCGAAGAGCGTAGTGATCGTGGGCGGCGGAACCGCCGGCTGGATGACCGCCGCCTATCTGCGCGTCGCGTTCGGCGACCGGTTGTCCGTCACCCTGGTCGAGTCCGAGAACGTCGCCACGATCGGTGTGGGCGAGGCGACCTTCAGCACGGTCCGGCACTTCTTCGACTACCTGGGCCTGGACGAGCGGGAATGGATGCCGGAGTGCCAGGCGACGTACAAGCTCGGCATCCGTTTCGAGAACTGGCAGAAGCCGGGCCACCACTTCTACCACCCGTTCGAACGGACCCGGGTCGTCGACGGCTTCCCGCTGACCGACTGGTGGCTGGCCCGCGAGTCGGGCGACCGGTTCGACAAGGACTGCTTCCTCATCGCGTCGCTGTGCGACAGCAAGCGGTCGCCGCGCTACCTCGACGGCACGCTGTTCGAGAAGCAGAGCGACCAGCCGACGCTGTACCGCACCACCCTGACCGAGCAGAACACCCAGTTCCCGTACGCGTACCACTTCGACGCCACGCTGCTGGCGAAGTTCCTCACCGGGTTCGCCACCGACCGGGGCGCCCGGCACGTCCTGGACGACGTGCTCGACGTGGTGCGGAACGAGGACGGCACCATCAGCCACGTGGTCACCCGGGAACACGGTGACCTGCACGGCGACCTGTTCGTCGACTGCACGGGCTTCAAGGGCCTGCTGATCAACAAGACGCTGGGCGAGCCCTTCGAGTCCTTCCAGGACTACCTGCCCAACGACAGCGCCGTGGCGCTGCGCGTCCCGATGGACATGGCCAGGGACGGCATCCGGCCGTGCACCACGGCGACCGCCCAGGAGGCGGGCTGGATCTGGACCATCCCGCTCTTCGGGCGGATCGGCACCGGCTACGTCTACGCGAGCGAGTACACCTCGCCGGAGGAGGCCGAGCGCACCCTGCGGGAGTTCGTCGGCCCGGCGGCGGCGGACGCGGAGGCCAACCACATCCGCATGCGCATCGGCCGCAACCGGCGCTCCTGGGTGGGCAACTGCGTGGCCATCGGGCTCTCCAGCGGTTTCGTCGAGCCGCTGGAGTCGACCGGCATCTTCTTCATCCAGAACGCGATCGAGCAGTTCGTCAAGCACTTCCCCGACGGCGAGAGCCACGAGCGGCTGCGCGACGCGTACAACGCGCAGGTGGCGCACGTCATCGACGGCGTCCGGGAGTTCCTGGCCCTGCACTACTACGCCGCCGCCCGCACCGACAACCGGTACTGGCGCGACACCAAGACCCGTCCGCTGCCGCCCGGCCTGGCCGAGCGCCTGGAGCGGTGGGGCACCCGGCTCCCCGACGGCGAGTCGATCTTCCCCTACTACCACGGCTTCGAGCCGTACTCGTACCACTCGATGCTCCTGGGCCTGGGCGGCCTGCCGATGCGGCACTCCCCCGCGCTGTCCCTGTTCGACAGCACGGCGGCCGACAAGGAGTTGCAGGCGGTCCGGGACGAGGCCGCGGACCTGGTCGCCAAGCTGCCCAGCCAGTACGAGTACTTCGCCCACCTGCACGGGCTCGCCCCGCACGAACGCGCTTCCGGGCGGTGACGGGCCATGGCACCCACGAAGGCGACGCTCGCCGCGGCCCCCTGTACGCCGCCTGACCACTTCCGCGAGCTGATGTCCGGCTTCCCGACCGGCGTCGGCGTCGTCACCGCCTTCCGCGCCGACGGCCGGCCCATGGGGATGACGTGCTCCTCGATCTGCAGCGTCTCCCTGGAGCCGCCCGTCCTGCTCGTCGCGCTGCGCAGCGCGAGCCCGACGCTGGCGGCGGTGCTGGACGGTTCCGCCTTCTCGCTGAACCTCCTCCACGAGGGAGCGCGTGAGGTCGCGAAGTTGTTCGCGTCCGGTGACGCCGACCGCTTCGACCGGGTGGACTGGCGGCGCGGGAGCGTGGGCGGCGGGCCGCACCTGGCCGACGCCGCCCACGCCATGGCGGACTGCCGGGTCACCCGGCACGAAGCGGTCGGCGACCACACCGTGGTCTACGGAGAGGTCGTCGCCACGGTGACGGCGCCGGGCGCGGCCCGCCCGCTGCTGTACGGGCAGCGGCGGTACGCGAGCTGGCCCGCCGCCTGACCTCGGGTGTCCGGCGGGGAGCTGCCGAACCCGGCTCCCCGCCAACGCTTGTGCCCGACCGACCAGTTGGCCGGCCCGCGTTCGACGAAGCGCTACGAGCGCCGACCCGCCACCAACTCCTCCAGCCGCTCGGCCAGTTCGTGCGGCCCCGGCACCGCCTCCATCTCCCGGCGCAGGGCCTCGGCGTTGCGGGCAAAGGACGGTTCCGTCAGCAGCCGGGACACCCGGCTGCGGATGGCGCGGGCGGTGGCCCTCTCCGCGGGCAGGGCCAACGCGCCGCCCCTGGCCGCCAGCCGCTCCGCGAGCACCGGCTCGTCGCGGTCGTAGGGCAGCACCAGCTGCGGCACGCCCTGTAGCAGCGCGGTGCACAGGCTCCCGAAGCCGCCGTGGTGGACGATCACGGAGCTGGTCGCCAGCAGGGGCTGCATGGGGACGAAGTCCACCAGCCGCACGTTGTCCGGGAGCGTGCCCGCCTCGCGCCGCGCCGCCTCGGAGGCGGTGGCGACGATCTCCACGTCCAGGCCGGACAGCGCGCCGAGGACCGCCCGCGCGCTCACCGCGTGCTCGGTGCCGTACTCCCGCCCGCTGAGCCCGGTCGTGATCACCACCCGCGGGCGCTCCGGCGCGGCCCACAGCCAGTCGGGGACCACGGAGGCGCCCCCGTAGGGGGTGTAGCGCACGGGCAGGTAGGTGAGGTCGGCCTCGCTCTGGAGGAACCCGGGCATCAGGTTCACCGAGAACTCGCCGGTGATCAGGTCCTCGCCGAACCGGGTGCCGTACATGCGCGCGTAGCCCGACAGCCACTCCGCCATCGGGTCCGACCGGCGCTCCTCGGGCCGTTCCGCCTGGAGCCGCAGGAAGTGCTGCCGGGTGATGCCGAAGGCGTCGACGTCGAAGAGGACCCGGCCGTGTGCCGCGCCGCAGGCCTTGGCGGCGACGGCGGCGGCGTGGGTGGTGGGCTCCCACAGCACCAGATCCGGCCGCCATTCGCGGGCGAACCGCACCAGGTCGGCCATCAGCGGCACATTGGTGATCTTGTGCCAGCGGGTGACCTGGCGGGCGTAGCCGGCGTGCAGCCGGTCCCAGGTGACGGTCTCCTCGTCCTCGTCCGCCGCCGCGTAGGGCTCGGGCCACCCGGCGACGCCGTCGTCGAGCCAGTCCGGGTCGCGGGACATGATCTGCCACAGGTCGCGGTTGCCGCCGACGGGCACCGCCGTGAGGCCCGCCCGGGTGATCTCGTCGACGAACTTGGGCTGACTGGCGAAGCGCACCTCGTGCCCCGCCGTGCGCAGGGCCCAGGCGAGCGGGGCCATGGCCAGGAAGTGGGTCTTCTCCGGGTAGCAGACGAACAGTACGCGCATGGTTCTCGGTTCCTCGGTCCTTCGGCTCGGTCGGACGCCGCGCAGGACCGGCGCCGGCCGCCTGCGGGCGGGGCGCCGGTCCTGCGCGGGGGGGGGTCAGTGGGTGGCGTGGAGGCGGGTGAGTTCCTCGATGCGCGGCACCAGCTCGTTGGGGGTGGGCAGCGCGTGGAACTCCTCCGTCAGGCGGGCGGCGCCCTGCCGGAAGGACGGCTCCTTCAGCAGCCGTTGCACCGCCTCGCGCACGTTCGCGCCGGTCGCCCGGCTGGTGTGGATCTCCAGCCCGGCGCCCGTGTCCGCCAGCAGACGCCCCAGCAACGGCTGGTCGTAGTGGTAGTGCAGGGCCAGCTGCGGCACCGGACTGAGACTGGTCGTGGCCAGCGTCGCCGCCCCCGCGTGGTGGACGACCACATCGCAGGTGGGCACCAGGGCGTGCCACGGCACGTACGAGACCAGGCGGGCGTTGTCCGGGACGTGCGTCAGGCGGCGCTGCTCGGACTCCGCCACCGTCGCCACGACCTCGACGTCCAGGTCCCCCAGCGCGGACAACACGTCCTGCACCGAGATCGTGTAGCCCGAGTACACCTCGGTGGCGCTCAGCCCCATGGTGAGCGCCACCCGGGGCCGCTTCGGCGCCTCCCACAGCCACCGCGGGATCTCGGCCCGGCCCCCGTAGGGCACCCACCGCACCCGCTCATAGGGGAGCCCGGTGTCGATCTGGAGCGAGCCCGGAAGCTGGTCGATCGTGAAGTGCCCGGTGGTGAGGTCCTCGGAGAACGCGAAGCCGTACTTGCGGGCGTATCCGGCGAGCCACTCCCCCAGCGGATCGGCCGGGTCGCCGTGCTCCCGCATCAGCTTAAGGTAGCGCTGCCGCACGCCGCCGAACACGTCGATCCCGAACAGCAGCCGCCCGTGCGCCGCCCCCACGGCCTTCGCCGCGAGGGCGCCCGCGTACGCGGTGGGCTCCCACAGCACCAGGTCCGGCCTCCAGTGCCGGGCGAACTCCACCAGGTCCGAGACGATCGGGAAGTTCTCCATCTTGTGCCAGTGCCGGACGGCCACCCGGTAGCCGTCCCGCAGGTACTCCAGGGACTCCTTCTCCGGGTGCTCCAGCACGTCGTACGGCTCCGGGATGCCCGCCCGCGCGGCCTCCACCTCGTCCGGCGCCATGGCGGCCCACCGCCACTGGTCGCGGTCCATGCCGACGGGCAGCGCGGTCAGCCCGGCATCGGTGATCGTGTCGGCGAAGGCGGGCTGGGCCGCGAAGCGCACCTCGTGGCCGGCCGTGCGCAGCGCCCAGGCCAGCGGCGCCAGGTAGCGGAAGATCGTCTTCTCCGGGTTGGTGACGAAGAGGACGCGCATGGGACAGCTCCTTCTCGGGGGTTCAGCGGCCGGGCGCCCGGTGCTTGACGGTCAGCTCCTCCAGCGCCGGGACCAGCGCGTTCGGGCTGGGCAGCGCGCGGATCTCCTCGCGCATGGCGAGCGCCCGCTCCCGGTAGGACGGCTCGTCGAACAGCCGCTCCACGCGC
Source organism: Streptomyces sp. NPDC003077 (assembly GCF_040611095.1). Taxonomy (NCBI): domain Bacteria; kingdom Bacillati; phylum Actinomycetota; class Actinomycetes; order Kitasatosporales; family Streptomycetaceae; genus Streptomyces; species Streptomyces sp. NPDC003077. The sequence continues at coordinate 73,395 of NZ_JBEXNM010000026.1, read as the reverse complement.
TCGCGGACCAGCGGGCCGGTCGCCTCGCTGGCGAGCAGCGTCTCGGCGGAACCCTGCGCGGCCAGCCGCCGGGCGAGCTCCGGCTCGTCGAAGTCCCACGGCACGCACACCTGGGGGACGGCGCCAAGCGCCGTGGTGAGCAGCGTGCCCGGTCCCGCGTGGTGGATGACGGCGGAGCAGGTGGGGACGAGGGCGTGCAGCGGCACGTAGGAGACGACGCGGACGTTGTCCGGCACCGTGCCGAGCTTGTCCTGCTCGGACGCGGCGATGGTCGCGACGACCTCCACGTCCAGGTCGGCGAGCCCGTCCAGGACGTCCTGCACGCCCACGACATAGCCGCTGAACCGGTTGGTCGCGGTGATGCCGAGGGTGAGCGCGACGCGCGGGCGCTCGGGGGCCGTCCACAGCCACCGGGGCACGGAGGCCGCGCCGCCGTAGGGCACGTACCGGACGGGGAGGTAGTCCAGCCCGCCGGCCTCCAGGCGCAGCGCGTCGGGGAGCTGGTCGATGGTGAACTGGCCGGTGATCATGTCCTCGCCGTACTCGAACCCGTACTTCCGGGCGTACGAGGCCAGCCAGTCGCCGAGCGGGTCCTCGCCCTGCCCGGCGGGGCGCTCCGCGTCGAGCCGCAGGTACTGCTCGCGGGCCACCGCGAACACGTCGATGCTCCACAGCAGCCGCCCGTGCGCGGCGCCGCACGCCTTGGCCGCGATGGCCCCGGCGTAAGTGGTGGGCTCCCACAGGACGAGGTCCGGCCGCCACTGCCGGGCGAACGACACCAGGTCCTCGATCATCGGGAAGTTGTCGAACCGGTGCCAGCGCCGGACGTGGTGCCGGTACCCGTCGCGCATCGCCTCCCAGTCGACGCCCTCGGGGCCGAGCTCGACCGCGTTGTACGGGGCGGGCAGGCCCTCGCGCGAGGCCTCGCGCGCGTCCGGGTCGAGTTCGGCCACCCGCCAGATGCCCCGGTTGCGGCCGACGGGCACGGCGGTCAGCCCGGCCTGGGTGATGGTGTCGACCAGCTCGGGCTGGCTGGCGACCCGGACGTCGTGCCCCGCCGTGCGCAGGGCCCAGGCCAGCGGGACCATCGCCTGGAAGAAACTCTTCTCCGGGTAGGTGGTGAGCAGTACGCGCATGGGGTTCCCTTTCCGGGTCCGGACGGCGGGGGTCAGTGGGTGGCGTGGAGGCGGGTGAGTTCTTCGATGCGCGGCACCAGCTCGTTGGGGGTGGGCAGGGCCCGCATCTCCTCCGTCAGGCGGGTGGCGCCCTGGCGGAAGGACGGCTCCTTGAGCAGGCGCTGCACCGCCTCGCGCACGTTCGCGCCGGTGGCCCGGCTGGTGTGGATCTCCAGACCGGCACCCGTGTCCGCCAGCAGACGCCCCAACAGCGGCTGGTCGTAGTGGTAGTGCAGGGCCAGTTGCGGCACCGGACTGAGACTGGTCGTGGCCAGGGTCGCCGCCCCCGCGTGGTGGATGACCACATCGCAGGTGGGCACCAGGGCGTGCCACGGCACATAGGGCACCAGGCGGGCGTTGTCCGGGATGTGGGTCAGGCGCCGCTGTTCGCTCTCCGCCACCGTCGCCACGACCTCGATGTCCAGGTCCCCCAGCGCGGACAGCACGTCCTGCATGGAGATCGTGTAGCCGTCGAAGATCTCGGTGGCGCTCAGGCCCATGGTGAGCGCCACCCGGGGCCGCTTCGGCGCCTCCCACAGCCACCGCGGGATCTCGGCCCGGCCCCCGTAGGGCACCCACTGCATCCGCACGTAGTCCAGGCCGGGCGCCTCGATCTGGAGGCTGCCGGGGAACGGGTCCAGGGTGAAGTGGCCCGTGACCATGTCCTCGGAGAACTCGTAGCCGTACTTGCGGGCGTATCCGGCGAGCCATTCGCCCAGCGGGTCGGCCGGGTCGTCGTGCTCCCGCATCAGCTCCAGGTACCGCTGCCGCACGCCGCCGAACACGTCCACCCCGAACAGCAGCCGGGCGTGCGCCGCCCCCACGGCCTTCGCCGCGATCGGACCGGCGTACGTCAGCGGCTCCCACAGCACCAGGTCCGGCTTCCAGTGCCGGGCGAACTCCACCAGGTCCGAGATGATCGGGAAGTTGCTGATCCGGTGCCACCCCTTGGTGGCCTTGAGCATCCCAGGCTTCAGGTACTCCCAGGTGGACTTGGCCGGGTCCTCGAAGGCGTCGTAGGGCGCGGGCACGCCGACCCGCAGCGCCGCCCGGTCCTGCGGCCGGTGCGCGGTGATGCGCCAGGGGTTGCGGTCGCTGCCCAGAGGGACGGCGGTCAGCCCCGCCTGCGTGATGACCTGGGCGAACTCCGGCTGGCTGGCGACGCGCACGTCGTGGCCCGCGGTACGCAGCGCCCAGGCCGTGGACGCCATGTACTGGAAGATCGACTTTTCGGGGTTGACGGCGAGTAGGACCCGCACGGGGACTCCTTGTCGGTGGGTGGGTCGGTCGGGTGGGTCGGGCGAGGGGGAGCGGTGGAGGGCACCGCGAGGGGTTCAGTCACCAGGGGTGTGTGATCACCGAGGCGTAGACAGCGTCAACGCCTCAAGCTGGGCCGCCAGTTCGTTGGGCGACGGCATCCCCAGGAGCTGATCGCGCAGCCCCCGCGCGCCCTCGCCGAACCGTGGTTCGCCCAGCAGGCGCACGAGTTGCTCCCGCACCGCGGGCCCCGTGGCCTCGGCGGCCGGCACGCACAGGGCGCCGCCCTGCGCCACGAGCCCCCGGGCGAGCTCCGGTTCGTCGAAGTGCCAGGGCAGCAGGAGCTGCGGCACGGCGTGCAGCGCGGTGGTCGAGAGGGTGCCGAAGCCCGCGTGGTGGATCACGGCGGAGCAGGTGGGGACGAGGGCGTGCAGCGGCACGTAGGAGACGACGCGGACGTTGTCCGGCACCGTGCCGAGCGTGCCCTGCTCGGACGCGGCGATGGTCGCGACGACCTCCACGTCCAGATCGGCCAGCGAGTCCATGACGTCCCGCACCCCGACGACATAGCCGTCGAACCGCTCGGTCGCGACCATGCCGAAGGTCAGCGCCACCCGGGGCCGTCGCGGTGCCTCCCGCAGCCACTCGGGCACGACGGCCGGGCCGCCGTACGGAACGTACCGCATCGGCACGTAGCGCAGGCCCTCGGCCTCCATCCGCAGTGAGCCGGGCAACTGGTCGATCGTGAAGTGCCCGGTCGCCATGTCCTCGGAGTACGCGAAGCCGTACTTCCTGCCGTAGGAGGCCAGCCAGTCCGCCAGCGGGTCCGCCCGCTCGGCGGCCGGCTGCATGGCCTTGAGGCGCAGGAAGCGCTCACGGGTCACCCCGTAGACGTCCAGGCCGAACGTCAGCCGGGCGTGGGCGGCGCCGCACGCCTTGGCCGCGACAGAGCCGGCGAACGTGGTCGGCTCCCAGATCACCAGGTCCGGCCGCCAGGCGCGGGCGTACTCCACCAGGTCGGCGAGCATCGGGACGTTCTCCGGCCGGTGCCAGTACCGCACCTGGCGGGTGTAGGCGTCCCGCAGCGGCTCCCACGTGACCTCTTCAAGAGGCCGGGTGGCGGTGTCGTACGGCTCCGGCAGCCCGACCCGGCCCACGCCGTGCGCGTCGGGCGCCAGCTCCATCATCCGCGCCGGGTCGCGGAGCCGGCCCACGCTCACGGCGGTCAGCCCCGCCTGGGTGATCTCGTCGACGAAAGCCGGCTGGCTGGCGAACCGCACCTCGTGCCCGGCCGTCCGCAGCGCCCAGGCCAGCGGGGCCATCGCGAGGAAGTGGGTCCGTTCCGCGTACGTGACGAAGAGAACGCGCATACGAATCTCCCCCCTCAGCCCGTCGTCTCGTTCTGCCGGGACTCGTCTGGCCGGGACTCGTCCTGCCTGGGCTCGTCCTGCGGGGACCCGTCCGCGCCCCGCTCCCGGGCGACGGCGAGGCAGGCCCGCTCCACACCGGCCGCCAGCGGGACCTCCGCCCGCCATCCCGTGGCGGCGTGGAACGCGGCGGGATCGACGACGAAGTCCAGCCCGTCCGTGGGCAGCGTGTGCGCGACCGGGGGAACGGTGACCACCGGCACGGGGTCCGTCTCCAGGTACGCGGCGACGCGCCGGGAGATCATGCCGAACAGCTCGGCGACGCTGGTCCCCTGCCCCGTCCCGACGAGCCAGTGCCGGCCCGCCAGCGCGTCCACCGCGTCCAGCGCGGCGCCGAACGCCCGGGCCGCGTCGTCCACGCACAGCAGGTCGCGCCGGACCGTGCCGTCGTGCCACATCTGGAGCCGCTCTCCCGCGCGCGCCCGGCGGGCCATGGCGGCGACCACCCCCCGGTCCAGCCGGATCGGATCGGTGCCCTGGCTGTAGAGCGTGGCCAGGCGCAGCGAGACGCCGCGGATCAGCCCTTCCTCCGTGGCGTCGAGCAGCACGCGCTCCGCGTCGGTCTTCTGCTGGTCGTAGCCCGACAGCGGCTTGTCCGGTATCTCGTTGGTGAGCCGGGCGCCCGCGACCGGCGCGCCGCACTGCGACATGGCGCCGGAGAACAGCACGGCAGGCGGCGGCTCGTGGCCGCTCCGGCGTGCTCGTACGGCGGCGACCAGGTCCCGGACCGTGCCGACGTTGACCCGCTCGGCCGCGGTGTCGGTGCCGTCCACCCGCCAGGCGTTCGGGCCCGCCATGTAGGCGGCGAGGTGGAACACCGCGTCGGCGCCCTCGATGGCCTCGGCGACCGCGCCGGGTTCGGTGAGGTCCGCCCGGCGGATCTCCACGTCCGCGGCACACCCCCGGGGGACCCGGGCCGGCCGTCGGCCGACGAGGCGCAACCGGACGGGCCGCGCGGCCAGTTCACGGGCTACGGCCGTACCCAGGAGCCCCGAGGCTCCGAGCACCACCAGCCGCTTCGCCTCTTGGCGTGCCACAGGCTCTCCTTTGTCTCCAAGGTGCGTCTGCCGCTCGGCAAATGAGGCGGCAGGGAAAAGGGAAAACGGAAATGGGGAAAGGGGGTGTGCATCCCGGGCGCGCCGCGCGGGAGACCGCTCCGGCGCGACGGTCCGTCACCCCGGACTGATACGCCAGCTCCGCGCGTGCGGCAGCAATCTGTCGTCCAATTGCCGCCTGACGCGGTACTCCCATTCCTCACGGCGGATTTCATAGGTGTGCAGGTCCCAGTGGCGACCGCGGAAATACAGATGGTCTTCGAGCACCGCCGTCTTCCTGGGCGCGTTGTCCTTCAGGCCGAAGGAGGCGAAACTCGCCTGCGTCGTCTGCACGATCACCTTCTCGATGGCGAACACCGCGAAGGCGTAGTTGTACGTCAGGTGCGCCGCCTCGGCCCCGAGGCCGAGCCGGGTCCGTTCCGGGTCGAGGTAGATCCCGCACTTCACGTGCCCGGCGGGGTTGAGGCCGTGCAGCACGCTGAAGCCCAGGACCGATCCGCTCGCCCGCTGCCGGACGAGGAACGCCGCGCAGGCGTTGGCCATCAGCCCGGCGGGTCCGTCGGACGGGCGCAGGCTCTCGATGCCGGTGCGCAGCAGGGTGCCCAGCATGGCCTCCCGCGCGCTGTCGGCGGTCGCCGGATCCAGCCTGACCCGGCGGGACTCGGTGTGCGGAAACATGGGGGCTACTCCAATGCGGCGGGGAACCGTTCCCGGTCCCAACTCATCTCGCCCGTTGCCGTGGGCAGTGCGGCGATCTCCTTGTGGTCCTGCTCGGTGAGTTCGATCTGCGTGGCGGCGACGTTCTCCTCCAGCCAGCGCAGCCGCTTGGTGCCGGGGATCGGGACGATGTCCGTGCCCTGTCCGAGCACCCAGGCGAGCGCGATCTGGGACGGGGTGGCGCCGTGCCGCTCCGCGATCGCGCGCAGCCCCTCCACGATCGCCCGGTTGTCGCGGAGGGCGTCGGGGCCGAACCGGGGGTCGCGCCGACGCGAGTCGGCCGCGGCCAGGCTGCCCCCGTCGACCATCCCGGTCAGGTAGCCGCGGCCGAGCGGCGCGAACGCGAGGAAGCCCACGCCGTTCTCCCGGCACCACGGCAGCACGGTGCCCAGGCTCTCCGTGGACCACACGGACAGCTCGTACTGCACGGCCGTGAGCGGGAACACCGCGTGGATGCGCGCCAGTTCGTCCACCGTCGCGTGCGAGATGCCCAGCGCCCGCACCTTGCCCTCCGTGACCAGCTCGCCGAGGGCTCCCCAGGTCTCCTCCAGGGGGACGGCGGGGTCGACGCGGTGCAGTTGGTAGAGGTCGATGACCTCCCGGTCGAGCCGGCGCAGCGAGGCCTCGCACGCGCGGCGCAGGAATTCGGGGCGGCCGTTCCTGCGCAGGGTGCCGTCAGGAGCGGGGACCAGTCCGCATTTGGTGGCCACGGCGGCCTTGCTGTGGCAGGAGCGCAGCGCGCCGCCCACCAATTCCTCGTTGGCGTACGGGCCGTACACATCGGCGGTGTCGAAAAGACTGATGCCCAGGTCCACCGCCCGGCGCACGACCTCGAACGATTCGCGGTCGTCCCGTTCCTCCGGGTTGTAGCCGTGGGACATGGAACTGCATCCGAGTCCGAGCGCGCTCACTCGGAAATCCTTGCCGAGTATGGTCTCCCACATCATTCTTCGAATCCGTTGCTAGGGGGAATGGGGACTTGGCCGCTCCGCCTCTTCTTCCACATACGGGGACATCAGCTCCGGGCTCACCTGGCGGATGAAGGGAATGGCCTTTTTCGTGCCGACGTCGGGCGCCTCGTACGTGCCGTAGCCCGCGGCCGTCGACACCCGGATCGTCACGAGGCCGAGCCATCGCTGAACGAAGGACTGGCGCACCGTCCACCCGATGACCGCCTTCTTCTGCAAGACGGTCGTGGACCGGCTGAGGAGTCCGTTGCGCAGGACGACATAGGGGCCGGTCACCGTGTGCCCGAGGCAGCGGTAGGCGACGTTGGCCAGCACGGCGGCCACCGGCAGCAGCGCCACCGGCACCAGCCACGCCCAGGACGCGACCGCGCCCGTCCGGCCCAGCCAGGCCAGCACGCCCGCGAACCCGCCGGGGACGAGCAGCGCCCACCACATCCGCCGGAACAGCGCGGCCTTGGGGTGCCGCCGCAGCGGCGCCTCCAGCGGGCGCACGTCGTCGTTCAGCACCAGCCGCGCGACCCGCCGCGCCTCCTTGACCGGGCCGCGCGGCAGGATGCTGCTCGCCGGCTCGTCCTTCAGCGACCAGCCGCCCAGCCCCGTGGAGATGACCTCCGTCTCGGAGAGGCCGATCCAGCGCCAGAACAGCGGTTCGCTGAGGTGGATGCCGCGCAGCCGCGCGTCGTCCCGGTACACCTCGCGCGTCTGGAACAGCCCGCGGCGTGTGACCAGCGCCGTTCCGGTCTCGGTCGTTCTGCGGACGAGCCGGAAGGCGTAGTTCTCCGTGATGAACGCGCCGGCGAGCCCGGCGATCCCGACGACCAGCACCACGCCGACCAGCAGCGCGATGGTCCATCCGGAACTCAGATCCTGTTTGCCGATGATCGGCTCGACGGCCTTCGGCAGGTCGATGCCGATGACGAACAGCGACCAGGTGACGGCGAGGATCAGGAAGCCCCCGACGAAGAACGCCCAGAGGTTGACGAGGTTGTAGGGCAGCCACCACCAGCTCAGCCGGGCCAGCTCGGTCTCGTCCTGGTCCGTCGTCGCGGTCCCGGCCTGGTTCGCCGTCGCGGTCCCGTCCTGATTCGCCGTCGCGGTCCCGTCCCGATTCGCCGTCGCGGTCCCGTCCCGGTCCGACGTAGCGCTGGGGACGGCCTCCGGTTGCGGCTCCACGGGGTGCGCGGCGTGCCGGCCGAGGAGTTCGCGCCGGAGCCGCTTGGCCGTCGGCAGGGACACCGCGTCGAGGACGAGCGAGGCCTTCCGCTCGCCCGAGCCGATGTGCAGCACCCGCAGGCCGACGAGCCGGTGCGAGAAGCGGGCGGTGATGTCCACGCTGCGGATGCGGTCCCGCGAGACGTAGCGGTACTTGCGGTAGAACACGCCGACGCGCAGCTCCACCCGCTGGCCGGTGATCCGGTACCTCGTCTTCACCCAGCGCAGGAGGTTGCGCAGCGGACGCATCGAACCCACCACGGTCGCGGCGAAGGACGCCCACACCGAGGGCTCGCCCGGCTGCAGGTCCAGCAGGAACAGCGTGAGGTAGCTGGGCAGCAGGGAGAGGAGGAAGAGGGCGAGTTCCGTCCAGACCATGCGGAGGTCCAGGCGCAGCCAGGGGACGAGGGCGGCTTCGGGGTCTCCGATCGGCTCGGGGACGGCTTCGTCCGCCGTGCCGTCGGCCTGGTCGGGCACCGCTTCGTCCGCCGTGTGTGCGGCCGGGGCGGGCCCGGCAGCCCCGACCGCCCCGGTCCCACCACCGGCCACGACCTCGTCCCGGTCATCGGCCTCACGGGCGGTACGGCCGCTCACGTCGCGTCCCCCGGCGTCGCCTGGGTCAGCTCCGTCAGCTCGTGGGCGAGCCGCTCGGCGATCTCGGCGTCCAGGCCGGAGATCTTGATCCGTCCCTGCTTGGACGCCGTGGTCACCCGCAGCGTCGCGAGGCCGAAGAGCTGCTGGAGGGGGCCGCGTACGGTGTCGACGCTCTGGATGCGGGAGACCGGCACGAAGCGCCACTCCCGGACCACCCAGCCGCGCAGCGAGTACACGGCCTCCTCGCTCGTCTCCCAGCGGTGGATGTAATAGCGCCAGGACGGCGCGACGGACACCTGGAGCACCCACACGACGCCGAGCAGCACCAGCAGCGGTTCGAGCCAGGGCCTGGACGGCGCGTAGAAGGCGTACACCAGGCCCAGCGGGCCGAGCACGGCGAGCCCCTTGCACAGGTTCGAGACCGTCCACCACAGGATGCTGCGCCGTTCGAGCCGGTGGCGCGGAGGGCGCAGCCGCAGGAGTTCCCCGGGGACGGCGGGGGCCGGGCCGGCCGCCGCGGGTGCTGCCTCGGTCATGCCGTCATGCCCCGTTCCGGCAGCGCCTTCGGCTCGTCTTCCCGCTCCCCCGGCACGAGCGTCATCGTGGCCGCCTTGTCGAGGGTCGAGATGATCCATTCGGCGAGGTTCTTCTCCGCGCTCTCCGCGGCGGCCTCCCAGCGCTGCTTCTGGTCGGCGACCAGGCTGACCTGGAACTGCACGACGTCCTCGACCTCGGGTTCCGGCTGCCGGCTCTTGCGGATCTGCCGGCGCAGTTCGGTCTTGGACCAGGCGAACTTCTCCGCCCTGTCGAGCCACATGTCCTGGCCTTCCGGCGGAAGCCCGGCGACTTCGGCGTGGTGCTGGAAGCTCAGCTTCTCGTGCCGCCGCTCGGGGCTGAACCTGCGGGCGACCCAGGCGTAGTTCCGAAGTGTCTGGTAATCCAGCGAGGTTTCCGCTATCGCGTGCTTGTAACGGTTGGGATATTGGGCCTGCCCGTAGATCAGCCAATCTCCGAGCCACCAGGCCGACGAATTCGCTATGAGGAAGATGTGCCGTCCGAGGTCGCGCCATTCCGGGAGCGGCATTCCCTGGGGAATCTGCAGTGCGGTCCGCCGGGTCACGGCGCGGTTGCCCAGCCCGGGACCCATACCGGGCTGCGGCGTGCGCCGGGGTGCCGTGCCGTTGTTCGCGTACGGCGCCCTGTGGACCCTTTGGCGCGTCGCCTGAAGGGATTTGGCTCCTTCGGCGTGACTGATGCTCGGCATCTCACTGGTTCCAATCCATGGGTTCCTGCGCGGGGTTGATCAGGAGCCTTGCAGACCTGTTCTGGAAGGTGTTTGGAAGGCTTCTAAACACGCAGGTGGTATTTCGTCCGCACCGCGTCCGAAACCCGCGGGTGCCGGGCCGGGCCGCACCGCGAACGGGCCCCGCGGACGCCGGGCCGGGCCGGTCCGGGACACGGCCCGCGGGTGCCGGGCCCCCGGCGGGCCCGGCGAGCGGTGCCCGCGCCACCGGGCAGCCGCGTCCCTCAGCGTTTCCAGAGGTGCTCGATGTCGCCGAAGTGCTCCTGGACCCAGGCGTCGGAGTAGACGGTGTCCACGTAGCGCTCCCCTCGGTCAGGCAGGACGAGGACGCAGTCGGCGCCCTCCGGCAGCCCGGCCGCCCGCTGCTCGGCGGCCCGCACCACCGCGCCCGACGACCCGCCGCCGAGGATCGCCTCGGCCCGCACCAGCCGGCGGCAGCCGACGACGCAGTCCTGGTCCGTCATGCGGGCGACGGAGTCGGCCAGCCCTTCCTGGTACAGGGCCGGGCGGCGGGCCGCGCCGTGGCCGGGGATCAGCCGCCGGCAGGTGACCTCGCCGAAGATGGCGCTGCCCACCGCGTCCACCGCCACGACGTGGGTGTCCATGCCGTGCTCGGCGATGTACCGGGCGCAGCCGTGGACCGTGCCGCAGGACCCCGTGGCGACGAAGAGGTAGTCGACCTTCCCGTCCAGCGCCTCCGCGATCTCCCGCATCGTCCCTTCCTGGGCCCGCGCGTTGAGGAGGTTCGCGTACTGGTTGGGCCAGAAGGCGCCGGGGATCTCCGCCGCGAGCTGCCGCGCCCGCTCGATCCGGGCCGACAGGTAGTCGCCCTGGTCGTTGTCCGCGGTGGTGACGAGCTCCAGCCGGGCCCCGTAGGCCTTGAGGGTCGCGAGGTGCTGCGGGGTCGTCTTCGGGTCGACCACGCAGACGAACCGCAGGCCGAACCAGTTGCAGACCTGCGCCAGGCCCACCCCGAGGTTCCCGGAGCTGGATTCCACGACGGTGGAGCGCCCCGGGACCAGTTCGCCGCTCTCCAGCGCGCCCCGCACCATGCTCAGGGCCGCCCGGTCCTTCATGCTCCCGCCGGGATTCATGCCTTCGAGCTTGGCGTGGAACCGGGCGGGAGAATCCGGGAAGAGTCGTTCGAGACGCACAAGCGGGGTCCCCCCTACAGCGGAGAGTATCCCTTTTCCGGTGCGTGGAATTGTTGCCATCTGAGGGCTCACTCTCCGCCGCGGACGCTTCCCCCTTACGAATTCCCGGAACCGGCCTCGGCCGTTTTCCCGCCCGCCGCGTCCTGCGCCTCCTGAACGCGGGCGATGGCCACGGCCAGGTCCCGGAACGTCTTCCCCTTGAACTCGTCGAGGTGCTCCATGAGCTTGCGCTCCAGCTTGTTCTCCAGCTCCAGGAGCGTTTCGACGAAGGAGAACGAGTCGAGGTCCGTCATGCTGTGCGGCTCCGGGATGTCGGGCTGCTCGGCACAGATCATGACCGCGGTCTCCCGCACCTCCTTCTCCAGTGCGTCGATGACCTCCGGGTCGAGGCCCTCGGAGGAGAATCCGTTCTGTACGAGCCCATTATTCGTCATTCGCTGTCGGCACCCTTCATTTCGAATTCCGGCGACAAGCCGAGACACTACGCAAGCACCCGGTGCCGATGTCAACGCCGGGAATCACGGGAAACGCGTAACCGCAGGCCGGAAGCCCCCACGGCGTCCCGCCGGCGGGACGCCGAATTAGCCGGGGCCGTCATCGCTTGACACCCCGGGTGGCCCGTGATTGGTTCACTCGCCGATCCATTTCGCACGCCGTAAAACCAAGGGGGCGCACGCATGCTGTACCCGCACATAGAAAGCAGGCGAATCCGGCTGAAACCCGCCGGACGCGATGACGCGCCGGCGGCCTACGATATTCTATTCCGCAGCGGGATCGGCCCGCTTCCGATGCTCGACGCCTATGTGGAAAAATTCGGCGCCGGGCTGTGGGCGTGCTTTATGGTGCACGGCACGGAGAGCGACGACCTGCTCGGCTTCAGTACGCTTTCCGAGCTCAAGCCGGCCGGGCATCTGCGCGCCGAGGTCCATCTCCGCCCCGGTACCCCGGAGGACGTAAGGTCCGAGGTCAACGCGTTGAGTGTGAATTTCGCGTTCTCCATGTGGCGGACGCGGAAGGTGTATTTCGAGGTGGTGGATCCGACGCTCGCGCGGATCGGTTTCGGACACCACACGAAGGCCATGCGGGCGGAGGCCGTCCTGCCGGAGTACGTCTTCCGGTACGGAAAACCGCAGGACGTGCACGTCATCTCCTACAGCCGCGAGAACTGGGAGGCGCACGGCCTGGACTTCGTCCGGCACATCGTGTGAACCGGCCCGCGCCACCCGCCCTGCCCCGATGAATGTCGCTCTAGCCGATCGTGGAGGTACCTGTCGCCATGACCATGCATGTCTGGGGTTATCTGGCCGAGTACGAGAAGGAACGGACCGAAATCCTGGACGCCGTCGACACGGTGTTCGGCTCGGGCCAACTGGTGCTGGGCGCCAGCGTCGAGGGTTTCGAGCGGGAATTCGCCGAGTACCACGGCCTCCCGCACTGCGTCGGCGTCGACAACGGGACCAACGCCCTGGTCCTGGGCCTGCGCGCGCTCGGCATCGGCCCCGGCGACGAGGTCGTCACCGTCTCCAACACCGCGGCCCCCACCGTCGTCGCCATCGACGCCGTGGGCGCCACCCCCGTCTTCGTCGACGTCCACAGCGACACCTACCTGATGGACGTCGAGCAGGTCGAGGCGGCGATCACCCCGCGCACCCGCTGCCTGCTGCCCGTCCATCTCTACGGCCAGTGCGTGGACATGGCGCCGCTGGAGCGGATCGCCGAGAAGCACGGCCTGCCGATCCTGGAGGACTGCGCCCAGGCGCACGGCGCCCGCCACCACGGCCGCACGGCCGGCACGATGGGCAAGGCGGCGGCGTTCTCCTTCTACCCGACCAAGGTGCTGGGCGCGTACGGCGACGGCGGCGCGACGGTCACGGCCGACCCGGAGGTGGACGCCAACCTGCGGCGGCTGCGCTACTACGGCATGGAGACCACGTACCACGTCGTCCGGCTCCCCGGGTACAACAGCCGGCTGGACGAGGTGCAGGCGGAGATCCTGCGCCGGAAGCTGACCCGGCTGGACGACTACGTGGCCAAGCGCCAGGCCATCGCCCAGCGTTACGCCGAGGCGTTCGCCGGCACGGACCTGGTGACGCCCGTCACGGCCCCCGGCAACACGCACGTCTACTACGTCCACGTGGTGCGCCACCCGCGGCGGGACGCCATCATCGAAGCCCTCAAGGCCCAGGACATCCACCTCAACATCAGCTACCCGTGGCCGGTCCACACCCAGAAGGGCTTCGCCCACCTCGGCTACAAGGAGGGATCGCTGCCGGTGACCGAGGCCGCCGCGAAGGAGATCTTCTCGCTGCCGATGTACCCCTCCCTCACGGCCGGCGACCAGGACCGCGTGATCGACGCCCTGCGCGGCGTGCTCGCGAAGGTCTGAGGCATGACGGACCTGGACCTCGACCGGCCCGCCCTGCGCGACGGCCCGCTGACCTCCGCCGCCGACTTCCACGCCTGGTGGGAGGACCGGCACCGGGTGAGCCGGCACCACGTGGAGCAGGTCGACTTCGCCGACCTGACCGACTGGGACTTCGACGGGAGGACCGGCAACCTCGCCCACTCCAGTGGGCGGTTCTTCTCCGTGGAGGGCCTTGAGGCACGCGAGGGCGGCGCCGTCACCTGGCAGCAGCCGATCATCAACCAGCCGGAGATAGGCATCCTCGGCATCGTCGTCAAGGCGTTCGACGGCGTCCTGCACTGCCTCATGCAGGCCAAGATGGAGCCCGGCAACATCAACGCGCTGCAACTCTCCCCGACGGTGCAGGCCACCCGCAGCAACTACACGCAGGTGCACCGCGGCGGCCGGACGCCCTACCTGGAGTACTTCGCCGGGCCCGACCGCGGCGAGGTGCTGGTCGACGTGCTGCAGTCCGAGCAGGGCGCCTGGTTCTGGCGCAAGCGCAACCGGAACATGGTCGTCCTGGTCACCGGGGACGTCCCGGTCCTGGACAACTACCACTGGCTGAGCCTGGAGCAGCTCCGCGCGCTGACCTGCCTGGACAACGTCGTGAACATGGACGCGCGCACGGTGCTGTCGTGCATGCCGTTCGCCTTCCCCGACGAGGCCGAGGTACGCGGCGACGGCTCGTTCCGCGACGCGCTCATCCGCTCGTACCAGTACCAGGCGGACCCGGCCACCGCCCCCGCCCGGCACAGCTCGGCGGAGATCCTGAGCTGGTTCATCGAGGCCAAGACCCGCTGCGACTGGTCGGCCCGCCTCGTGCCGCTGCGCGAGGTGGCGGGCTGGTCCCACGACCGGCGGGAGCTGAGCGACGCCGCCGGGCGGCAGTTCCGCGTCATCGGGGTGTCCGTGGAGGCGGGCGACCGCGAGGTGAAGCGGTGGACGCAGCCGCTGCTGGCCCCGCGCGGCCAGGGCCGGGCCGTCTTCCTGACCCGCCGCGTCGACGGCGTGCTGCACCTGCTGGCCCAGGCGCGGCCCGAGTACGGGCTGATGGACATGGTCGAGATGGCGCCGACCGTGCACCTGCTGCCGGGCGAGGACGTCTCGGACATCCAGCATCCCTACCTGCGGGCGGCGGTGACGGACGGCGCCCGCGAAGGGCACGTGGTCCGCTACGACTCCGTGCAGTCCGAGGAAGGCGGGCGTTTCTACCACGCGCTGACCCGCTACCAGGTCATCGAGGTACCGCCCGACGCCCCCGACACCATCGCGCCGAGCCACCTGTGGGTGACCGTGCGGCAGCTCCAGGACCTGCTGTACCACGGCCACTACCTCAACATCGAGGCCCGCAGCCTGCTGGCCTGCCTGCACAGCCTGTACTGACGCCGCACACCCGTTGGGAGGACGACACGTGCGACTGCTGTTCACCACGGCGCCGTTGCCCGGCCACTTCCACCCCCTGGTGCCCCTGGCGTGGGCGGCCAGGGCGGTCGGCCACGAGGTCCTGTTCGCCACCACCGAGGACTTCGCCCCGACCGTCGCGGGCGCGGGGCTGCCCGTCGTCGCCTGGGCGCCCCCGACCGACGTCGTCGCGCTGGTCCGGGAGGAGAGCGAGCGGGACGGCACGGGGCGGCACGGCTCCGCCGGACGGCGGCTGGCCCACGGCCGGGCCTTCGCACGGGTCGCCGAGCGGTGCCTCGACGGCGCCCCTGCCGTGCTCGACGCCTGGCGCCCGCACCTCGTCGTCAGCGAGCGCGCCGAGTCGGCGGGGCCGCTGGCCGCCGCCGAGCGCGGCCTCCCCCTCGTGGAGTTCCACTGGGGCGCGGCCGAACTGCCCGAGTACCGGCAGGGCGCCGCGCAGTGGTTCGGCCGGGCGCTGCCGGATCCGGACGAGGTCCTCACACCCTGGCCGACGCGGCTGCGCCGCCCGTACGCGGCGGGCTTCCGGTCGGTCCGCAACATCGACTACAACGGGGAGGCGCACGTCCCGACGTGGGCACTGCGGCCCGCCGAACGCCCGCGCGTGTGCGTCACGTTCGGCACCCTCCTCCCCCGCCTCGCCGATCTCCCGCTGCGCGCGTCGATCACCCCGGTCCTGCGGCGCCTGGCCGCGCTCGACCACGAGATCCTGATCGCCACCGACCCGGCGACCGCGGCGGCCTGGCCCGAACTGGCCGAGTGCGCCGCCCACGTGGGCCGGATGCCGCTGGCGCAGCTCCTGCCGGCCTGCGAGCTCCTGGTGAGCCACGGCGGACAGGGCACCGTCCTGACGGCACTGGGCGCCGGCTGCCCGCAGCTCCTGCTGCCCCAGTTCGACGATCAGTTCGACAACGCGGAGGCGGTGGAGACCGCGGGCGCCGGCCGGCGGCTGACGCCGGACCGGATCTCCCCGGACGCCGTCCTCGACCAGGTCACCGCCCTGCTCGACGACGAGGTGTGTGCCAAGAACGCCGCACTGATCGCCGAGGAGATGGCCACCCAACCGTCCCTCCACGAGACCGTCGGCCTGCTGGCGGAACTGGCAGCCCGGCGATGACGACCCCCGGCCCTCCGACCCCCGGCCCTCCGTCCTCCGACCCCGGTTCCTCCGACCCCCGGCCCTCCGGCGCCCGCTCCTCCGTCCTCCGGCCCGAGCAACGACCCAGCAACATCAGGAATGTGGTGAGCATGAAGATCACGCAGATGGCGGTGCCGGATGCCTACCGGATCACACCCCACCGGCACGAGGACCGGCGGGGCTGGTTCTTCGAGGCGTTCCGCGCCGAGGAACTCGGTGAGGCGATCGGCTACCCGTTCGCCGTCCGGCAGGCCAACTACTCCGGCAGCCGCCTCCACACCCTGCGCGGCATCCACGGCACGCTCCTCCCGCCGGGCCAGGCGAAGCTGGTCACCTGCGTGCGCGGCGCCGTCATGGACGTGGTCGTGGACCTGCGCGTCGGATCGCCCACGTTCGGCTGCTACGACATCACGTATCAGGAGGAGGGCTCCGGCCTCGCCGTCTACCTCGCGGACGGCCTCGGCCACGCCTTCCTCGCCCTCACCGACGACGCCTGCATGTACTACCTGTGCTCCGAGGCGTACGTCCCCGGCACCATGATCGAGGTCAACCCGCTCGACCCCGAGATCGCCATCCCCTGGGGCCTGAACAAGACCCCCATCATGTCCGACAAGGACGCGGCGGCACCGTCCCTCAGGGAGGCCGCGGACGCCGGCATCCTGCCGACCTACGAGCAATGCCTCGCCCACTACGAGGCGCTGCGAAGGGGGCCCGAGCCGGGCGGCCATGATGCGCTGCGCACGGGCCCCGACTCCGGCCGCTCCGAGGCGCCGCGCACGGGCCCCGAGCCCGGCGGCCACGAGGCGCTGCGGAAGGGCCCCGACTCCGGCGGCGGGCAGTGACCGCGTCCCAGACCGTTCTCCTCTTCCTCGACCTGGCCCTGATCCTCGGCCTGGCCCGCGCTGCGGGCGCGCTGGCCGCCAGGCTCGGCCAGCCGGCCGTGGTCGGCGAGATCCTCGCGGGTGTGCTGCTGGGGCCCACCCTCTTCGGCGACCGGCTCGTCGGCCTCCTCTTCCCCACCGACGTACGGGACCTCCTGAGCGCGCTGGCCGGCGTGGGCATCGCGCTCTTCATGTTCGTCGTCGGCGCGGAACTGGACCTCGCCGTCCTGCGCGGCGGCGGCCGGGTCACGCTGTGGGCGTCCGCCGGCTCCACGCTGCTGCCGCTGGCGCTGGGCGCCGGGCTGGCGTTGCTGCTGGAGCCGTCGCACGCCACCGGCACGTCCGACGGCTTCGTGCTCTTCTTCGCGGTGGCCATGTCCGTGACGGCGTTCCCCGTCCTGGCCCGGGTCATCGCCGATCGCGAGCTGGCCCACACCCGGGTCGGCACGACCGCCCTGGCGTGTGCCGCGATCACCGACCTGCTGGCCTGGACGCTGCTGGCGGTGGTGGTCGCGCTGGCCACGGGCGAGCGGTTCGACTGGCGGCTGGCGCTGGTCGTCCCGTACGTGGCGGTGATGGCCACCGTCGTCCGCCCGCTGCTGCACCGGGCGGGCCGCTTCGGCGCCGAACGGGAGCGGGACACCCCGGGCGGCAACAGGAGCTTCCTGGCGCTCGTACTGGGCGGCCTGCTCGCGTCCGCCGCCGTCACCGAATGGCTCGGCCTGCACTACATCTTCGGCGCCTTCCTCTTCGGCGCCGTACTGCCGCGCGGCACCGCCGGCCGCCTGCGCGACGGCGTGCTGCACCGGGTGGAGCCCCTGTGCGGCGTCCTCCTGCTCCCCGTCTACTTCGTCCTGTCCGGCCTCAAGGTCGACCTCTCACAACTGGACCTGACGAACCTCGGCGAGCTGGCCGCGATCCTGGCCGTCGCCATCACCGGCAAGTTCCTCGGCGCCTACCTCGGAGCCCGCACCGGGGGCCTGGACACCCACCAGTCCGCGGCCCTCGGCGCCCTCCTGAACACCCGCGGCCTCACAGAACTGGTCATCCTCGGCGTCGGCCTGGAACTCGGCGTGCTGGACACCACGCTGTACTCCCTGATGGTGGTGATGGCGGTGACCACGACCGCCCTCACCGGGCCGCTGCTGAACTGGATCTCCCGGTCGGGAAGTCCGGCCTTCTCCGGCGATCCGCCCCGGTTGGAGCCGAGCTCCGGGCCGTTCCGGGACTCCGCGACGGCTTCGGCGGGTCCCCGGCCGCCCGCGCGGAGGTGAGGTGCGGCGCGTCCGCGAGGGGGAGGTGGTGCCCCGAGCGCCGGCGTGCGCATCCGTACGTCGTGTGCGCACGCCACGGTCCGACGAACGCCGCGCACGCCCCTTGTGCGCCGGTGGCGGCCGGAGGAATTATCGTCAATGGTGAAAGTACTCCGGCCCCAGGGAAACGGCCGCGGCCGACGGAGGCAATGCGCGGGATTCGGGTGGCGGGCGCGGGGCGGAGGTATGCGGGAGTGCGGGAGGCGGTTCGTTATGCCGCCGAGCCCCTATTGGGCGGGTAGTCAGGAGCCTTAAACCCTATTGGTACTGGCCGATCGGCCGGCGGAGCAAGGGTGCGGTACGGCGGGCCCCGGCACGAGGTAGGGGAGGAATTCCATGTCGTCTTTGCGGCCGATTCCACGGATTTGCGCCGGCGCGACGCTCGCGGACTACGCGGTCACCACCGGCAGACGTCTTCTTGGCAGTGCGGGCGTGAATGTCGCACGGGGGGCGAGGGCGCTGCGCAGGATGCTGTCACCGTGGGGGGAGAGGCGCATCGGGACGCGTCCGGATTGGCACTCGGACGTATGTGCCGACGGTTCGCCGATCGAATTCTCCGCTGCCTTCTCGCAGGAAGGCTTGCAGGTCAGGGTGTTGATGGAGGCCCTTCCGGACCGGCCGGACACCTCGTCCGCGCAGAAAGCGGCGCTCGGTCTCACCCGTGGACTGATCCGGGATTTCGGCGCCACCGGCAATCGGCTGGCAAAGGTATCGGACCTGTTCCTGCCGGAGAAGGACCCGACGGGCTTCGCCATGATGCACGCCGCCGTCTTCGCGCCGAACGGCGACCCCGAGTTCAAGGTGTACCTCAATCCCCACGCCGATGAGCGCATGACCGGGGCCGAGCGGACACGCGAGGCGCTGGACCGCCTGGGATTCGGAAAGGCATGGACCGCGATCGGCGAATTCGCCGACCGGGGATTCGACCTCGACAGGATCGTCTACTTCGGCCTCGACCTGATCGACGACCCCGAATCCCGCGTCAAGGTGTATTTCCGCCACTACGACATCTCCCCGGCGGAACTCGACGCCCGAATGGAGATATCGCTCCAGCACGAACCCGGATTCCTGGGGGAATTCTGCCGTCATCTGTCGGGCGGTCAGGGCGCGGTACGCGCGCAACCCCTGGTCAGCAATCTGACGTTCACGGCGGCCGGCGGTCATATGCCGGTGTCCGCGACGCTGTACGTCCCCCTGTGGCCCCACACCGCGAACGACCGCACCGCGCGGGACCGCATCAGCTCGGCCATGGCGGACATGGGCCTCCCCGCCGACGGCTACCGGTCGCTGCTGCGCCACATGGCCCGGCGCCCGCTCGCCGCCGGCCGCGGCATCCACACCTACGCGTCGGCCCGCGTGCAGCACGGCCGCCCCCGCCTGACCACGTACTGGTCCCCCGAGCTCTACGACCGGTACCCGCCCGCCCGTTACCAGCGAGGGTGAACGCCATGTGGCCGCACGACACGCACCGTCCGCTGTTCGACGACGCGCAGGTCCGGCCCGAACTGCTGCGGCGGCGCTCGCCGCAGCGGTGGGGCGCCGTCCCGCCCGGCGTCATTCCGCTGACGGCGGCCGAGCCGGACTTCCCCGGACCCGCGGTGGTCACGGACGCCGTGGTGTCGGCCGTCGCCGACGGCTACTTCTCCTACGCGCCGGAGGACGACGAACTGCGGGAGACCTTCTCCGCCGTGGCGGCGGCCCGTTACGGGATCGCCGACCACCCCGATCGCGTGGTGCCGGCCCCGGGCACCGCCGCCGCGCTCTGGGGCGTGGTGCACCTCCTGTGCGGCAAGGGCGACGAGTGCGTCCTGCTGGACCCGGTCGACCTGCTGATCGGGCAGGCCATCGACGCCGCGGGGGCCCGACGGGTGTACTGCCCGATGGACAAGGGCACCGGCCGGCTGGACCCGGACCGGCTGGCCTCCCTCGTCACACCGCGCACCGCCCTGATCTGCCTGTGCAATCCGCACAACCCGCTGGGCACGGTCTTCCCCGAGGAGACTCTCCGGGCGGTGGCGGAGACGGCAGTCAGGCACCGCGTCCCGATCCTCTCCGACGAGGTCTGGAGCGAGATCGTCTACCCGCCCGCCAGGCACCTCAGCGTCGCGAGCCTGACCGCCGGGGACGGCCCGCGCGTCCATGGGGACGGCCCGCGCGTCTACACGGTCACCGGCCTGTCCAAGACGTTCGCGCTCCCCGGGCTGCGGATGGGCTTCGTCCTCGCCCCGGGGCCTCGGGAGGCCGGCGCCCTGCGGCGCACCTTCCAGCGGCTCGGCGCCGCGCACAGCCTGACGCCCTTCACCCAGGCCGGGGCCCTGGCCGCCCTGCGGCACGGCTGGCCCTGGAAGGACGCCTTCCTGGCGCACCTCCAGGCCATGCGGGACCACTGCGCGGAGCGGCTGAACGCCATCCCGGGCATCTCGTGCGCCCGCCCGGACGGCACCTACGTCCTGTTCCCCGACGTGTCCGCCACCGGGCTGAGCAGCCGGGCGATGGGCGCGTTCCTCCTGGAGCGGGCGCGGGTGGCCGTGGTGCCCGGCACGCCCGAGTGGTTCGGCCCGGCCGCCGAGGGCCACGTCCGCGTCAGCTACGCCACGTCCCGCGCGGTGCTGGACGAGGCGCTGCGGCGCGTCGCGGACGCCGTGGGGGAAGTCCTCACCGGTGGCCCGGCCGCGCTCCGGACCACCGGGGTGCGGCTGCGCCCGGGCGTCAGCCGCGCAGCCACGTCCTGAGCGAGCCCCACCAGGGCGCGCGCCGGTGGGAGGCCGGAGCGGCGGGCGCGTACGCGGCGGGGTCCACGGCGGGGTCCACGGCGGCGGGCATCTCGCCGTCGTCCGGGGCGGCGGGTGGCGGAGGGTAGCGGCCCGCCGGACCGGCGAAGAGCGATCCGGGCATGACGGGGTGCGGGAGCTGGGAGCCGGGGGTGAACGTCACCGGGAGGCTGCTCAGGTGGCGCGTCATCCAGCCGTTGGTCCAGCGCAGGTCCTCGACGGGGATGCTCAGCCGGGCGTCGGGGATCCGCGTCATCAGCGTGTCGATGCCGGTGTCGGCGATGGCGCGGCCGATGCTCTGGCCGGGGCACTCCTGGGGGCCGCTGCTGAAGGCGAGGTGCGCGCGGTTCCCGAGCAGGGGGGCCGCGGGGTCCGGCCGGGCGTTCGGGTCGTAGTTCCCGGCGGCCAGGCCGAGCAGCAGCATGTCCCCGGCCTCGATCCGCTGGCCGCCGAGTTCCGTGTCGACGACGGCCCAGCGCCCGGGGATGGTCATCAGAGGTGGTTCGTTCCACAGCACCTCCTCCACCGTGTCGGGCAGGGTCATCTGCCCGCCGGCCAGCGACGCGTGGCACCGGGGGTCGCTCAGCACCATCCGCAGCGCGCTCTTGAGGAGGTTGACGGTGGACTCGTTCGCGGCGATGAGAATGACCCGCAGGTGGTTCCACACCTCTTCGTCGGTCAGCCCGGAGGAGTGCTCGATCAGCCAGGACGTGATGTCGTTGCCGCGGTCCACGCGCTTGCGCCGCACGAGGTCGGTGAGCGTCTCCACGATGTACGCGTTGCTGGCCACCGAGGTCGCGGTGCCCGCCACCATGTCCCGGCTGGCCTTGACCAGCCGCGGCCCGTACGCCTCGGGCATCCCCAGGAGCTGCGTCAGGACGAGCATGGGCAGGCGTTCGCAGAACTCGTCGGACAGGTCCGCCTCCCCCCGCTCGGAGAAGACGTCGACCAGCTGGTGCGTGAAGTGGATGATGCTCCGCCGCATCCCGCGGAGGTCGAAGCGCTCCATGCTCTCGGTGACCGCCAGGCGCAGCCGGTAGCGCTCCTCGCCGTCCAGGAACAGGCAGACCGGCTGCCAGGCGACCATCGGCATCAGCGGCGAGTCCGGCGGGACCCGCCCTTCCTTGAACCAGCGCCAGTTGCGGGAGTCCCGGCTGAACCGGGCGGGCGTGCCGGCGACCTCCTTGATCTCCCGGTAACCGAGGACGATCCAGGCCGGGAGGTCGCCGTCCAGCAGGACGGGCGCGACGGACCCGTGCCGGGCGCGCAGGCGCTCGTACAGGCCCATGGGGTCCCGGGCCGCCTCGGGGCCGAAGAGCCGCGCCAGTTCGTCCGCGGCGTCGGGCCGGGCGTGTGCCGGGCACTGGGGAGGCGGCGCGGACACCCGCGTGCGGCCGGGCTGTTCGGGGGAAGGGATGGTCACCGTGACTCCGGGTTCGTGGTGAGGGTGTGCAGGTAGCGCATGAGGGTCAGCAGGCCGTTGCGGCTGGAGACGCGCTCGCGGGCGTCGCAGTCGATCACCGGCACCTCTTCGGGGATGTCCAGCGCTTCCCGGAGTTCGGACACCGGATGCCAGGGGGCGTCCGGGAAGGCGTTGACGGCGACGATGAAGGGCACCCCGCGCTCTTCGAGGTGGCCCATCACCTCGAAGCTCTCCTCCAGCCGCCGGGTGTCGACCAGGACCACGGCACCCAGCGCGCCTTCGAAGAGCCCGTTCCACAGGAACCAGAACCGCTGCTGCCCCGGGGTGCCGAAGAGGTAGAGCACCAGCTCGTCGCTGAGGGTGATCCGCCCGAAGTCCATCGCCACGGTGGTTTCCTTCTTGCCCTCCACACCGGCGAGGTCGTCCACGTCGGACCCGGCCTGCGTCATGACCTCCTCGGTCGTCAGCGGCCTGATCTCGCTGACCGAGCCGACCAGGGTGGTCTTGCCGACCCCGAAGCCACCGACGATCACCACTTTCACGGCGGTGGTGACCGAGGCGGGCAGGACGTCCTCGGGCCGGGGGCCGACGACGGGTTCAGAGATTCTGTAGTCCATGCATCACCGCCTCCAAGAGTGCGATGTCGGGCAGCGACTTGGCCGGTACCGACGCCCGGGCTTCGACATGACCGCTCGCCAGGAGTCCCGCGAGCAGTCCGGTGACCGTGCTGACCGGCAGGTGCAGGTAGGCGGAGATCTCCGCGACGGACAGCGGGTAGTCGCAGATGTGGACGATGGAGGCGAGCTCGGGCTGCATGTCCGAACCGGCCGCCCGGCGGCTCACGATCAGGGTGACCACGTCCAGGGGGGGCGGGGGGGTGCTGCTCCGGCTCTCGGGCGGCTCCCGGTCGGGCGCGACGAGGTACAGCCGCTCGGGACCGCCTTCCTCCCAGGACCTTCGTTCTTCCTTCTCCGGATCGCTCATGGGACCTGCCGGTCGGCGCGCGGCGGGCTGGTGAGGTGCTCGCCGATCCGGGCGACCAGGTCCCTCATCAGCTGCCCCACGAGACCGGCGTCCACGTCGTCGTCGGCCAGCACCGCGAGATACGCCCCGGCGCCGGCCGCCATCAGGTAGAAGAAGCCGCCGCCGACCTCGACGACGACGAGCTTCATCCGGCCGTCGCCGTCCGGGAACTCCGCGGCGATGGCCGCCGACAGGCTCTGCAGCCCGGCACAGGCGGCGGCGAGCCGGTCGGCGGTGTCGGTGTCGGTACCCCACTGCGCCATGCACAAGCCGTCCGAGGACAGCACCACGACGTGGCGGGTCTGCGGAATGCCGGTCGCCAAGTCCTCCAGCATCCAGTCCATGTTGAGCCGCTGCTTGATAGCCACTTGCTCACTCATCCTTATTCGCTGGCACGGTCACTGCTCGGGCTCCGCGTCGCCCGCGCCCTGGGGGCGGCGCTCCGGGGACTCGCCCGGGGACCCGGAGGTCCCGTTGAGGAAGGCGGACATCCACAGCCCGGCCTGAGGGGGCTTCTCGGCCTGCGCCGGTGAGGCCGCCGGGGCCGCCTGCCGCGGGTTCGCGGGCCGGAACACGGGACGGGCGACGGTCCGCCGACGCTGCGGGAGCCCGTTGGCGGTGCGCGAAGTGACCTCGGGCTCCGGTTCTTCGGGCTCGATGATGCCGCGGTGCTTCATCTCGCCCAGGTGGAGGGGCGTCGGCAGGGTGGGCGTCCGGATGATGTCCCCGCCGCGCACCGGGGTCACGGTGACCAGTCCCGGCGGCACGATCAGGACCATCCGCACCCCCCCGTACGCGGACTCGCGCACGGAGACCTTGAAGTGGTACGCGTGGCACAGCCGGCCGACCACCGCCAGGCCGAGCCGGGGCGCCTCCTCCAGGTCGCCGAGGTCCAGTCCGTCGTGCGCGTTCTGCGCCAGGGCCCGTTCGGCGCGTTTGAGGGCCTCGCCGTTCAGGCCGACCCCGGCATCCTCGATCTCGACGGCCAACCCGGTCTGCACCTCGGTCGCGGTCAGGTGGACACGGGTCTTCGGCGGCGAATAGCGGGTGGCGTTGTCCAGCAGCTCGGCCACGGCGTGGATCAGGGGTTCGCAGCCGCGGCCGATGATCCCCACGTCGGCCACCGAGTGCAGGTTGACGCGCGTGTAGTCGGTGATCCGGGACATGGCACCGCGCAACACGTTGTAGAGCGGGATGTCCTTCTTCCACTGCCGCCCCGGCCGGGCCCCGCCGAGCACGGCGATGCTGTCCGCCATCCGGCCGACCAGCGCCGTCCGGTGGTCGAGGTGCAGCAGGTCGTGGAAGACCTCCGGGTCCGCGCCGTGCCGCTCCTCCATCTCGCGCATCTCCAGCGCCTGCCGGTGCACGTTGGCCTGGATGCGCCGGGCGATGTTGACGAACGCGCGCCGGGTGACGTCACGCAGGCCCACCTCGGCCTCCACCGTCTCCAGGACATGGCGCAGCAGCACTTCGTGCGCGGCTCCGAAACCGGGACTCACCTGGGACGGCGGCAGGATGGCGCGCTGCACGTGCTCGACCACGCCGCCCTGCTGGAGCTGGTACAGCGCCGCCGGCAGGAGGTCCCTGGCCAGATGCAGCATCTCGCGCTCCTGCTGGGCCAGTTGCCACCGCAAGGTGGCCTCCCGCTCGGCGGACCGCTTGCGCAGCACCTCCAGCGCACGGCCCCGGCGCGCCGCCTTCCCCGACGCGGCGACCACGGCCGCCGTCGCGAGACCCCCGATCCAGACCGCGGGCGCGCGGGCCGTCGGAGGCAGCAACGGAATGGCCACGGCCGCGCATATGGCCAGGAACGCGCCCGGCAGCAGCCACATTGCGGAGGCCGTCCCCGGCCTTCCGGGTGACGAATCAGCAGAAACCATCGGCATCCTCAGCGCACTAAGGGAAGGGACAGGGCGTCACGCGGGTAATTCACCGACGTAAAAGGCAGGCAGCGAAACCGCACGGGGCAATCGCCGGTTCACCTACACCAATCAATTGCCGCAGTGCACGTCGAGCCGACGTACCGCGCCCGGAACCGGGCCTCGGTAAACCCGATCTCCGGAGCGGCGATTACCTCACGACAGCCATCGGCAATGCGCCATAACCGTCACGACTCGCTGCGCGGCAGTGAGCATAGCGGGGCGTGAATGGCTCTGCGGGACACGTGCACATAACACACGAATGTACTGACGTACGAAATTCAGAAGAATCGTTGACGCCAAATAATCACCGATACGCCGGGCGCGGGCTTTATGCGGTGACGCCGCAGGTCAGCGTATTTCCGGCGATCGTGTCGTTCTCGCCCCGGCACCAGCCGCCGGGCCGTCGACGACGCCGGCGACCGCCCGGTGACCGCCGTCGGCCGCCTCTTGTCCGGCAACGTGCGGTGCGCGCGGGAGGTGTTGGTGCTGCCGTTGCGGTGGGAGATGGGTGAGGCTTGTGAAGCGTTTGTAGTTGCATGATGGGCCCCGGGTCGGAGGACTTCGCGGGTGCGGGTGGCGTCCTGGAGGTGGGGGACGACGGTCAGGGGGCGGGGACGGTCAGGGGATGAGGACGATCAAGGGACGAGGGCGATCAGGGGGCCGGGGACGGCGGCGGTCCGGGCGGCGCGGAGCTGAATGGTCCGTCCTGTTTCTCGCGAAAGGCCCGGCCCGCGCATCTTCCGCCCCTTACGACGGAGAGGAAACACCACACGATGTCGGATTACATCGGCTGGATTCGGTCCCGGGTAGGCACATCTCCCCTTCAGCTCAATTTCGCCGCCGCGTGCGTCGTCACCGAGCAGGGCGTGCTGCTGCAGCGCCGTGGCGACGACGGCGCCTGGGGAGCTCCAGGCGGCGCGATCGAACTCGGAGAGTCGGCCGAGGAAGCGGCGCTACGGGAGACGGAAGAGGAAACCGGCCTGCGCGTACGCGCGGACACGCTGTTGGGCGTTTACAGCAAATACCGGCACGTCTACCCCAACGGCGATGTGGTGCAGCCGATCACCGTCTTCTTCCGCTGCTCGATCGTGGGCGGGCATCTGGAAACCCGCGACAGGGAAACGCTGGAATTGCGGTACTTCCCGCTGTCGCGGTTGCCTCCCCTGACGAATTCCCAGCACCGGGACGCCTTGTCCGACCTGCGCCAGGGGCGATACGGCGTCTTCCGCTGATCCGCGCACGCCCGCCACCGGTCGGCCGTCCCCCCGCACACGGAAACGGGGGCTGCGCCCGTCCCCTTCCCCCTACACGGTCGCGGACGTCACCCGGCTGCCCCCAGCCGATCACGCCACCACTCCACCGTCGCCTTGACCTGCTCCTCGACGGGGGTGGCGCGCACGGAGAACTCGGCTTCGTAAGCACTCGTGTCGACGACGAAGGGACGGTCGAACTGGTAGCGGACCTCCCTCAGTTCCCGGAGCAGCGGGGAGACGAGCGACGCGATCCCCAGTACGGCCGGTGGCAGTCCGCGCACCGCGACGGGGCCCGTCCCCGCGCGGTCGGCGAGGCGTCCGACCATCTCGCGGGCGGACCGGGCCGGTTCCGTCGGGACGTGCCAGGCCCGCCCCCAGGCCCGCTCCTCGCCGGCCACCTCGACCAGGGCCCTGGCCACGTCGGGGAGGTAGCTCCAACTGTGCGGGGCGTCCGGGTCACCGAGCGTGGAGACCGGCTTGCCGCGCAGCAGCCGTGGCATCACCCGCGCGGCCAGGTGTCCGCCGTCGGTCACCCCGGGGCCGAAGAAGTCCGAGGCCCGTACCTCGACCGCCCTGATACGGCCCTGCTCGTGCATCTCCCGCGCCCGCTCCCACGCGGCGGCGCGCACCCGGCCCTTGGTGCCGGTCGCGGCGAGCGGCAGGTCCTCGGTCAGGGGACCGTCCACCGGCCCGTAGCCGTAGAGGTTGCCCAGCATGACCAGGACGGCCCCGGTCGCCTCGGCCGCCGCGCGGAGCGACGAGGCCAGCGGCGGCCACTCGCTCGCCCAGCGGTGGTAGGGCGGTGCGGCACAGCCGTAGATCGCGTCCGCGCCCCGCACGGCCTCGGTCAGTCGCTTGCCGTCGGTCGCGTCCAGCGCGATGTGCTCGATGCCGGGCTCCGGGCTCCGGCCCGACTTGGTGACGACCCGGACCTCATGGCCCTTCTCGACCAGCAGCCGTGCAGTGGCCGCGCCGGCGGGTCCTGAACCGATAACGACAGAAAGGGTCACGCGCGCACATTATCGTGTGCGTCTTTTGCATCGCTCTTTCGTCGTCCCCGCCGGCCCCCGCCGCCGGTGACGGAGGGCCGCCGCGTTCGCGGCCCACCTGGCGACCGACGGACGGGCTCAGGGAAGTCCGCTCCGCGGCTCAGTCGTCGGAGGCCGTTCGCGGTGCCGGTGCCTTGCCGGGGCGCAAAAGGAAGTTATCGGCGTTTCGCTTCCGCGGCCCATCGCATGGCACGGACACCGGCACGGGCCAGTTCCGGCTGTCCTTTCGCGGAACAGCGCGAATACCGCGTCAAGCCCCCATCACGCCCCTACGCCGCACCTCGGCACCGGTGGCCGAAGGCGGCTGGGCCGTCCAGGAGAGCAGCAGTCGCAGGGCGTCCTCGGAAGGGCTGCCGGGGGCCGGGGCGTAGGTGATGAGGGCCTGGTCGGGGTCGTCGGCCGGGCGCAGTGTGTCGTAGGGCAGTTCCAGGGAGCCGACGACCGGGTGGTGGAAGCGTTTGATCCCGGAGGTCTTGTCGCGTACGGGGTGCTCCGCCCACCAGTGGCGGAAGTCCTCGCTCTTCATGGCGAGTTCGCCGACCAGTGAGGCGAGTCGCGGGTCGTCGGGGTGGCGGCCGGCCTCCATGCGCAGGTATGCGACGTTCTCGCGGGCGCACTCGCACCAGTCCGCGTACAGGGAACGGGAGTTCTCGCCCAGGAACGTGATCCTGGCCAGGTTGCGCGCCTCGGGCTCCATGGCGTCGAAGTCGCCGAGCAGCGCGGCGGCGGCGCGGTTCCAGGCCAGGACGTCCATGCGGCGCCCCATGACGAGCGAGGGCAGCCCCTCCAGGGATTCGAGCAGGGTCGCCAGCATCGGGCGGACCTCCTGGGGCCGCGCCGGGCGTCCCGTCGTCCGGGCCCGGGTGGCGCGGGGGCGGGCGATGCGGTGGAGATGGCGGGTCTCCTCCTCGTCCAGCCGCAGGGCCTTGGCCAGGGCGTCGAGCACTTCGGGGGAGGCGTTGCGGACCCGTCCCTGCTCCATGCGCGTGTAGTAGTCGATGCTGATGTCCGAGAGCTCCGCGACCTCCTCCCGGCGCAGGCCCACGACGCGGCGCAGCCCGCCCGGCGCCGGCAGCCCGACGTCCTGGGGCTGAAGCCGGGCACGCCGGGCACGGAGGAATTCCCGCAGGTCAGCCGATGCGTTCATGGCCCGATTCTGCTGGAGGGGACGGGGGCGGCGCCTGGCCCTGTCAGGACCAGGCACCGGCGGCGGCCGTCCTGGTGCCCCGGGCGGGACGAAGCGGGGGTCAGGAAGGCACCTTCATCACCAGGCCGCCGTCGACGGCGATGTCCTGCCCGGTGATGTACGACGAACGCGCGGAGAGCAGGAACACGACCGCCTCGGCCACGTCCTCAGACTCCCCGACGCGCTGGAGCGGCGGCCCCACCCGGGTGGCCTCGCGCCCCGCGTCGTCGGGGATGGCCTCGTCGTACATCTCGGTGCGGATGTAGCCGGGGCTGACGGAGTTGACGCGGATGTTCCTCCCCGCCAGGTGGGCGCCCAGGGACCGGGCGAAGTTGTGCACGGCCGCCTTGGTCGCGGCGTAGACCACGGCGCCGACGCCGCGGTGCAGGGTCCAGGAGGCGTTGATGACCACGGAACCGCCCTCGCCGGCCTCCAGCAGCGGCAGTGCCTTCTGGATCGTGAAGAAGACGCCCTTGAAGTTGACGTCGACGAGCTGGTCGAAGTCCTTCTCCGTGGTCTCCTCCACCGACGTGAAGACACCGGTGCCGGCGTTGGCGAACAGGCCGTCGAGCCGGCCGTACCGCTCCTCGACCCTCGCCATCAGGGCGTCGGTATCGGGAAGGCTGGCGGCGTCGGCCCGCACGGTCAACAGCCGCGCGCCGGAGTCCGACACGTCCGCCAGCCGTTCGGCTGCCTGCCGCAGCCGGGCCTCGTGGCGGCTGGTGATGACGACGTGGTCGCCGCCCTCCAGAAGCTGCCGCGCCGTGGCGAAGCCCATGCCGCTCGTACCGCCAGTGATCAGGATGACGCGGCCGGCGTTGCCGGCGCGGGTCGCGGTGGTCTTGTTCATGAGGACCACCTTGGGGGCGGGCGGGGGTGCGTTCCAGGGCCTGAAGGTCCCTGGGACGGGGAGTGCCACCCAGGGCGGGTGGCCGCCGGGGAGCGGCCTGTGGGCCGCCCCGGCACGCCCAGCGGCTCGATCCGTCCGGGCCGGGCCCCGGTCAAGCTCCGCTGCCGGGGTGGCCCCGTCACGTGCGGGGAACGGTGTCCGCGCTGGGACGGCGTATTCGCCTGGCCCGGTCGGTCACCGCACGAAGCAGTGGCCAGCCGGCGTAGAGGACAAGCACACCGCCGATCACGGTCGTTGCGGACGCGATCACATGCGCCGGGAAGCGGTGGGCGGCACCGGGATCAGCGCCAAGGCGCCACACCGGCCAGGCAGAACCGCCGACCCGGCCCTGGATGTGGCCGACCGGCAATGTACCCGCGTCGGCGCCGAGGTAGGCCCGGGAGTCCACTGCCACACTCCGAGCATCGCCCAGCAAGAAGACGCGGTCTTCGGGCACGGTCACGTTGAAGGCACCGTATGTCAGGTTGTCGCCGTGTGCATACGGTTCGGACAGCTGCCGGCCGTTGACCGACAGCCCGCCCTGCGCGCTGACGGCCACCTTGTCGCCCGCGAGTCCGATGACACGGAGGGTGTACACATGATCAGCCGGGGCGTCGGGCCAGCCGCCCCGGATGGTGACGACATCTCCGTGTCCGATGCCCTCCCCCTTCTCGTAAGCCCTGTCGACGAGAGCGATGTGATCACCGTCAAGGGCGGGCCCCATGACTTCCGTCCCCACCTGGTGCCGCTCATAGCGCGAAGCCAGGAAGACAGCGCCGGACAGGACGAGCATGGCTCCGCAGACGGCCATCAGGGCTCTGCGCCAACGGTTGCCGACACCTTCCCCGGTTGCCCGGGCCTGCGTATACGCGGCCATTACTGTGGCTGTTCCCTCTCCCCTACTCACGGCGCAGATCCTCCGGACGCGGCCTGGCCCCCACCGTGAACGCCGCGATCACCGCGGCGCACCCGATCGCGACGGCGATGAGCGGGCCCGCCGCGTCGAGCGTGCCCATGTACCAACCGAGTTGTTGGCCTTGCAACTGCAGCACGGCGTTCCCGGAAAGCCATCCGGTCACCGCAGCGAGCCCGAGCGCCAGGCACAGCGGGACGAGGAGCTGGAATTCCTGCACGGCACGGAGCGTCCTCGCGGGCACCCCTACGACCACCAGGGAAGTGATGTCCCGCCGGCGTTCCAGGGACCGGCCGATGGCACTCACGAGGAACGCGGTGATGCCGAGGAGGAAAGCGATGCCGATGCCGGTGTCGACCGTGCCGCGGTGGACCCGGTAGTCCTCCAACCCGTCCAGGTCGAGGTCCCCCGCGCGCAGCATCGCGGCCGGTGCGGCGCCCGCCAGATCCGACGCGAAGCGGTCGATGGAGGAGATGTCCGAGGGGAGCCGGTACCACAGGCGGGTGTCCTGGGTGATCCCGAGCCTGGGGGCGTCCGCGATCTCCAGCAGCGTGGGGCCCGCGGTGAACGCCGTGGCTCGTTCGAATTTCAGGAGGTCCGCTGGGGCGCTGACCTGGACCGCGGTGCCTCGCCGGTCGCGGAAGTCGATCCTCATCCCCGCCGGAATCGGCTCCTCCGCACCCATGGCCACCCGGTATCGCGCACCGTCCCGACAGTCCTCCAGAGACTGTCCGGTCACCCGCCGCACGGTGCGGCAGTCGGCCGTGACGAGCTGGGCGCCGAGGCTGCGTATCTCGTCCTCGATCGACTGCGGCGCGGTCTCCGGAGGCGTCTCGGGCGTGATGCTCCGGTTGGAGGTCCAGCGCGCGTCGGCCGGCAGGGACAGGAGCCGGTTCCGGGCCGCGGCCGGTACCTCTCTGGCCTCGACCGCCACCGCTGTCGGGCCGGTGGACGGACTGGAGGCGAGCTCGACCTGGTGCAGTACGCCCGCGCCGATGGACGCGACGAGCACCAAAAGCACCAGTCCGGACAGATGCCACGACAGACCGTGCGATTCGTGCTCGATCTTGCGGGCGGCGAGGCGAGCGGCCAGCGGCAGCCGGCTGCGGGCGATCCACCGGGCCAGTCCGGCCAGCGCCGGACGGAGCGCGAAGAGGAGGCCCACGGCCGTGAGCACCACGCCCGCGATGACCAGGATGCCCTCGGTGGCGGTCGCGCTCCCCCGCTGCGTCCGGGTATCAGCCGCCAGCACGGGGAAGGCAACGAGCCCGATCCCCAGGGCGAAGGGCAGGGCGTGCCACCACTTCGGGGGGTTCTCAGCACCCTCCGTGCGTGCTTCCAGCGGCTTGGCCAGCGCTTTCGAGGTGTTCTTGGACCCGATGAAACCTGCGGCGAGCGTGACCGTCACGACGGTGAGCGCGGCGATGGGTGCCGAGACGCGCGCGGTGTCCGCGTACCAGCTGAATCCCACGATCCCCGACGGCCCGATGTACGGGTTCGCCGTCGAGTAGAGCACCAGACCGAGCAGCGCGCCCAGGAAGCCGGCGGTGGCGGACTCCATGGCGGCGAGTCGCAGCACGTGGCGGCGGCTCATACCGATCAGTCGCAGTGCGGCGTAGCGGCGCGTGCGGGACACGGTGGACAGCCGCGCGCACACATTGAGGTAGATGATGGCCGGGGCCGTGGTGATGAGAGCCAATTGGAGGGGCACCTCGGAGAAGCGGTCGCGGACTTCGGCGTCCGCGTTCAGGCCACCCCAGCCGCGCGCCGTGTTCGCCTCGGCGATCTGCTCCGCCGGCACGCCGACGTAGGCGTACAGCTCATCGGGACCGAGCAGGCCGGACGGGGAGATCTCGCCCACGACCTCGCCCGGCACCAGCCGCGCGAACCGTTCGTCCTCGGCTGCCAGGGCCTTCGCCGCGGGAGAGAGCACGACTTGGCCCGCACGGGGCACCCGCGGCACGCCCGGCGGACGCGCCGCGTCACGGCCGGCGGCGAGCAGCACGCGCTGGAACCGCTTGCCGCCCCAGGCTCCCTGCACCGTGCCATAGGTGAATGGGGAGCCGGTGGCTTTCGTGTGTTCTGTGACGGGCAGGGGGACTCGGGCGGCACTGATCTCCGACCGCTTCTCCAGCGCTCCCGGCATCGTCGCCAGCAGCACCATGACGACCACGCCGACAGCGATGCCCCCCACCATCAAGGCCAGTCGGACGAGTCCGGAAGCACCACCGCCGCGCAGTACCCGGACCAGGAGCCTGACGCCCGTCACGGCGCCTCCGCCACGACTCGGCCGTCCAGCAACTCGACCGTACGGTCGGCGCGCGACGCCAGTCCTCGGTCGTGCGTCACCATCACGATCGCGGTGCCCTGTTCCCGCGCCAGCTCCCACAGCACATCGACGACGACGTCCCCGTTGGCCCGGTCCAGCGCCCCCGTCGGCTCATCAGCGAACACGACAGCCGGACGGTGCACGACCGCGCGCGCCACCGCGGCGCGCTGTGCCTGGCCACCGGACACCTTCGCGGGCCGCTTACCCGCGTGTTCGGCCAGCCCGAGACGTTCGAGCAGCGCTCCGACCCGCCGTGATCGCTCTCCGGACCGGATCTTCTGCAGCTCCAGGGGTAATGACACGTTTTCCCTCAGCGTCAATTCCGGTACTAATTCGGCTGATTGGAAAACGAAGCCGAATGACCGCTGCCGCAGTTCCGACCTCTGCGCATCGCCCATTGCACCGATGTCCTTCCCCTGGAAGGACACTTTGCCACGGTCCGGACGCAACAATCCGGCCAGGCAATACAACAGCGTGGTTTTCCCCGAACCGCTGGGGCCTACCAAGGCAACGGCCTCGCCCGCACGCACCTCCACGCCGACCCCTGACAGGACAGTGGTGGCCTGGAAGGCATGGCCGAGGTTTTCCGCGACAAGCATGTGTTTCCGTTCATCCAGTGCCGTGCAACAAGAGACAGGCGACGGACCGCATGAGAGCGGTCCGCCGCCTGTTCGGCTAGCGCTTCATGAACTCACTGGTGCACTTGTCGGTGCCCCAACCATTGAAGCGGCAGAACTGCACACTGCCGTCGCGAACCCAGAGCGCCGCGGGGTCGTACACGACCTTGCTGCCGTACTTCTTGCTACCGCTGCCGTCGGAGTTCTCCCACAGGGTCGTGTAGCTGTAGCCGGAGACCTTCCCCTGGACCTTCACGGAGTTGGAGTCGGCCGCGGTGTCGTATAAGTTGCCGGAAACCTGCATACCCCCGTACGGGTACTTGCCGTTGCTCTTGGGGTGCCAGTAGACGCTGCCCTGGATGTGGCCGTAGCTGTTCCCCACGTTGATGCCACCGTTGCCGGACCGCGCCATGGCAGCGGTGGCGCCGCCGACGACGACGGCCGCGGCTAGGGATGTGATGGCGATTCCTTTGCGCATGGATCGCTTCATGAGGTTCCCTCCTCGTCACACAGGGGCCTCCCCTCACAGCAGGGGTGACCTGATACCGGGATGCGGCCGGAAACGAACCACGTCCGTAACCGCCGCTCCACGGAACGTGATCGTAGTAGAACGTGATCATGTCCGTAGTGTGAGACATGGCACAGTTGCCGGTTCGGTCGGCACTTGACGGCAAACACGCGCCTGGCGACCTGGGCGTGGGGAACGGCGGCCGGCAGGCCGCCTGGCCACAACAACCTCACTCCGCATCTGTTCGCTCTTGCGCGGAGCGATCCGGCCGGCGGTCGCTCCCGGGCCGCTCACCGGGGCGCCTCCCGCTCCGCCGGGCGCACGCGCCGGTGAAAGATCCGGGACCGTCAGAGGCGCCCCAGCCGCGGAAGACGGGGGCACGAGTACCTCTGGAACGAGCGGAATGGCCACAGCGGCTTCCGGGCCTCGGGTGCCCGCCGCCGCTCCCACCGCATGGCCGCGGCAAACAACCCAAGGGTCAACAGCAGGGGCTTGGCGAAGGCGGCGCCACCCCCGTGATGAGCCGGAATGCCCTACGCCACCACCGGGCCAATGGCGACGACGCCTCCCGGGCAACCGCCTACAGAGAGCGCCCGGCCCCCGGCGTGTTCAATAGCGCTCGGCCTCAGCGTTTCCGTCGGCTTCAGCGTTTCCGTCGGCTTCAGCGTTTCCGTCGGCCTCAGCGCTTCCGTCGGCTTCGGCGGAGCAGGACCAGGGGAACGGCGCCTGCGAGCGACAGGGCGGTGGGAGCCGTTGCCATGGCGGCATTGATGCCCGGCTGGTCGAACGTGTCGGGAACCGGCATGGTGGCCCAGCGGTTCACCGGCCAGGCGATCACTACGGCCCGTCCCACGACCTCCTTGACGGGTACCGCGCCGCCGCCGGGTTCGCCCTGGTGGTAGCGGGAGTCCGCCGAATCCTGCCGGTGATCGCCCATCACCCAGATACGGCCGTCGGGGACCTTCACCTTGAACGGGGTGTCGGCGCTGCAGGGCGAGTTACCGGGAAACACGTACGGCTCGTCGAGGACCTTGCCGTTCACCTTCACCGGGCCGGTGCCCTCGCACTGCACGGTGTCGCCCCCGACGCCGATGACGCGCTTGATCAGGTGGTCCTGGTTCGCGGAAGGCATCAGGCCGATGAAGATGAGAGCCTTCTGAATCGGATTGGGCTCTGTTTTCGGCTCGCCCTGAAGCCAGTTGCCGGGATCGTGGAAAACCACCACTTCGCCACGTTCGGGCTCGGAGCCGAACCAGGGGGTGAGTTTGTCCACCAGCACCCGGTCGCCCTTCTGGAGGGTGTTCTGCATGGAATCCGAAGGAATGGAGAACGCCTGCACCAGGAACGTTTTGATCAGCAGCGCGAGCACCAGCGCGATGCCGACGAGAAGCGGCAGCTCCTTCCAGAAGGGACGCTGTTTCTTCGTCTTCTCACCAGACGATTCCGCCCCACTTCCGTCGTCCGCCGTCTCGGGCCCGACCGACAAATCCCCCATAGCGCCTCCTTAATTCAGGCCGCTGCCCGCCCCGGACAGGGAACGGTACGCCACACGCATAACGAACGGCGTCCACGAGCACAGAAGCCCAACCGCCTTGTCCAGCTCCCGGGCAAGCCTAAGGCCTGTCCTGTAATGGGCAGGTATAGGACAGGTGCAGGGGACGGCCCGGCGGGGCAGCCGTCTCGCCGTGGGCCGCAGGCTCAAGCCCGGTGGTTTTCCGTCCGCCGAGCTTCGTAAGCGTCCGCAAGGAACAGGGAGATTGATTGACCCGATGCGCCGATTCCCGCCAACTTCGCCGGTCCCGGCATCTGTCATCGGCGTCAATGGAATGACGCGAAACCCGTGGGTTCGTCTACAGCACCGTCAACACTGGGTCGCCGTGTTCTCAACTGCCCTGAGAGGGAACACAACTTCGGTGCCGCCGTTGGCCGCACGTGAACGACGTCCATTCCTCCGGCTTCATCGAGCCGGTCAGCCGCTTCGGCGACCTGCATCTCTTGTGCTGGTGGTGACGGCGGGATCCGGCCGGACGCAAGGCCCTCCCGCAGCGGTGCCCCCGCGCCCGCTCACCCGTCCTGGCCGGAAATCACCGTTCATCGTGTCCGGTCGGAACGGGCCCGGAGCCAGTGGTGCCGTCGGCCGTCGCCCCGTCCGGGGGATGGGGATCGTTTACGTGCGGCCCTCGTCGGCGCGTGAGGGTTCGGCCATGACCGGCGCGGCCGTCGTCTCCTTGCGGTCGTGCGAGGGCAGGCGGACGGGTCGAGGGGCCGAGGGGTTGCCGGTGGTGCGTGCGCTGCGGCAAGGTCGAGCCGGAAACGATCACTTGGGGAGCAGATTCCGTCCAGAAGGGACAGTGGCGCATCATGACTTCCACCAGTGGGACCGGCTCCTGGATCCGGCGCTACCACCCGGCGCCCGACGCCGGTGTCCGCCTCGTCTGTCTCCCGCACGCGGGCGGTTCGGCCAGCTACTGGTTCCCGATGTCGGCTGCCCTGTCGCCGCGGATCGATGTGCTCTCCGTGCAGTACCCCGGCCGTCAGGACCGCCTGAACGAGCCGTGCCGCGAGTCGGTGTCCGAGCTGGCGGACGAGGTGACCGAGGCGTTGCTGCCGTTCACCGACCGGCCGCTGGCCCTGTTCGGGCACAGCATGGGGGCCACGATCGGTTTCGAGGTGGCCCGCCGTCTGGAGCGGCGCGGCATCGTGCCGGCCGCCCTGTTCGCCTCGGGCCGCCGGGCCCCCTCCCGCCACCGGGACGAGGACGTGCACCGGCGGGGCGTGGACGGGATCGTCGAAGAACTGCGGCGGCTCGACGGCACCGATCCACGGGCGCTGGAGGACCCGGAACTCCTCGGCATGATCCTCCCGGCCGTCCGCGCCGACTACCGGGCCGTCGAGACCTACCGCTACGCACCGGGCCCGCCCCTGTCCTGCCCCGTGCACGTCCTCGTCGGCGACGCGGACCCGCGGGTGACGGTGGACGAGGCGCGCGCCTGGCAGTCACACACCACCCGCGGATGCGACCTGCACGTCTTCTCCGGCGGTCACTTCTATCTCGCCGACCACCAGCCGGAGATCCTGCGCCTGGTGAGCACGCACCTGCTGCCGACGGCGACGGGGCCCGTCGGCCTCGGGTAGCGCCCGCGCGGTCGTGTCCACGGGCGGTGCGCTGGAGTGTGGACGGCCGGGGTGGCTGGTAATTGACGGTGGGACGAGCCGGTGAGGAGACCCGGCGGGCCGGTGAGGTGACCGGGTGGGCTGGTGAGGTGACCGGACGGGCCGGTGGGTGGGTGGCCCGGTGGTCTGGTGTGGCGCGGCGGTGGAGTGCCGCCGCGCCACGCGCGTCATCGGGCCGACGTTGCGTCGGCGTCGGGCCGGCGATGCGTCGGCGTCAGGCCAGCGGTACGTTGACGCAGGCCAGGCGGGCGCCCGCGGTGCCGGCGTGGCCGGGTTCGGTGTGGGTCTTGTGTTCGTGGACGACGACCGAGCGGGCCTCGCCGTAACGGACGTGCCAGTTCACCTTGGCGGCCGTGGCACCGTCGCCGTCCTCGTCGGTGGTCAGGTCGAGCCACACCTCGTTGCGCGGGTTGGCGTAGTCGGGGTTGGTCGAGGGCTGCACCGGGTCGGGCACGTTCTGGTAGTGCGGGCCGGAGTCGGCCGGCTTCGGGCCGCACGGCTTGGTGTGGACGTGAGCGCCGTACGTGCGGTCCGGGAGCAGGCCGGACAGGCGCAGGACGACGGCCGTACGTCCGGCCTTCGCGGTCCCGTACCGCTTCTCCACGACCGCGACCCGGCTGCCTACGGGCACCAGGGCCGGGTCGTAGGTGACGGCCTCGCCCGTCGGCGACGCGGCGAAATGGGCGCGGACGGACACGCTGGTGGACTGAACTCCGACGGATGGCGCGGCGGCCGGCGCCAGCGCCAATGATGCGGTCAGCACTGCCGTAGCGATAGACATGCGCCGCACCTTTGCGGTCCGTGGTGTTCAGTGAAACCGGGTATTCGGTCAACACGGGGCGCGCGGGGAGGGTGGGGGAAGACGGCGCGGCAGCGTTCAGCGGGCTGATCGGCCCCGGTGGCGCGACGGTAACCAACGAGGCCGTCCGCCCCGGCGGCGCGACGGCAATCAACGAGGCCGTCCGCCCCGGTGGCACGACGGCGTCTCATGCGCTGTGTTGCTCCCACAGGGCCATCAGGTTGCGCTTGCGCTTCGACTCGGAACGCGAGGTGGCCATGTACGCGGTGAACTCGCCCTCGACCGAGACGTTTGTGGCAGGCGCGGACGCCCAGCACGAGGGAGGTGGTCTTCTCTTAGGCGGCGTTCCCGGTGGACTTCTTCAGGCCGTCGATCAGGCGCAGGTCCACCGGGAGCACGTCTGCGGGACGGCTGTCGCGGAGCCGGTCGGCGAGGGTGGTCCACTGCCGGTCGGCGACGCCTGACGGGGCCGACCGGGCGGCCTGCCAGGCGACGTCGAGTTCGCCGTCGTCCAGTAGGGCGTCGATGAGGAGGTGGCCGTTCCCATACGGGCTGGGGTGGCACGGGCAGCCGGTTGGGTGGGCACGGGGCCGGTGCGGCGAATCCGGTGCTTCCGTGTGCGGGTCCATGTGGCCGGTCCCGTGCCTTCGTGTGCGGGTCGGTGTGGCGGATTCCGTGCCTCTGGGCATGGCGATCACCGGGGGCTGGCACAAGCGGCCGGTTGCGCGCCTCCTTGCGGGGCGGTGTGGCCGGTCTCGTGCCCCCGTGCGGGTGTCAGGTGCTCGGGCGGTGCCAGTGGGTGGGGTGGGTCAAGCCGTCCGGGAGTTTGGTGGTGGGGTCGCCCTTGGCGGCGTTGAGCTGGGCCTGGGTGAGGAAGATGCTGCCGGTGAGGTCGGCGCCGGTCAGGTCGGCATCGCGGAAGTCGGCCCCGATGAGGTCGGCCGAACGGAGGTCGGCGTCCTTCAGGTCCGCCGCGATCAGGTAGGCGCCGCGCAGGTTGGCACCCCGTAGATCGGCGCCTTTCAAGCGGGCACCCATGAGGTCGGCGCCCCGGTGGTTCTTCTTGCGCCCCGGGATCTCGGCCCGTACGAGTTCGCTCGTGCGCGACAGAAGGACGTTGACCTCCTGCCGCACCGCCGCCACGTCCAGGTCGGCGAGCGCGTCGGGACTGCCGCCGGCGAGGCCGTCCACCTTGCCCAGCGCGCGGCGCAGGTCGGCGTGGACGGGGCGGGCCGGGGGCAGGGTGAGGGCTTCGGTGATGTACCAGAGCAGCTCGTGGAGTTGGCGCATCACGGGGAAGACCGTGAACATCCGCCGCGCGGTGCCCGGCGCCCGCCGCCAGTCCTGGCCGCCGAAGGTGCCCTGGGAGACTCGCTGCCCCGCACCGAAGCAGTCGAAGACGGTACAGCCCGAGAAGCCCTCCTCCCTCAGCCGCGCGTGAATGCCGCAACGGAAGTCCTGCTGGAGGTTCGCGCACGGACGCCCGGCGTCCTTGTCCACCGCGAAGTCGGCCGAGGCCGCGAAGGGCAGCGCGACGCAGCACAGCCCGAAGCAGTTCGCACAGTCGGCGCGCAGGCTGTCGGGGGCGATGTGTGTGATGTCGGTGAGCGGGAGGAGAGTGGGGGTGACGTCACGCGGGGGACGGGCCGACCGCTTCGGCTGCGCCTGCCGCCGCGCGTCATTCCGACGAGCCGTGCCCCCCTTTGAGGCATCGCGAGCAGCGTCCCGTGGTGCTGTGTCGTGCTTCGTCGCACGCGACGCTTGGCGCTGCGGGGCCGCGCCCTTCGACGCCTTCCGGTTGTCGCGCTTCGAGGCGTCGCGCGCAGGCCCTTGGCGCTTCCGGGACGCGCGCTCTTCAGCTTCGGCCCTTACTCTTTCGGCCTTTCCTCCTTCGGTCTTGCCTCCCGCGGGCTTTCCTCCCTCCGGCTTTCGACTTCCAGGGCCGCGCGATTCCGACTTCTTGCCTTCGGCCTTCCGGACTCGTGGCTTCTGTCCTTCCGGCTTCCGGGAATCGGGCGTCCGGGCTTCCTGCTCTCGGCTCCCCGGCTTTCGGGCTGCGGGTTTCCGCGCTCCGGACTTCCGGGTTTCCGGTTTCCGGTCGCCCGGCTTCCGGTTTTCCTGCTCGTCGCGGTGGTGGGGCTGAGGCAAGGTGCGTGGTCTCCTGCTGGCAGGTGAGCACCGTTTCCCGCCGTGCTCCGGAGCGATGCCCCATTGTCTCTCATCGTGGCGGACGAAACCGGGGCCGGGCGCGGGCACGGGCACGGGTCCGGATACGGGGTGACCGGGCCCGTGAACGGGGCCTTGCCCATGAACGGGGACATTGGGCCAGGCCGGGCCGGGCCGATCGGGCTCCGCCCTACGAACGCGGTGCTCCGGAGCCGGGCGCACAGGCGCTTCCCCCCGGTGCCGAAGCCCCGATTCCGCGTCTCAGCCCCCGGGCACGGGCACCCAGCCGGCACCTGTTGAGGGTCTCCGTTGCTCGCCCCCCGTGCGTTGCGGCGTCGTTCACGGTGGTAACCAGTCACGCGTGACGTGCGGGGGCTCGATGATCAAAGAGCGCATGTGGTCCAGTGGGTTGGCGAATTCGTGGCTGCTGGCGATCCTCCCGTTCTCCAGCGTGAACCGGTGGACGAAGTGGTTCCGGTAGTGCCTGGCAGGGCGGCCCGGCCACAGAACGCGTCCTTCTCCCTCGCACTCCACCCAGAGAAGGTCCGGGTTCTGGGTGTCGAAGAACTCCACGTCGTACCACCGCCAGTCGGGCAACAACCGAAGCGCGACTTCGTCGTGCCGTCTGAGCCGGTCCCGGCCACGGATGGTGACCGGCCGGCCGAGGTCGGCGTAACAGAGGGAGGCGGTGCCCTCCTCGGTGTAGAGGGTGTAGCGGTTGCGTCGGTCCCGCACGCCGGACCGCAGGTACTTCGCGACGGCGGCACGATTGCGTCGCCGCAGTTCTGCTTCGTCGTCGTTCACGTGACCTCCCGGGCGGATAAGACTTGCGCGGTTCCGGGTCGGTTCCCCGTCGGGGCGTGAGGCATGGGGACCGAGGGGCGGAGCCCCGGTCCTCGCAGCCGGAGCTTGCCCCACGCGACGCGGAAGCAGGCACGGGAGGGAATATGCGGCGGCATGCAGAAGCGAGCCAAGGGGTGTGGGAACGAGCTTGGGGCGCGGGGGCGAACTCAGGGACTGGGATACGGCTTCAGGCTGGGCTGCCTGACGCTGGAACCGGGATCGGTCCCTCTGCCCTGCGTTCCGGCCAGGTCATGGCGGACGATGCGATGCGGACGATGCGATGTCGAACCGGCCGCGGGCGACGGGCTCACTCCGGCCGCACGAGGGACCTTACTTGAGGGTCCTCATACGGCTCCTGCGAGCGGAGGCCGGCCGGTCCGGCGCACCGCCGTCTCGTAGTCCCTGACCGTGAAGTCGGTCGATATGTCCTCGCCCGCCTGGAGCATGGCCGCGAGTCCTGCCGGGTCGTTCAGCATGGCGTTGCGCTGGTCGATGGCCTCCTGTGTGGTGGGGGCGAGGAACGCTCCGACGTGCTGGCCTCCTTCCTGGCACCCCGTGACGTAGTCGCGTATCTCCTGTTCGTAGCGGGTAAAGGCCGTGCGGTGATCGCCCTCGGCCCGGGCCAGTTCGCCGGCGAGGACATACGCGCCCACGATCGCCGAGCCGGTGCCCATGCCGCCGAGCGTCGCGCCGTAGGCCGCGTCGCCTATGAGCACCACGCGCCCGGTGGACCAGCACTCCACGTCGACCCGGCTTATGGAGTCGAAGTACAGGTCGTGGGCGTCTCGAAGGCTCGCCATCAGCTCGGCGGTGCGCCAACCGCCGCCGCTGAACGCCTGGGCTATGAGTTGCTTGTGCTGCTCGGTGTTCCGCCGGTCGTAGGCCAGTTCTTCGGAGGCGAAGAGACAGAAGGCCTGCGTCGTGTCGGGGTCGAGCGCCGTGCTGCCCGCGCTCGCGAACAGGCCGGGTTCGTTGTAGGCCATCGACGGGCCGCGGAAGTCCGCGGCGCCGTCCGGCAGTTCCCATCCCGCGACGTAGTAGCCGAGGTGGCTGACGAACCGCTCCTCAGGGCCGAAGGCGAGCCGCCGGACGGTGGAGTGCAGGCCGTCCGCGCCGACGACCAGGTCGAAGGTGCGCGGCGCGCCCCGCTCGAAGGTGACGTCCACGCCCTGCTCGGTCTCGGACAGGGAGGCGATGGAGTCGCCGAAGACGTACTCGGTGGCGGGCCCCCACTCGTCTGCCGTCTCCCCGTCGGTGCCCAGGCTGTGCTCGTACAGCAAGCGGGCCAACTCCGACCGCAGGACCTCGACCTCACCACCCGCGAACTCCGGAGGCAGCCCCGCCACCTGCCGCCCGCTCGCGTCGATGAAGCGCACCGGGAGGCCGCCGGTGGCATGCCGCCGGATCTCGTCCAGGATGCCCATCCGTTCCAGCACCTCCCGGTGCACGGCCCCGCGGAAGTCGACCGCGAACCCGCCGCCGCGCAGCGCCGGGGCCACCTCCACGACCGTCGTGCGGAAGCCGTAGCGCCGCAGCCAGTACGCCAGCGCCGGGCCCGCCACGCTCGCGCCGGAGATCAGCACGCTCTGTCGTCTCCCCGCACGGACCGGATCCTCCGTACCGTTCCCGTCCCTGTTCCCGCTCCCGTTCCCCGTCCGATCCGCCGCTCCCCGCACCGGCCCCTCCACCGAAGGCCGTGCGACCCCGTTCGTCGCGCCACTCGTCATCGATCCCCCTCGTCTCGTCACGTCGTCACCGACATAAGAACTGTATCCCCCGGACACGGATTTGTATACGCCGGACACTGATTTGTGTCCCAGGTACACCCATTCGTGTATCGCGGACGCGGATTTAGGATGCGGAGGTGGCAGGAGACAGGAAAACCAGCGTGTTCGGGGATCAGGCCGGGTGCGTGGAGCTGCTGTGGGGAACGCGGGAGCGTCCCAGTCGCGGCCCCCGGCCGGCGCTCAGCGTCGAGCGGATCGTCCGGACCGCCATCGCGGTCGCCGACGCCGAGGGGCTTCCCGGAGTGTCGATGCAGCGGGTGGCGGGCGAGCTGGACTTCACCAAGATGTCCCTCTACCGGTACGTCCCCGGCAAGACGGAACTGATCGCCCTCATGATCGACGCGGCGATGGGCGCCCCTCCCGACCTCCCGTCCGGCGACGCGTCCGACGCCGGCTCGGCCGGCGCATCCGAGCCGGTTGCCTGGCGGGCCGCGCTGCGGGAGTGGGCCGAGCGCATGGCGGAGGTCTTCCACCACCACCCCTGGCTGCTGGGGGCGACGACAGGCCCCCGCGTCATGGGCCCCAACGAACTGAGCTGGGTGGAGTGCGCCGTCGCCGCGCTGTCGGACTCCGGCCTGAACGGCGCGGAACAGATGGACGCGGTGGTCGTGGTGGTGGGCCACGTCCGGGCCATCGCCCAGCAAGCGGCCTCGGTCGGAGTGGGGAGCGCCCGCGCCAAGGGGCCCGAGCAGGTGATGAGTGCCGCGCTGACCGAGTTGCTGCTGGAGCGCACGGATCGCTATCCGGCGCTCACCGCCGCGGTGTCCTCCGCGGCGGCGGGTTCCGGGCGGGACCAGGCGTTCGCCTTCGGGCTCGACCGGATCTTCGACGGCCTGGAGGCCTACATCGCACGGAAGGCCGGGGAGGCGGAACCGGCGTCCCGTCACTGACCGGTCCGTCTGTCAGCTCCGCCTGTCACATCCGCCTGTCACATCCGCCTGTCAGGTCGGTCCGTCTGTCACGTCCGTCTGTCAGGTCGCCGGGCAGAGCCTCCTGAGTGTCCATGGGGGCGCCTCGGCGACTGCGGCGTCGGATCATCGGTAGGGACAGGGGCACCGGACGCCGGGACGGGCGGCGAGCGTAGGGACCCACAGGAAACGAGACCAACGACAGGCGCGGGCACAGATGCCCCACAGGAAACGAGACCAACGACAGGCGCCGCCCCAGCCCCCGCGGTCACCCCCGCCCGCGCCCCCTCACAGCCGAGCCGTCTTCCGCGGCTGCTCCATCGCGCCCGCCAGCAGCCCCTGGAGCTTGGAGAATTCCTCCACGCACTTGCCGGTGCCGTTGACCACGCAGTCCAGCGGGTCGTCGGCGACCACGACCGGTACGCCCATCTCCTGCCGGATGCGCTGGGCCAGCCCGCGCAGCAGGGCGCCGCCGCCGGTGAGCGCGATGCCGTGTTCGAAGATGTCGCCGGACAGCTCGGGCGGGCACTCGTCCAGCGTGCGGTGCACGGCCCGGACGATCGCGTCGACCGGCTCGGACAGCGCCTCCCGGATCTCCTCCTCAGTGATCTCCTGGACGCGCGGCAGCCCGCTGATGTGGTCGCGTCCGCGGACGGTGAAGGTGGTGCTGCGGGCGGGTTCGCCGTCCTCGTCCACGTCCACCGGGGTCCAGGCCGCGGAACCGATCGCGATCTTGATCTCTTCGGCGGTGCGCTCGCCGATGGCCAGGGAGTGCTTCTTCTTGACGTACGAGGTGATCGCCGCGTCGAGGGCGTCGCCCGCGACCCGTACGGACTGTGCCGTGACGATTCCGCCCATGGACACCACGGCCACCTCGGTCGTGCCGCCGCCGATGTCCACGACCATGCAGCCGAGCGGCTCGGCGACCGGCAGCCCGGCGCCGATCGCCGCGGCCATCGGCTCCTCGATGAGGTGCACCTCGCGGGCCCCGGCGCCCCGGGCCGACTCGATGACGGCACGCCGTTCGACGCCGGTGATGCCGGAGGGCACGCAGATGACGACGCGGGGCCGGGAGAAGCGGCGGG
Source organism: Streptomyces sp. NPDC003077 (assembly GCF_040611095.1). NCBI lineage: Bacteria > Bacillati > Actinomycetota > Actinomycetes > Kitasatosporales > Streptomycetaceae > Streptomyces > Streptomyces sp. NPDC003077. Next base: position 28,730 of record NZ_JBEXNM010000026.1, on the reverse strand, counting down.
AGGGCAGCGCCTTCTTCATCAAGGCGCGCAGCATCCGCTCGGCCGCGTCGAAGTCGGCGATGACGCCGTCCTTCAGGGGGCGCATCGCGGTGATGCCGGAGGGGGTGCGGCCGATGGTCCGCTTGGCCTCCGAGCCGACGGCGATGACCTCGCCCATCGCGTTCACGGCGACGACGGAGGGCTCGTTCAGTACGACGCCCTTGCCACGTGCGTACACCAGCGTGTTGGCGGTGCCGAGGTCGATGCCTATGTCGTACGTTCCGGACGAAGTGCTGGACGCCATGGGGAGTTCGCTTGCTCTCTCTCGACTCGGCGGCAGGCCCCGGAGGGGGTCCTCGGACATCGCAGCCCAGACGGCACCACGGCACCAATGGTTGGCCAATGACGTCAATTAAGGGCAATTATCAAGACTACAGCGGGGGGCGGATGGTTCCCGGACGGCCGTACGAGGCGGCCGGCCGCCACCCTTCACCCGCGCGACGGGACGAGCCGTCGTTCGGAGGGCCGGCAAACCGGTCCCCGACGAAGGATCCACCGGGCCGGTCCCCGCCCCGGGGAACGGGAGGCCGATCCCCGCCCGAAGAACGGGAGGCCGATCCCCGCCCACGGGAACAATCCCCGTCCACGGGAACAAGGAGCCGGTCTCCGTCCGCAGGAGCAGGAGCACGAGCGGGAAGCCGACCCCCATCCGCGGGAGCGGGAAGCCGATCCCCACTCGCAGGAGCGGCGACCCAAGCACCATTCGAAGATACGAACGACCGACGGCCGTTCGCTTCCCTAGCCCTCACCATTCTCCACGGCCTCCCCCTGCACGGCAGCACCCACCACCCTTTGGCCGTATTCCTTCATCCCTCCGGCCCATCCCGTTCCGTACACCCCTCCCACCCCACGGACCGCCCGCGTCGGCACGCCCGTACCGGCACTCCGTACCCCCATATCGATGTACCCGCTGCCGCGTCCCCGCCCCCTCACCGCGTCGCCCGGTTCCGTCCCCCCGGGCCCCGGGACAGCGCCTGCGCCAGGTCGTCCAGCGCGTCCACGAGCAGGTCGGCGCACCGCAGCGCCACTCCCCCGCGCCCCTCGCTCTCCCCGTCCCACTTCTGCCACGTCTGGCGCAGCGCGCCCCAGTCGAGGTCGCGGCGTTCCCGTACGGCCTGCGCGGCGGCCTCCACCGACCTGCGCAGCTCGTCCACGAACGCCTGGGCGCCGGGTGAGGGCTCGGCGTCCCGGTCCGGCAGGTGGGCTTCCGCGATCATGGTGACCCGGCCCATCGTGGACAGCGCGGACTGCGCCGCGCCCGCCGCGCTCAAGGAGAGGCCGCGGTGCCGCACCGGTTCCTTCTCGGCCCGCGACTCGCTCTCCTCCCAGGCCGCGCGGGCCGCCCGGGCGTCCAGCAGCGCCTCACGGACCTGCCGCGGACGGCGCTCCGCCGGCCGGGCGTACGCGTCGAAGACGGCGACGGCGTAGCGTCCGCTGGCCTCCACCCACTGGGCCAGCCGCTCGCGCAGCCGCGGCGTCTCCCAGGCCGGGAAGAGCGCGTACGACAGCATGGCGAGCAGTCCGCCCATCAGGGTGAGCACGACGCGTTCCTGAACGGTCTGCTCCCACCCCGCGCCCGCGATGCCGAGCAGGAAGACGACGTACGCGCCCACGCACGCCGACGTCACCGACACGCCCGTGCGCAGCAGCAGGTACATCAGCAGGACGCAGCAGACGGCCAGCGCCGCGTTCACGTACATGCCGGGGTGGGCCAGGGCCACCACCACCCCGCCGAACACGACGCCCACGAGGGTGCCCGCGAACCGCGCCACGCCGCGCGAGTACGTCTGCCCGAAGTCGGGGCGCATCACCATGACGGCGGCCAGCGGCGCCCAGTAACCGTGTCCGAAGGGCAGCGCGTGGCCGAGGACGTAGCCGGCCGCGGCGACCGCGCTGACCCTTAGGGCGTGCCGGAAGATGCGCGAGGACCAGCGGGCCTCGCGGCGCAGCGAGCGCAGCGCCTTGGGGACCAGCTTGGGCACCGAAGGGCGCAGCAGGTGCCCGCGCTCGGATTCCGTGGTGGGCCGGGTGGCCTCGATCGGTTCGTCGGTGAGTTCGACGGCGTCGGCGAGCAGGGAGATCAGCCGCAGCGCGGAGCGGCGGGCGGCGCCGCTGAGCATCGGCCCGGACTCGGGCACCTCGATGACGGCCATCGCCTCCGGGGGGAGGCGCACCGGTTTGGCGTGCCGGATGGCGACCGCCACTGCGTCCAGGACGGTCGCGGCGGCACGGAGCAGCTCGCGCACCCGTTCCCGCTCGGGCCCTTCCGGCGGCACCCCGACGACGGGGTCGGCGATGAAGGCCAGCACGGGCCGGACCTGTTCGGCCAGCGCCCGTGGCCCGTGCAGCTGGATCGGCCGCCGCCGGGCCTGACGGGGCGTCATGGCGGACGCGAGCCGGGCGTCCATCAGGGGCTGCGGGTCGAAGGGAGCCACCGGGTCGTCCCGCAGCCGGCGCGCGTAGTCGGCCTCGGCGGCCAGCGCGTCCGCCAGCGCGTCGCGCTGCCGCCCCCACGGCCGGATGGGGAAGAGCACGATGAGTGTGGCCTGCACCAGCCCGCCGAAGGCGATGATGGCCGCGTGGGCCAGCGCGCCCGTCACGGAGGTCGGGAGGGTGACGGTGACGAGCATGACGGCGACCGTCTGCGTCCCCACCAGCCCGGACACCGGCCCGATGGCCCAGGTCATGCCGGCGAGGAACGTCCACACGGCCAGCAGGAGCAGGAACCCCATGAAGTGCGCGGCGGCCAGATATCCCAGGAACGTCGAGACCGACAGCCCGCCCGCAACGCCCAGCGCCAGCACCGGACGCGGGCGCCAGCTCCGCTGGAAGGTGGCGATCCCCGCGGAGAACGCGCCGAAGGCGGAGGACACGGCCAGCACGGGGTTGCCCAGCCCCAGGCAGACGCCGATGACGATGGCGACGCCGGCGGTGCCTCTGAGGGCGATCAGCGGGGTGAGCTTCGTCCGTTCGATGCGCAGCCCGGAACGGGCGGTCTGCTTCAGCGCACGTGCCCAGCTCATACCGCGAGAATACGGGTGATAAGCCGCGAAAGGTGACGAGCTGCGCGCTCATCCGCATCTTCCATGGTGATCACTGCCACACAGGATCTCCATCTATCCGGTTTTCCTGTGGAAAATGACGGCAAAGGGGATCGTTGCCCCGGGTAAACGGTGCTGGTCAGGGCGGGTTCCGCCTCGTCCGCCCGGCTCGCGCCGACGAACACGACACGTCGCGGGCGAAACCGGACAGGGCCCCGCGAGCCTCTTGCTGTCCGGCCGGCCGACGCTTCCGCCCCGGCCCGTCCCCTTCCCCCGACACCGCAAGGAATCCCCCGTGCGCAAGCCCCTCCTCACCTCAGTCGTCACCCTCGCCACCGCCGCGGCCCTCGCCACCGTGGCCGCCTGCGGCGCGACCGACGCCCGGCACGACCCCATACGTTTCGGAGGTCCGGATTCCGGACAAACAGACGCGCGCACCACTCCACCACCAGCCTCGCGGTCACTCACCCGCATGCCCACGAACCCGATCACCTTCGAGGAACAGAGCAAGGTGGGCGGCGCGGGCGAGGACACACCGATCGGGATGACGACCTTCCACGGCCCGAAGTCCGGGTTCACGGGGAAGGTGTGGGTGTGGGCGCCCCCCGAGTACTACGAGAAGAAGAACGCGAACAAGGGGTTCCCGGTCATGATGGCGCTCCCCGGTTCGTACGGTTACCCGGTCAACTACTGGATCGGTTCCGACCTCAAGCTGGAGGAAAACCTCGCCAAGTGGTCAAAGGAGGGCAAGAGCCTGCCCTTCATCGTCGTCATGCCGGTCCTCAACCCGAACGACAAGCAGTACTACGACGGCAGCGACATCCCCGGCCAGCCCAAGATGGGCACCTGGCTCAGCGAGGACGTCCCCGATCTCGTACGGCAGAACTTCCGCACCCTCAAGAGCCGCGACGGCTGGGCCATCATGGGCTCCTCCTCGGGCGGGTTCGCGGCCCTGAAGAACGTCCTCCAGCACCCCGACACCTTCAAGGTGGCCATCCCCAACGGCCCCGACATCGTCCCCGACTCCCCCTTGTGGAACGGCCACGCCCGCGAGGAACGCGAGAACAACCCCGAGGTCCTGGCCCAGCGCCTCATCCGGAAGGGCGGCCCGGACGTCTACCTCGCCTTCCAGGACGGCTCCAAGGAACAGACCATCGTCCCCAAGGTCCGCACCTTCATCGCCCGCTACGGCCACGGCCCGGTCCACACCCGCTTCGAGATCATCCCCGGCGGCATGCACGACGCCCGCACGTATGTGGAGGGCATGGACGAGGGCACGATCCAGTGGGTGAGCGCTCACATGCAGGGGCCGACGGAATGACGGTGCTCAGGGCGGGGCGGTGATTCGCTGATCAGGGGCCCGCCCGTATGGCAGGCGGTGCGCCGACGCCTCACGCACCCGGAGCCGCCCCTCCGTCCAACTCGCACCAGACCACCTTGCCGCGCGCACGCAGGCTGCCGCCGAGCGGCCGACTCCCCCACCGGTCCGCGCAGTGCGTCACGAGAAACAGCCCGCGCCCCCGCTCGTCCCACTGATCCGCGCACGGCATCAACGGGAGCCGCGTGCTGGAATCCCACACCGTGATGCGCAAGACGTCGTTCCGCCAGGCGAATCGGACGACGGCGGGTCCCTGGGTGTGCCGGTAGGCGTTGGTCGCCAACTCGGACGTCAACAGCTCGGCCCGGTCGACGAGTTCGGCCATCCGGTAGTGCTGGAGGATCGTGCGCGCCGTCGTCCGGGCGACCCCCGGCCCCAGCACGCTGGGCGGGATGCGCAGGGCATAGGCCCAGGAGCCGGGCGGCGGGGTGGTGACGTGATCGGACATGGAAGTCCCCTCGTCGGCGGGAGATGTGGCCATGGGCAACGCGGCTGGTGGCTCGCCGTGCGGGGACGGTGCTCTTCCAGGCGTGGACGGTGCGCATGGGGTGCGCTACGGAACGTAGTGGGTTCGTTCGGCCAAGTGCACCGTTCCCCCTTGGAAGCACTCGTAGGGGTGAATCGACCCCTATCACCACCTGCCACATATGCGTCCCCGCTAGTAAGGCGTCATGCCACCACGCAAGAGCCCGACCGTCCGCCAGAAGCGCCTGGGCGCTGAACTGCGCAAACTGCGAGAGCTGAAAGGAATGTCGATCGAGGACGCAGCGGAAATCCTGGAGTGCGGAAAAGCCAAGATCAGCCGCATCGAGACCGGTGTCAACGGCATCCGCCCCGTCGATCTGCGTCTGCTGCTCAAGGCCTACGACGTCATCGACCCGGCCTTGTCCCAGGCCCTGCTGGACATGGCTCGCGAAGGCCGCGCACGTAACTGGTGGAACCGCTACAGGGACGTCCTCGGAGGGTTCGCCGACTTGGCCGAGCTGGAATCAAAAGCCGTCGGCATCCACACTTGGGAGACGGTCCTCGTGCCCGGTTTGCTGCAGACACCCGACTACATGCGGGCCCTCTTCCGGCGAGGACGGATCGACACCCCGAAAGACGAGATCGAGAATCACGTCCGCGCACGGGTTCACCGGCAGCGGATGCTGTTTGAGAACAACCCTCCCGAGTTCTGGGCAGTCCTGTACGCACCGCTGCTCTCCGCCCAATTCGGTGGCCCGGGAGTCATGCACGACCAACTGCTTCACCTCGTCAAGATGGCGCAGCACGAACACATCACCATCCAGGTACTGCCTTACACGGTGGAGTCCCACCGGGGCGTGAACGGGCCGTTCGGCGTGGTGCGGATGCCAAGTCCCGGCATGGACGTCGTACGAACCGAGACGGCGCTTTCGTCCCTGTACCTTGAGGACGAGGAGCAAGTCCTGCTGTACAAATCGGCGTTCGACGAGCTGAGGGCTATTGCCCTGGGCCCGGTTCCCTCGTTGAACTTGATTCGGAGCATGACTCACTGACAGACAGGACAAGAGGTGGAACGTGAGACAACTCGCTTGGCGCAAGTCGAGTTTCTCGGGTGACGACGCGAGCCGCGACTGCATAGAGATCGCCGATGCACCCGACGGGACGGTCCGAATACGGGAAAGCGACAGCCCTCGCACCGTCGTCACGACCGAAACGGCGGCCCTTCGAAAGCTCCTGCTCCGGATCAAGCGCGGAGCTTTGAAAACGGGCGCGTGAGCGAACCCCCTGCCACTTGGTTCCCTGCCACTCCGGCAGGGAACAAGTGGCAGTCATCTACGAACGCGTAGGCAGGAAACCTCATGGGACCAGACCCTCGAAGCGCCACCGCCCCCTCCAACGGCACCGACTCAGCCACCCAGACAACAGCGAGGCCGAACTACGGCGGCGTCTGGCTGAGCCGCTACGAGTTCTACTCCTCGGGCCGCGACGCCACGTACACCGGTGCTCATTACGTCGTAATAGTGCAGAACGGAGATCGTCTCACCGGGAAATCGCTCCCCGGGGCGTCATCGAACGCCAACTCACCGCTTTCCCTTGACCTGACCGTCAACGGCAACGTCATCACCGGAACGTGGGTGGAGGAGACCGCAGCCGACGGTTACTACGCCGGGGCCGTGTACCACGGAGCGATCCAACTCCTGGTCGAGCCGACCGGCCGGCGCATGGCTGGGAAATGGGTCGGGTTCGGGAAGGAATTCGATGTGAATACCGGGCCCTGGGAATTGGTTTTCAAGGACGCTTCCGTGTCCAAGGAGACGGTGGAGCGGTACAGCCGTCCGCCTGAGTGAGCACTTTCCGCCGGGCCCGTCACACCACGTCTCTTACGTTTGGCGTCTTTCACCCCGCGCGTCCCCGCATCCCCCCGGACATGCAGCAGACTGCGGTCCGTGCGTCGGAAACGCACCCGGCCCCCGCCGAAAAAGCGGGGGCCGCACCGCGCCCGATCAGGCGTCAGTGGTTGCGCGGGAACCCGAGGTTGATGCCCCCGTCGGCGGGGTCGGGCCAGCGGGTGGTGACGACCTTGCCGCGGGTGTAGAAGCGGATGCCCTCCGGGCCGTAGATGTGGTGGTCGCCGAAGAGGGAGTCCTTCCAGCCGCCGAAGGAGTGGTAGCCCACCGGTACCGGGATCGGCACGTTGACGCCCACCATGCCCGCCTCGACTTCGAGCTGGAAGCGGCGAGCCGCTCCGCCGTCCCGGGTGAAGATCGCCGAACCGTTGCCCCACGGCGAGGCGTTCACCAGCGCGATGCCCTCCTCGTAGGAGTCCACCCGCACCACCGAGAGCACCGGCCCGAAGATCTCGTCGCGGTAGGCGTCCATCTCGGGCGTCACCCCGTCCAGCAGGGACACCCCGATCCAGTGGCCGTCCTCGTAACCGTCCACGGTGTAGCCGGTTCCGTCGAGCACCACCCGGGCGCCCTGGGCGGCGGCCCCGTGTACGTACGAAGCGACCTTGTCGCGGTGCTCCCGGGTGATCAGCGGGCCCATCTCCGAGGTGGGGTCCGCGCCCGGGCCGATGCGCAGCGCGTTCGCCCGCTCGGTGATCTTCTCGATCAGCGGGTCGGCGGTCTCGCCGACCGCCACCACCACGGAAATGGCCATGCAGCGCTCGCCGGCCGAGCCGTAGGCCGCGTTGATGGCCGCGTCCGCCGCCAGGTCGAGGTCCGCGTCGGGCAGCACCACCATGTGGTTCTTGGCGCCGCCCAGCGCCTGCACCCGCTTGCCGTGCGCGCCGGCGGTCGCGTGCACGTGGCGGGCGATGGGGGTGGAGCCGACGAAGGACACCGCGGCGATGCCGGGGTGGGTCAGCAGGCGGTCCACCGCCACCTTGTCGCCGTTGACGACGTTGAGCACGCCCTCGGGCAGGCCGGCCTCGGCGGCCAGTTCGGCCAGCCGCAAGGCGGCCGAGGGGACCTTCTCGCTGGGCTTGAGGACGAAGGTGTTGCCGCAGGCGACGGCCAGGGGGAACATCCACAGCGGCACCATGGCCGGGAAGTTGAACGGCGTGATGCCGGCCACGACACCCACCGGCTGACGCAGCGCGGCCACGTCCACCCTGGTGGAGACCTGCGTGGACAGTTCGCCCTTGAGGTGCTGGGGGATGCCGCAGGCGAGTTCGATGATCTCCAGGCCGCGCGCCACCTCGCCCAGCGCGTCGGAGTGGACCTTGCCGTGCTCGGCGGTAATCAGGGCGGCCAGTTCCTCGCGGTGCGCGTCCACCAGTTCCCGGTAGCGGAAGAGGACCGCCGTGCGCTTCGCCAGGGAGCTGCTGCCCCAGTCGGCGAAGGCCACCTTGGCGGCGACCACCGCCGCGTCCACCTCCTCCACCGAGGCGAACGCCACCCGCTTGGCCTGCGCCCCGGTCGCCGGGTCGTACACCGGTCCGAAACGCTCGGACGTCCCCTCGACGGGCTTGCCACCGATCCAGTGGTTGACGGTCTGCATCAGACGAACCTTTCTTCAGATCCTTCGGGTGTCTTCGATACGGCGGCGGGGCGGGTAGGGCCAGGGGGCCGGGTCACGGACGCGGGGGTGCGTCGGCGCGTCCGGTGGGCGGTCTCGTGCGGGCGGGTGTCATCGGTCCGGCCTCCGCCGTCTCCACGGGGGTGGGAACGGAAACGAACGGCCGCCGGACGGGTCGTGGCCTGGGCGACGGGCTCATCCCACCAGGCTCGCGCGGTGGGCGCGCCCGGCACAATGTCAGCCGTTTCGGTCCTGACATAGACATGTGGGACGGGTGGCGCGCGGTGTGCCGGTCCTCCGCCCGCACCGCGCCGGTCCTCCGCCCGCGCCGCGCCGGTCCTCCGATTCCCGCGTCCGGGGCCTACCTGTGCTGCGCGCTGGCCCTTCTCGCTTCCGTCTCGGTCCTCGCTTCCGTCTCGGTCCTCGCTTCCGTCTCGGTCCTTGCTTCGGGCCCGCTCCTCGCTTCCGTCTCGTTTCCCCCTTCGGTCTCCCTCCCCGCTTCGGTCTCCATCCCGTGACAGCCGTCCGTCGTCCGTCACGGCTGTCACCGTTGCACCGGACTTCCGCTACAGCCGATCAACAGGCCCTCCCTTTCGGTCACGCTCCGTCGTTCACCGGGCACAGGCTCATTGATCATCAGTTCGTACGCGGCTCCCCCGCCGGCTCCACCGAGCCGACGCCGCGTACGGCAGGGAGGTGCGAGACAGATGACCGACCGGAGACTCTGGTCGTACAAGGAGATCGCGGCGCACATCCGGGTGCAGCCGGACACCGTGCGCTCGTATCGCAAGCACGGTTTGCTGCCTCCGCCGGACCTCGTGGAGAGCGGAAAGCCCTACTGGTTCGCCGACACGGTCCGCGCGTGGGTCGCCCGCAGACCGGGCAACGGTGGCCGACGGGCGACCGGGGACTGAGGGGGGTGCCTTCGTGGGGGCCGGGAGCGTGCGGCGGGTCGATGGTTTTCGTCGGCGTTCGTGGTTCGTGGGGGGCGGCGCTCCAGGACGCTCCGGAACTCCGGGAAACGCTCCGGATTGTTCCCGCAGGAACCTTCCGCCTCATCGGTCTCCCGCGCAGAATGAGACGACGCCCCTATGTCCTGACATTCGTACAGGAACACAGGAACACAGGAGCACAGGAGCACAGGAACCTTTCGTCTCACCTGTCCCCCTCGTGAAGGAGCAGCCCATGCGCATCGGTCTCATCGGCGCGGGACGGATCGGCGCCCACCACGCCCGGACGCTGCTGTCCGTCCCGGCCGTCGACCGTCTCGTGATCGCCGACCTCGTCCCCGGGCGCGCCGAGAAGCTGGCGGACGAGTTCGGCGCGGCGTCCGCCGCCTCACTCACCGATCTGTACGCCGTACCCCTGGACGGCGTGGTGATCGCCGCGGCGACCGACGCGCACGCCGGTCTCGTCCATCAGGCCCTGGACGCCGGGGTGCCGGTCTTCTGCGAGAAGCCGCTGGCTCCGGACGTGGCCGGCACGCGCGCCCTGGTGGCGCGCGCCGCGTCGGGGGCCGTCCCCGTCCAGGTCGGCTTTCAGCGGCGGTTCGACCAGGGGTACCGCGCGGCCAGGGACGCGCTGCGCGCGGGCGAGCTGGGGTGGATCCACACCCTGCGGGCGTGCAGCAGCGACCAGGCGCCCCCGCCCGCCGCCTTCGTCCCCACCTCCGGCGGCCTCTTCCGGGACTGCTCGATCCACGATTTCGACGTGCTGCGCTGGCTCACCGGCCGCGAGGTCGTCTCCGTGTACGCGCAGGGGGCCAACCGCGGCGCGTCGTTCTTCGCCGAGAGCGGCGACGTGGACACCTGCGCCGCCCTGCTGCGCTTCGACGACGACACGCTCGCCACCGTCACCGCCACCCGCTACAACGGGGCGGGCTACGACGCGCGGCTGGAGGTCTGCGGCTCCGAGGGCGCCCGGTTCGTCGGGCTGGACGACCGTGCGCCGATGCCGACGGCCGAGCCGCGGCTGTCCTGGCGGCAGTCCGCGCCGTACGCGACGTTCATGGAACGGTTCCAGGACGCGTACGTGGCGGAGCTGACGGCCTTCGTCGAGGTCGTCGCGGGGCGCGCGGAGAACCCCTGTCCGCCGGTCGACGCGCTGGAAGCGCTCTACGTCGCCGAGGCATGCGAGCGCTCGCGGCGCATAGGGGAGCCGGTGCGGATGGATGAGATACGGGCGGAGTGAGCGGTCCGGGGAGGCGGGGGCTGGCGCACCAGCTGGGGAGGTATCTCCGTCACCAGCGCCCGGCCGACGGGCAGGGGCGGTCTTCCGTGCGCTCGGCGGCCGGCCAGCCGTCGCGTCGCGCGTCGGGGAGCGTCTTGCGTACGGCGTCCCCGTCCCTCGTACGAGCACGCGGCTCGCGTCGGCAGGGTGCGTACGCCGCCCGCGCCAGGCGGGCAAGCCACGTTCCGCGTGACGCGCCGAGGCGGGCCCGGCGTGGGCGGGTCGCGCGGGAGCGGACTACCCACTGGGCCGCCGCGCCCACCGTCGCCACCAGGACAGAGACCCCCACGCCCACGAGCGTGGCGAACAGGGTGTCGGCCACCGCGGCGGTGCCCAGGTAGCCCAGGCCCACCGAGTACGCCGCCCACACCGCCTCGGCGATCCCCGCGCCCAGCGCGTACCGGCGGAGCGAGTAACGCACCACTCCGGACGCGAGGGCGCCCACGATCCGCCCGCTGGGCAGGAACCGGACCGCCACCACGAAGGGCAGCCCGTAGCGCTGGATCTGCGCCGACGTCCATTCCAGCAGCGCCCGCCGACGCGCCCGGCGCAGCATCCACGCGCGCACCGGACCGCCGAACCGCCGGGCCGCCACGTGCATCAGCAGATCCCCCAGGAGCGCGCTGCCCGCGACGATCAGCAGGACGAGACTGATGTGCGCGCCCCCTTGGGAGGCGAGCACTCCCGCCGTCACGAGCAGGGCGGAATTGGGGACCAGCGGTGGCGCCGTGGTGAGCGCCAGCAGGCCGTACAGGGAGAGCGCGTCCATGGCGCCCGCCTCCTCGGTTTCCACGCCCGAGCTCTTCTTCCAGGCTCGCGCGCCGACTCGGCCGCGGCAAAACGGTTATGGCGCGGCGTCCGGTCGCCGCTACGGGCCGCGTACGAGGAGGCGTACGGCGGTTACGGTGCCCGGCGAGCGCTGGGCGCCGTTCCTGGTGAGCGGGTCGCGTGGTGGGGCGTTGGCGGAGTGCGCCCGGCGCGGACGGGCCACTCGTATGGGTGACCTGTACGGCGGACGCGTATGACGGGCCCGCCGGGCGGGGTCCAGTGGTGCGGTGGTGTTCGCGGGGGGCGGTGGCCTCGGCGCGGTGTCGGGGAGTTCGGTGGGGCGTCTGGTGGCGCGGCGTCGATGTACTGGCGGCGTGTCCCGGACGGGGTCCCCGGCGTGGCGGCAGGTAGACAGGGCCCAGGGATGCCAATGTACCCCCGGGGGGTATACAGTCGGAGGTGTCGGGAAGCGGAACCCCTCACCGGACCGCCGCACCCCGCACCCGCGACGCGCGCACCCGCGCGCCGCTCGCAGACCGTAGCGATCAAGAGGAGAACCCATGGCCGAGAACAGCTCCTGCTGCACCCCCGAAGGCACCTGCCACAGCGGCTCGACGAGCGAGGTCGCGGTGGGCGAGGTCACCACCACGTACAAGGTGACGGGCATGACCTGCGGCCACTGCGAAGGCGCCGTCTCCTCCGAGATCTCCGAGATCGCGGGCGTGACGTCGGTGCAGGCGGTCGCCGCCACCGGCCTGGTGACCGTCACCTCCAAGACCCCCCTCGACGAGGAGGCCGTGCGCGCGGCCGTCGACGAGGCCGGCTACGAGCTGGCCGGCGTGGCCGCCTGACGTCTCGTCCGCCACGCGGGCGCGGGCCCACCCACCCCTCCGGGAAGCGGCCCGCGCCCGCGGCGGAACCCGCTGCTGACGAGCGGCGCTCAGACTCGCGCGGGACGGGGATACGTAGAACCGGTTGGCGGGCAAGGAAAAAGTTGAGCTTTCACAAAGTTCTCACACGCGACACAACACCCATACACGCGAGCGGGAATCCACGGATCGCCAGCCCTTGACCTCATTCGCCCCTTATGGCAGGAGACCCAGATCACAGGTGCGCGGACGTAACCATCGTGGGGGGTCGTGAGTCTAACCGTGCGGTGCGGGCACCTCGGCGGAGCCCGTACCGCAACGGCCAGGCTGGTCTTGGGGGACTTCGCCCGGTCACGCGTGGCCGGGGCGACGTGCCCGGGGAGCTTTGAGCGGCCCTCCCGTACGTGCGCGTCCCGGCAGAGCGCGGTAGGGCAGCCAGACGCCCGGACGGATCCCGTGGGGGGAATCCGCCCCGGGAAAGGAAAGCGCCCCGCGCTCCGGACCCGTGGGGGGATCCGGAGACGGGGCGCTTTTCGCTATCGGGGGGCGGGTTTCGCCATCGGGGGGCCGGGGTGCGTTCCGCTGACGCCCAGAAGGCGGGGTGCTTTCCGCTGTCGCTCGGGAGGCCGGGTGCTTCCCGATACCGCCCGGGAGGCCGGGTGCTTCCCGACGCCGCTCGGAAGGCAGGGTGCTTCCCGATGTCGCTCGGAAGGCAGGGTGCTTCCCGATGTCGCGGGGCCCGACGCTTTCCGCTATCGCGGGGCGAGGTGCTGGGGCGCCGGAGCGGCGCGGCCTGCTGTTCAGGCGCGGGGTGTCGCTGCGGGTGCGCACCCCTGCCCCTGAGCCGACCGGGGCCACGGCTGGCCCTCGTCGGCACGTGACGCAGTAGCTGGGCTGGGCACGCTGCCGGTCGGCCAATCGGCCGGTCGGCAGCACAAGGGCGGCGGCCTCCGGCACCCGAGGGTTCCGGGGCCGCCTTCCGGCCGCGATCCGGCCTCCCGTCCGGCGAGGTGCTCACCGCCGGACGGGACGATCGCCGCCGCCCCTACGGCCTCAGCGCTCCTCGACCGGCACGAAGTCGCGCTCGACGACCCCGGTGTAGATCTGGCGGGGGCGGCCGATGCGGGAGCCCGGCTCCTTGATCATCTCGTGCCACTGGGCGATCCAGCCGGGGAGCCGGCCGAGCGCGAAGAGCACGGTGAACATCTCGGTCGGGAAGCCCATGGCCCGGTAGATCAGGCCGGTGTAGAAGTCGACGTTCGGGTAGAGCTTGCGCGAGACGAAGTAGTCGTCGGAGAGCGCGTGCTCCTCCAGCTTCAGGGCGATGTCCAGCAGCTCGTCGGACTTGCCCAGCGCGGAGAGGACGTCGTGCGCCGCCGCCTTGATGATCTTCGCCCGGGGGTCGAAGTTCTTGTAGACGCGGTGCCCGAAGCCCATGAGCTTCACGCCGTCTTCCTTGTTCTTCACCTTGCGGATGAAGGAGTCCACGTCGCCGCCGTCGCGCTGGATGCCCTCCAGCATCTCCAGCACGGACTGGTTGGCGCCGCCGTGCAGCGGGCCCCACAGCGCGTTGATGCCGGCCGAGATCGACGCGAACAGGTTGGCCTGCGAGGAGCCGACCAGGCGGACGGTGGAGGTGGAGCAGTTCTGCTCGTGGTCCGCGTGCAGGATCAGCAGCTTGTCCAGGGCGCTGACCACGACCGGGTCGAGCTCGTACTCGGCTGCGGGCACCGAGAACGTCATGCGCAGGAAGTTCTCGACGTAGCCCAGGTCGTTACGCGGGTAGACCACCGGCTGGCCGACCGACTTCTTGAACGCGTAGGCCGCGATCGTCGGCAGCTTGGCCAGCAGCCGGATGGTGGAGATGTGGCGCTGGCGCTCGTCGAACGGGTTGTGGCTGTCCTGGTAGAAGGTGGACAGCGCGCTGACCACGGAGGACAGCATCGCCATCGGGTGCGCGTCACGTGGGAAGCCGTCGTAGAAGCGCTTGACGTCCTCGTGCAGCAGGGTGTGGTACGTGATGTCCTGCTTGAAGGTCGCCAGCTGATCGACGGTGGGCAGTTCGCCGTCGATCAGGAGGTAGGCCGTCTCCAGGAACGTGCTGCGCTCTGCGAGCTGCTCGATCGGGTAGCCGCGGTAGCGGAGCACTCCGTTCTCACCGTCGAGATAGGTGATCGCGGATTTGTACGCGGCGGTGTTGCCGTAACCGGAATCCAGGGTCACCAGACCGGTCTGGGCGCGCAGCTTCGAGATGTCGAAGCCCTTGTCGCCGACGCTGCTGTCGACGACCGGGTAGCTGTATTCGCCGTCCCCGTAACGCAGTACTACAGAGTTGTCGCTCACGTCATCCCTCACCGACGTTGTGCCTCTTCTTCGAGGTGCCCTGACTGCCTATACCTTCCCCCATTTGGCCCTTGCGTGTGCACTCGGGGTCGGCCATAGGGCCTCTGAGCGGCACTCAGTGCCGTCTCGGGTGCCCATCCTGCTCTCCTTCGCCCCGATTGGGGAAGGGGCGACATCACATCGTGCCTCCCAGTCGGTGATCCAGTGCCGTCCACCTGCGGCCGGCCGAAACCGTCCGTACGGCCTGCCCCAAAGCCTTGCGCGAGCCGACCAGGACCACCAGCTTCTTGGCCCGTGTCACGGCCGTATACAGCAGGTTGCGCTGCAACATCATCCAGGCGCCCGTGGTGACGGGGATCACCACGGCCGGGTACTCACTGCCCTGGGACCGATGGATCGTCACCGCGTAGGCGTGGGCCAGCTCGTCCAGCTCGTCGAAGTCGTACGGCACCTCTTCGTCCTCGTCGGTATGGACGGTGAGCCGCTGCTCGTCCAGGTCCATATCCGTCACGACGCCGACGGTGCCATTGAAGACACCATTGCGACCCTTTTCGTAGTTGTTGCGGATTTGGGTGACCTTGTCACCCACACGGAAGGTACGGCCGCCGAAGCGGCGCTCGGGGAGGTCGGGCCGCGCCGGGGTGATGACCTGCTGAAGCAGGCCGTTCAGCGTGCCGGCGCCTGCCGGGCCCCGGTGCATGGGCGCCAGCACCTGAACGTCTCTACGAGGGTCGAGTCCGAATTTCGCGGGGATGCGGCGGGCCGCCACGTCCACCGCCAGGCGGCCCGCCTCCTCGGTGTCCTCCTCCACGAAGAGGAAGAAATCGGACAGACCGGTGGTGATCGGCGGCATCCCGGAATTGATGCGGTGCGCGTTGGTGACCACGCCCGACTGCTGGGCCTGCCGGAAGATCCTCGTCAGCCGGACGGCGGGAACCGGGCCGCCGGGTGCGAGCAGATCACGCAGCACCTCACCGGCCCCCACGGAGGGGAGCTGGTCCACATCCCCGACCAGGAGGAGATGAGCCCCCGGCGGCACGGCCTTGACCAGCTTGTTCGCGAGCAGCAGGTCGAGCATCGACGCCTCGTCGACCACCACCAGGTCCGCGTCCAGCGGGCGGTCCTTGTCGTACGCCGCGTCGCCGCCGGGCTTGAGCTCCAGCAGGCGGTGCACCGTGGAGGCCTCGGCGCCGGTCAGCTCGGACAGCCGCTTGGCCGCCCGGCCCGTGGGCGCCGCCAGCACCACCTTGGCCTTCTTGGCGCGGGCCAGCTCGACCACGGAACGCACCGTGAAGGACTTGCCGCACCCGGGGCCGCCGGTGAGCACCGCCACCTTCTCGGTCAGCGCCAGCTTGACGGCCTCCTCCTGCTCCGGCGCGAGCTGCGCGCCCGTCCGCCGCTCCAACCAGGTGAGCGCCTTGTCCCAGGCGACGGACCGGAAGGCGGGCATCCGGTCCTCCTCGCAGCGCAGCAGGTGCCGCACGCGCCCCGCCAGCGACAGCTCGGCGCGGTGGAACGGCACCAGGTAGATCGCCTTCACCGGCTCGGCGTCGTCCCCCGACGGGGACGGCAGGGTCTCCCGGACCACACCCTCCGGGTCCTGCGCCAGCTCGGCCAGACAGTCGATGACCAGGCCGATTTCCACCTGGAGCAACTTGACGGCATCGGCGATCAGTTGCTCCTCCGGCAGGTAGCAGTGGCCCTGCTCGGCGGACTGCGACAGGGCGTACTGGAGGCCCGCCTTCGCCCGGTCCGGACTGTCGTGGGGTATCCCGACGGCCTGCGCGATCCGGTCGGCCGTCAGGAACCCGATGCCCCAGACGTCGGCGGCGAGCCGGTACGGCTGGTTCTTCACCACGGAGATCGAGGCGTCGCCGTACTTCTTGTAGATGCGCACGGCGAGGGAGGTGGAGACGCCGACGCCCTGGAGGAAGACCATGACCTCCTTGATGGCCTTCTGCTCCTCCCAGGCCGCGCCGATCATCTTCGTGCGCTTCGGGCCGAGGCCGGGCACCTCCACCAGCCGCTCCGGCTGGTGCTCGATGACATCCAGGGTGTCCGTGCCGAAGTGCTCCACGATGCGGTCGGCGATGCGGGGACCGATGCCCTTGATCAGGCCGGAGCCGAGGTAGCGGCGAATGCCCTGGATCGTCGCGGGCAGCACGGTGGTGTAGTTCTCGACGGTGAACTGACGCCCGTACTGCGGGTGGGAACCCCAGCGGCCCTCCATCCGCAGCGACTCCCCCGGCTGCGCGCCGAGCAGCGATCCGACGACCGTCAGCAGCTCACCCGCGCCGCGGCCGGTGTCGACCCGGGCGACCGTGTACCCGTTCTCTTCGTTGGCGTAGGTGATCCGCTCCAGGACCCCTTCGACCACGGCTGGATTGAACATGACCCGACCGTACCGCCGGGCTCGGACATCCCGTCCGGGGCTGTGGATAACTCGGGTGAGGGGTGGGGTGGGCTGCGGGTTTGGCGGTTTGCGGGCCTCGGGGATCTCGGCGGTGGTGGTGGCGTGCGGTCCGCATGAGGTCGGTGTCGGTGACCGGTGGGGGCTTTTGCACGGTCGGGCGGGGCCCCGCCTATCCGTGTCGCGCCCCCCACGTCCGAGGGGCCCGGTCCGAAGACCGGGCCCCTCGCTTCCCCCTCCTTGTCAGTCCCGAATCTCCCGGACCCTGAATCCCCCGATTCCCTCCGGATCCCTCCCCCTGGGACTGATGACATGTACGACCCTCTGCGGCGCGGAAGGGTTGCACGGATTCGGTGAGTTGTTTTTTCGTTACTGGACGTGGACATTCCCCGGGGGGCTGTCGGCGCGTCAGGGGATCTATCGGTGGTGTGGCTCTTCACAGGACGTGCGTGCGGAAGCGGTCGATGACTTCGGTGAGGACCTGGGCGCCGTCCCGGGCCCACAGTGCCGGATTGAAGATCTCCACCTCGATCGGGCCCGTGTAGCCGGCCGCGTCCACCCGTTCCCGGAACCACCGTAGGTCCACCGACCCGTCCCCGAGTTGCCCGCGTCCCAGGAGCACGCCCTCGGGCAACGGGGTGACCCAGTCGGCGAGCTGGAAGGCCGCGATCCGGCCGCCGGCTCCCGCGTCGGCGATGCGGTCGCCCACGGTGTCGTCCCACCACAGGTGGTAGGTGTCCACGACGACGCCCACGCGGTCGGCCGGATGCCGTTCGGCGAGGTCCAGCGCCTGCGCCAGGGTGGAGACCACGCAGCGGTCCGCCGCGTACATCGGGTGCAGCGGCTCGATGGCCAGGCGCACGCCCCGCTCGGCGGCGTACGGGGCCAACTCCCCCAGGGCGTCGGCGATCCGCTCGCGCGCGCCGGACAGGTCGCGGCTGCCGGGCGGCAGGCCGCCGGAGACCAGGACGAGGGTGTTCGCCCCCAGGACGGCCGCTTCCTCGATGGCGGCGCGGTTGTCCGCGAGCGCCGCCGCACGTTGTGCCGGGTCGGTATCGGTGAGGAAGCCGCCCCGGCACAGGCTGGTGACCTCCAGGCCCGCGTCCCGCATCAGTCGGGCGGCGGCCGGCACGCCGTACTCCTGGACCGGCGCGCGCCACAGGCCCACGCCGCGCACGCCCGCCTTCGCGCACCCCGCCGCCAGTTCGGGCAGCGACCACTGCCTGATCGTCTGCTGGTTGATGCTGAGCCGGGCGGGAGCCGGGGCGGGCCGCCGGTCTGCGGGATCACCTTCCTGGCCGGGGCCGGTCACGGCCGGGGCGGGGCCGGTCACGGCCGGGGCGGGGCCGGTCACGGCCGGGGCGGGTCGTCGGCCTGCGCCATCGCCCGCGCCGCCGGGCCCCGTCACGTGTCCGCCCCGTACACCGTCAGCAGCGCACGCATCCGGCTCGCGGCCAGCTCCGGATCGGGGAACAGGGCGAGTCCGGACGCCAGTTCGTAGGCCGTCTTGAGGTGGGGCAGGGAACGCGCCGACTGGAGGCCGCCGACCATGGTGAAGTGCGTCTGATGGCCGGCCAGCCAGGCCAGGAAGACCACGCCCGTTTTGTAGTAGCGGGTGGGCTCTTGGAAGAGGTGGCGGGCGAGCGAGACCGTGGGGTCCAGTACGGCGCGGAAGCCCGCCGTGTCCCCGGCGTCCAGGGCGCTTACGGCCTCTGCGGCGAGCGGTGCGAGCGGGTCGAAGACGCCGAGGAGCGCGTCACTGTGGCCGTGCGCGTCGCCCGCGATCAGTTCCGGGTAGTGGAAGTCGTCGCCCGTGTAGCACCGCACGCCCTCCGGGAGGCGGCGGCGCAGCGCGATCTCCCGTTCGGCATCGAGGAGGGACACTTTGACGCCGTCCACCGCGCCCGGGTGGTCGGCGATGATGCGTAGGAACGTCTCCGTGGCGGTGGTCAGGTCCGGGCTGCCCCAGTAGCCGTCCAGTGCCGGGTCGAACATCGGGCCCAGCCAGTGCAGGATCACCGGCGTGGGGGCCTGGCGCAGCAGGTGGCCGTAGAGCTCCTGGTAGTCGTCCGGGCTGTTGGCGGCTGCGGCGAGTTGGCGGGACGCCATGATGATCAGCTGCGCGCCCACCTCGGTCACCAGGGCGAGTTGTGCCTCGTATGCGTGCCGGACCTGCGCCATGGATGCGCCGGACTCGGGGAGTTGGTCGGTGCCCACTCCGCAGGCCAGCCGCCCGCCCACCGACCGTGCTTCGGCGGCCGAGCGGCGGATCAGTTCTTCGGCGGTGGGCCAGTCCAGGCCCATGCCGCGCTGCGCGGTGTCCATGGCCTCGGCCACGCCGAGCCCGTGGGACCACAGGTGGTGGCGGAAGGCCAGGGTGGCGTCCCAGTCGAGGGCGGCGGGGCCGTCGGGGGTGGTGTCCGCGTACGGGTCGGCCACGACGTGCGCTGCGGCGAAGACGGCACGGGAGTGGAGTGTCATGTCTGGCGCCTTATGGGGGTGGGGGGTCGTGTCTGGCGCCTCATGGGGGTGGGGGTCACGTCTCGCGCCTTATGGGGGTGGGGGTCACGTCTCGCGCCTCATGGGAATGGGGGTCACGTCTCGCGCCTTACGGGAGTGGGGATCACGTCTCGCGCCTTACGGAGATGGCGGTCACGTCTCGCGCCTCGTGGGAGTGGGGATCACGTCTCGCGCTTTTCCTGGGCCCTTGGGGCAGCGGGCGGTGTGTGCCTCACAGGGACAGTTCCGGGACGTCCAGGCGGCGGCCCAGTTCGGAGGACCGCATTCCCAGTTCGGCGAGTTGGACGCCGCGGGCGCCCGCCAGCAGGTCCCAGTGCCAGGGTTCGTCACGAACGACGTGCCTCAGGAACAGCTCCCATTGGAGCTTGAAGCCGTTGTCGAAACCTCCGGCCGGGGTGGGGAACGATCCTCTTGCCCCGTTGCCGCCTCCGGCCTTCGGCCACGGGCTCGGCGGGGTGTTGTCGGGGACCTCGTACCACTGGTCGCGGAACCGTTCGGCCGCCGGGACGTCCGGATCCCAGACCGGGCGCGGGGTCGCCGACCGGTGCTGGGCCCGGCAGTGGCGCAGGCCCGCGACGGCCGAGCCCTCGGTGCCGTCCACCTGGAACTCCACCAGTTCGTCGCGGTGGACGCGGACCGCCCAGGAGGAGTTGATCTGCGCCACGACGCCGCCCTCCAACTGGAAGATCCCATAGGCGGCGTCGTCGGCCGTGGCGTCATAGGGTGCGCCGGTCTCGTCCCAGCGGCGCGGGATGTGCGTGGTGACCTGGGCCTGCACGGTCCGCACCGGGCCGAACAGCTCGTGCAGGACGTACTCCCAGTGCGGGAACATGTCCATGGCGATGCCGCCGCCCTCTTCGGCGCGGTAGTTCCAGGACGGGCGCTGCGCCGGCTGCCAATCGCCCTCGAAGACCCAGTAGCCGAACTCGCCCCGCACCGACAGCACCCGGCCGAAGAACCCACCGTCCACCAGGCGCTTGAGCTTGCGCAGCCCCGGCAGGAACAGCTTGTCCTGGACCACGCCGTTCTTGACGCCTGCCTCCCGGGCGAGTCGGGCCAGGTCGAGTGCGCCGTTCAGGGTGGTGGCGGTGGGCTTCTCGCAATACAGGTGCTTGCCTGCGGCGATCGCCTTCTTCAGGGCGCTCTCCCGGGCGGCGGTCACCTGCGCGTCGAAGTAGATCCGCACGGCGGCGTCGCCGAGCACCGCGTCCAGGTCGGTGGTCCAGTGCTCCACGCCGTGTCGCTCGGCGAGGGTGCGGAGCTTGTGTCCGTCGCGGCCCACCAGGACCGGTTCGGGCAGGACCGCCGTGCCGTCACCGAGGTCGAGCCCGCCCTGCTCCCGCAGGGCGAGCAGGGAACGGACCAGGTGCTGGCGGTATCCCATGCGCCCGGTCACGCCGTTCATGGCGATGCGTACGGTTTCGGTCTTACGGGTCACGGCCGGCGACCTCCGGGAGTGGATGGCGGTGGTGCGGAGCGTGGGGGTGGTGAGCTGGTGGCGGTTCGCCTGATGGGTGCGCTGGTTGCCGGGTGGCTGTTCGATTCGGGTGGGTTGCCTGATGGCTGGCCGATGGGGTTGTTGCTGCCTGATGGCCTACGGGTGCGCCATTGGGGCGGTTGAGCGACGAATCCGCAGACGAGTCCACAGGCGAGTTCGCAGGGGCCGGATGGGTGGATCGGGCCCGTCCCGGGCAGGCGTCTGGTCAGGCCGTAGCAAACGCTTTCGGTTGCTTTGCCCCAGAAGCTAGCCCGCGCGCCGATGCGGCGACAAGAGGGACGCGGTGGGGGGCGGAGGGGTAGGGCAAGGGTTGTGAGAGGTGGGATCGGCCGTCTGGAGGGCGGTATAGGGGCCTGGAGAGACGCGGGGCATGTCGGTGACGTTGCCGGGCGTGACGGCGCGGGCGCGGGCGCGCCGGGGGTTCGTACGAGGGCGCGCCCGGGTGCCCGTACGTGGACGCACAGGCGCGCCCAGGTGCCCGCGCAGAGGACACGTCCGGGTGCCCGGCCGAGGCATGACCAGGTACCCGTACAGAGCCACGTCCGGGCATTCCTACCGAGTGGACAACACGAGGCCGCTCCCCTCTCCAGCCGCTTACTTGTCCCCGTCACCCGCTTCTGATCCTGTGGAGGTATGAGCGATATGCGCTGTGCGTTCTCAACCCTCGGTGTGCCGGGGATGCCTGTGGACGAGGTGGTGCGGCTGGCCGTCGAGACCGGATTCGACGGGGTGGAACTGCGCACCCATCCGGAGGAACCGGTGCGTCCCGGGCTCGCCCCGCGTGCTCAGGAGGAGGTGAGGGAACAGTTCGCCGCGGCCGGGGTGCACTTGTTGGCGGTCGCCGGGTACGCGCGGGTGGCCGCTGCTCTGGACGAGAAGGGCGAGGAGGAGTTGGCGGCGGAGCTGACGGACCTGGTGGAGCTTGCCGCCGGGCTCGGGGCGCCGTACGTACGGGTGTTCCCCGGGGGCGGGGATCGTCCCGCCCCCGAAGCCGACGCGGACGCCGCGCGCCGACTCGGGGCCCTCGCCCCGTATGCCGCCGAACGGGGGGTGCGCGTCCTCCTGGAGACGCACGACTCGCACCGCCGAGGGGCGGACGTGGCGCGCGTCCTGGGGCTGGTGGGGCACCGGAGCGTGGGCGCCCTCTGGGACGTGCTGCATCCGTGGCTGGGCGGCGAGGAGCCGGCCGCCACACATGCCGCGCTGGCGCCATACCTCGGCTACGTCCAGGTCAAGGACGTGGCCTCCGCCGAGGACACGACCCCGCTCGCGCTCGGCGCGGGAGCCCTGCCGCTCGCCGACTGCCTCGATGCGGTCCGCCGGTCCGGTGGTGCCGGCTGGGTGTGCTGGGAGTACGAGAAGCGCTGGTACCCGGACGCCGCCGCGTTGCCGGACCTGCTGGCCGAAGGCCGCGCCTACCTCGGCCGCCTCCTCGCCAACGCCCCGGCCAACGGCCCCGACGCTGTCACCGGCCCCGACGCCGCCACCGCGCCCTTCCGCGACCTCTCCGACCGGCCCTGATCCCCAGGCCCGGTCGTCAAGGCGGCGCCTGCCGGGCGAACGACGCCGCTTCGGCGGTGACGGCAGGACCCGGCGCCGCGCCGCATCAGCGTCCCGGAGGCCGCCCCGCCGGAAGCCGCCCCGCCCGAAGGCTGCCCTGCCCGGAAGCCGCCCCGGCCGAAGGCCGTCCCGCCCGGAAGTCGCGCCCGGAGGCACCTCCACCTGTAGCCGACGACTCACCGAGTGCCCCGTCCGTGACCGACTTGCGCGTCGAACCACGCCGCCCGAAGCTCACGCCCCCGTCTGGGTCCGTCCCCTCACATCACCCCCATTTCTCCGCATCCTGCTCATCCCCCACATCCATGCCTTTTCCCCGAAATCAAGCCGAACCGGGGAACCCACGCGGCATGCTGTCCGTCATAGGGGCGTGCTGCTGGTGAGTCTCCGCAGAGCGGTGTCGGCCTCGCTGCTGGCTGCGTCGCTGACCACCCTCTCCGCCGCCTGCGGCCGGCAGCACACCGCCACCGGCGCACCCCCCTCCAACCGCGCCGGTGGCGGACCCCTCCGCCGTTCCCCGGACGGTTCGGCCTGGCTGGAACCACCCCCTTTTTCGGGCTTCACCCCTGCGTCCGCCGTCCCAAACGCCCCCGCCGCTCCTGACGCCCCGCTCGGCTCGCTTGCCCCGCTCGGCACGACCCGCCACAGTCGTGTGCTCTTGTCCCGCGTCCCGGGGCGCGTCTTGGCCGTCTCCGCCGCCTCCCATTGACCGGCAGTTGGTTTCCGGCTATCCGTGTCTCCTTGAAAGTTTCCTTCACCCGGCCCGAGCTCCGTACTGAACCGCCCGGTCTCCACTGGCTCCACTGGCTCCACTCGCTCCACTCGCTCCATTGGCTCCACTGAACCACCCTGAGCAGTACCGAGCCATCAGGAATCACCCTGGTCAGACCCCTGACCCTGCCCTGATCCGAACCCCGATCAGAACCCCGACGCGGACCCTGACCCGAACCCCGGACAGGACCCTGACCCGCACCCCCGACAGGACCCTGATCCACCCCCTGCCCCGGGCCCGAACGCGGCCCACCAGCCGTCCAGCGACACCGCACCACCCACCCAGGGGCCAGCAGCTAGGAGCCAGGAACCGGCACCGGCACCGGCACCGGCGACACCCCGCCCATCCCAGCCCATCCCCGCCGAAGCACGGGCACCGGACCGGAAACCGAGGAAACCCTCCGGAAGGAGCGCAGGTGCAGCACTCCAGACGTACCGTCCTGACCACCGCCGCTGCCGCCGCCGTAGCGGTCGCCACCGGCGTCACCGGGAGCGGCGCGGCCCACCCCGCGTCCGTCGCCGCGTCCTCCGCCACCGCGTCCGCCGCCCTGCCCGCCGACCGCGCCGCGGCCTCCCGCGCGCGGCTGCGCCGGTTGATCTCCCGCATGAGCCTGGAGGAGAAGGTCGGCCAGCTCTTCGTGATGCGCGTGTACGGCCATTCCGCGACCGACCCGGACCCGGCCGACACCGAGGCCAACCGCAAGGAGATCGGCGTCGCGAACGCCGCCGAGCTGATCGCGAAGTACCACGTCGGCGGCATCATCTACTTCGGCTGGGCGCACAACACCCGCGACCCGCACCAGATCGCCGACCTGTCCAACGGCATCCAGCGGGCGGGCGCGGCCCAGCGCGTCCCCGTGCCCTTGCTGATCTCCGTGGACCAGGAGCACGGCATCGTGGCCCGCATCGGCGCGCCGGCCACGCTCCTCCCCGGGGCGATGGCCCTGGGCGCCGGGGGCTCGTCGGCGGACGCCCGTACGGCGGCCCGGATCGCGGGCGCGGAGCTGTACGCGATGGGCATCCGGCAGAACTACGCGCCGGTCGCCGACGTCAACGTGGACCCGGCCAACCCGGTCATCGGCGTGCGCTCCTTCGGTTCCGACCCGAAGGCCGTCGCGCGCCTGGTCGCCGCCCAGGTGGCGGGGTACCAGAGCGCGGGCGTCGCGGCGACGGCCAAGCACTTCCCCGGGCACGGCGACACGAACACCGACAGCCATGACGACCTGCCGTACATCCGCCACACGGCACGGGAGTGGGAGCGCCTGGACGCGCCGCCCTTCAGGGCCGCCATCGCCGCCGGGATCGATTCGGTCATGACGGCGCACATCGTCGTCCCCGCCTTCGACCCGGCCGAGGACCCGGCCACGCTCTCCCGCCCGATCCTGACGGGCATCCTGCGCGAACGCCTGGGCTTCGACGGCGTGGTGGTGACGGACTCCCTCGGTATGCAGGGCGTACGGAAGAAGTACGGTGACGCGCGCGTCGCCGTACTCGCCCTCAAAGCGGGCGTCGACCAGCTCCTCAACCCACCCGATCTCGCCGTCGCGTACAACGCGGTGCTCAAGGCCGTCCGCGACGGGGAGCTGAGCGAGGAGGCGATCGACGAGAAGCTCTGGCGGATCCTGGAGCTGAAGGAGCGCCGTGGCCTGTTCGAGCGGCCCTATACGACGCACCGCGCGGTGGACCGCACCGTCGGCGTCCGCCGGCATCTGGCCGCCGCCGACCGCATCGCGGACCACACCACGACGCTCCTGGTCAACGAGGACGAACTGCTGCCGCTGTCCCGGCGCACCCGGCACCGCCTACTGGTCGTCGGCGCCGACCCGGCCTCCCCGTCCGGCACCGGTGGCCCGCCGACCGCCGTACTGGCCAAGTCCCTGACGGAACTGGGTTTCGAGGCCACCGCACTGTCCACAGGGGCGGCGCCCTCGCGCGAACGGATCGACGCGGCGGTGGCGGCGCTCGGCATCCGGGACGCGGCGATCGTGGCCACGTACAACGTCACCGCGTCGTCCACCCAGCGCGCCCTGGTGGCGGCGCTGCTGGAGACCGGCAAGCCCGTGGTCCAGCTCGCCATCCGCAACCCGTACGACATCGCCCACCTCCCCGGCGTGCGCGCCGCGCTGGCCGCCTACTCCTGGACGGACGTCGAACTCCGGGCGGCGGCCCGGGTGATCGCCGGTCGCCGGGACCCGGAAGGGCGGCTCCCCGTCCCGGTGCCGCGGGCGGGAGAGGCGGGGGCGGTGCTGTACCCGGTGGGGTACGGGTTGTCGTACTGACGCCGAAGCGGTCGTGTTCCGGGGGCACTTCACACAGGCGCCCGGAACACACTCCCGAGGTCAGTGTTCCTCCGCGCGCTTCACCCATAAGGTGAGCGACCGGCCGCGACCTACACGCCATAGGGTGAACGACCGGCCGTGGCCTACACGCCATAAGGTGAGCGAACGGCCACGACCCGCGCGCCATAAGGTGAGCGACCGGCCGTGGCCTACACGCGTTGACGCCGTCCTCGCAGGCATCCTCGTCCGCGCCGTTGGCCCTGGTGACTTCTCCGTAGCGCCCTTACCACACCCCCCGTACCGCATGCGCAATGCGTCCCGTGCGCCTGGCGTGCACCCGTATGGGCGGGTCAGGCTGGGGCCGCACGGAATGGTCGGACGGGGAGGTGCGGGCCGGGATGCGCGGGACGAGGGGGCGTGCGGCCTGGGGCGCGGGGTGGGGCACGGGGTGGGGCGCGGCGTTGCTGTGCGTCGTGCTCGCGGCGTCCGCGTGTCAGAAGCAGCGGCCGGAACCCACGCCGCGGCCGAGCGGCGGTTCGGCGGGGACGCAGACGACGTTCCTGGCCCGGGGCACGTGCAGCACCAGCGGCCGTACCGTCTTCCACCAGGTCCCGTGCGGCAGCGAACGCGCCATGGCCCGGGTGCTGGCGCGCCATCAGGGGCGGGCGGAGGACGGGCCGCCCTGCCCTGACCGTACGGACTTCGTCCTGCACATCAGCGCCCAGCGGCCGGACGCCGACGAGGACGGCGACGGGGCGGTCCCCCAGGGGTACGCCTGCATGCGCAATCTGGAGCCGCCCCACCCGGGCGACCCAGGGGGCGGCGGCGGGCCCCGGACGCTGGCGGGTGACTGCGTGTACACCTCGCGGCGCGGCCAGGTCCGGGAGACGGCCTGCGACGGTTCGGGGCAGCGGGCCCCGGAGTTCAAGGTGACGGTGACGGTGCGGTCCCGTTCCGACTGCCCGTCCACCACGGCCCTGTACGTACAGCTGGGCGGCGGGACACCCGTGGGGTGTGCCCGCCGCCTGTGAGGCCGCCGCCGGTGCGGCCGGGGTGCTGTGAGCTCGTAGCCATAAGCCGGATGGCTGTGAATCCCGGGCTCGGGAGTCAAGGCCGTGCGCCCATTACCGCCGCCTCGGCACGAAGCCCGTTACGACCGCCTCGCTACGAGGCCCGTCACGGACGCAGCATCGGCATCCGCAGCGTCTCCTGCTTGTCGAGCTTCTTGTTGTACGGCGCCTGCGGCGTGGCCTGTTCGCCCGGGGCGACCTCGACGCCCGCCCAGTCCAGCAGTCGGGCGGTGGCCTTGG
This sequence comes from Streptomyces sp. NPDC003077, assembly GCF_040611095.1. Classification (NCBI taxonomy): domain Bacteria; kingdom Bacillati; phylum Actinomycetota; class Actinomycetes; order Kitasatosporales; family Streptomycetaceae; genus Streptomyces; species Streptomyces sp. NPDC003077. Next base: position 1,731 of record NZ_JBEXNM010000026.1, on the reverse strand, counting down.
CGCGGTCGGCGGCGCGCAGCTTGGCGATGTTGGAGCCGTGGTTGCCGCCGGGGACGGTGAACACGTACGAGTCCTCGGCGCCCTTGCCGAGCCGGAAGGGCTCCGAGCTCCACGGGTCGTAGGAACCGTTCACGAACATCATCTCTTCGGCGTTGTGCCGCACCCAGCGGTCGATGTCCCGCATGGCGTGCTTGTCGAAGGACATCGGGATGTCGCGCGGCACGAAGGTGCGGGACTGGTTGATGCCCGGGTACCGCAGCAGGCCCTTGAGGTGCGGGTACTTGTAGCCGGGCTCACCGAGCTGGGTGCCCGCCTGGTAGTAGTACGGCGTGTACTTCTCCAGGCCCTGGTCGGTGTAGCTGTCGAAGCCGCCGATGGTGTCGATCCACTTCCACAGCTCGTCGGTGCTCGCCGTGGGCTTGGGCACCTTCGCGCAGGCGGTCGACGCGTCCTGGTACTGCCAGAAGCCGAAGACCAGGTCGGTGACGAGGACCTCGTACGCGCGGTCGATGCTGCCGACCGTGTTGAAGGTCGCCTTCTCCTTGTCGGCCCAGTCCTTGTAGCGCTTGACCATCTCGCCGCGGCGCAGCAGGGCCGTGCGCTCGACGGCCTTCAGGTCGTTGCGGCACTCGGCGGTGCCGACGGTCCGGAAGAACCGGTCGTACGCCGAGTCCTCCTTGTTGTTGACGTCGTTGGGCGCCACGTACGCGACCGTGCCGTCCATGTCGTCCGGGAAGAAGCGGCGGTAGTACGTCGCCGTCATGCCGCCCTTGCTGCCGCCGGTGGCGATCCAGTTCTGGTCGTAGATCCGGCGCAAGGCCTTGTAGAGGCGGTGCTGGTCGCTGGCGGCCTGCCAGATGTCCAGCTTCTTCCAGTCGGCGGGGTCGGGCCGGGACGGGTTGAAGAAGCGGTACTCCAGGGAGACCTGGTTGCCGTCGATGATCTGCGTCGGCTCGCTGCGGCTCGCGTTGGTGCTGACGTTGTAGCCCGAGGTGTAGAAGACCGTGGGCCGGTCCTCGGACTTGTGCAGCAGGGTGAAGCGCTGCTTGAAGGTGCCCTTCCACGGGCGCCGGTGGTCGATGGGCTGCGTGTAGTTCAGGACGAAGAAGCGGTAGCCGGCGACCGGCTTCTCCTCTATGAGACTCATGCCTGGGATGGCCAGGATGCGGTCTTTGATGTCGGTGGCCCGCGGGTTCGCCGCGGTGGCCGTGTCCGTTCCGTCCGCGGCGGTCGCCGCACCCGCCGTGGCGGTTCCGGTTCCCACGGTGCCGACGAGCACCGCGAGCGACAGCAGCCATCTGGTGGCCTTGCGCATGCACCCTCCCCTTGGGATGACAAAGGTCGGGCTGAACCTATCGGCGTGTCCGCGTCACCACCAGACCCTTTGGCCACTTGAGTGTTCTGTGAAGTGGCTGGTGGGAGGGGCGGAGGCGGGGGGCTGGCCTTTCCAGTACGGGGCGGAGGGCCTGGGAGCGAGCCTTTCCATTTCCGGGGCGGAGGCCGGGAGCGAGCCTTTCCGTTACGGGGCGGAGCCAGGTGGCGCGCCCTCGCGCGCCCTTCTGCGGCGCCTTCGACCGGCTTCCGGTCAGGCGGGCCGCGCCACGGTGGGCGCCGCGCCCCTGGGGCCCCGGCGCACGTCTTATGCGCGCGCCGGCCACCCGCCCCAGGCACCCGGCCAGGAAGGGGAATTGTTCCCCGTGGCCCGCGACGGCGTGGACCGACCGCTGCTCC